>JAEUQE010000268.1:0-6303 GCA_016789785.1 Bryobacterales bacterium
ACCGGACGGAGCGCAATCCAGTTCTCCAGATCCTGCCGCAACTCGCTTACCGAACGATAGCGGTCTTCCGGTTTCGCCGCCGTCGCTCTCAATACAATGCTGTCCAGGTCTCCTTCCAATCGCCGGTCGCCTGACAGTTGTGACGGCGAGGGATGGGCAGAGTGGATCACCGCGTCCCACAAAGCGCGGCCCTTCTTGTCTTCGAGTCCGGTTCGGCCGGCGAGAACCGCGCACAGCACGCGTCCTAGAGAAAAGACGTCGGTTGCGGTGGAAACCGGTTCGTCACGCAACTGCTCTGGGCTCGCCCACTCGATACTGACCATGCGTGCCAGCGGTGTGGTGATACTCTCCGTCCGGTCCAGGTCGAGTGCGATCCCGAAATCGAGCAGTTTGGGGTTGCCCCGCGAAGTCACCAGGATGTTCGGCGGCTTCAGATCGCGATGGACGATCAGTTTCTGATGCGCGTATTCGATTGCCTCACAGAGCCTGATGATGAGTTGCACGCGCTCCCGTAGGCCCACCTGCGCGGCAAACTGCGTGATCGGGACACCATCCACCAATTCCATTGCGAGCCACGGAACTCCAGCCGCTGTTGTCCCGGCGTCGATCATTTTCGCGATCCCGGGGTGCTTCAGATTTGCCAGAAACTGCTTCTCACGCTGAAACCGGTCCCATCCTCCCGCGATCGCCAGGTTTCCGAGGAACTTGATTGCCACCCGGGCCTGGTATTCTCCGTCGGCACGCTCGGCCCGCCAAACCTCGCCCATTCCACCTCTGCCCAGCAACGCCGTCAACCGCCAGGCGCCAATACGCCGCCCGGGCTCGAGACGCTGTTCCAGATCCGCGAAGAGCCGTTCCGCGGAAGGCAGCAGCGCAAGAAGGTGGCGGACCTCCGCGGCGAGACGCGGCTCAACCTGGAGGAGTCTCCCTTCGCGCTCGCCAGGCGGGAGCAAACTCACTTCCTCAAAGATCTGATCAACTCGCCGCTTCGTGTCCGGTGTCACTGCCCGCAAGCTCCCGCGCCATCCAGGAGCGCGCCAGTAAGATTTCTCGCTTGACCAAGGCCAGCGAAACACCCAGCGTCTCCGCAATCTCGGTCAGCTCCAAGCCCCCAAAAAAACGCAACTCCACCATCTGCGCCTTGCGGGGTGAGAACTCCTCCAGTTTCTCCAGGCAGCGGTGCAAAGTCAGATGATCTTCAGGTGCATTCCAGGCGAATCCGTCCACCAGGCTGTGCTCGCCGGCGGTGTCGCGGCGCTTGATGCGACGCAGTCTGCGGGCTTGATCCACAAGCACGATCCGCATGAGCCTGGCCGTGATCGCGTAGAAGTGCTTGCGATTCCGGAACTCCGGCAGCTTGCTCCCGGACAGGCGAAGGAATGCCTCGTGAACCAACTCTGTCCGGCTCACTCCCAATGGTGCGTTCGACGCCACAGCACTCGCGGCGATCTTGCGCAGTTCCTCGTAAACCTGTGGCAGCAGGCTCCGAACGGCATCAGGATCACCATCGCGCCAGGCTCCAAGGAGTTCTGTGATTCGCTCCTGTGCTAGCATGCTTCTCGCGGCTCCCAACTCGTCAACAGCAGACTGAGAGTATAGAGGTTCTTGCCACAACGGAGCAACCTACTCCCGGAGAGTGCCGAAAGTGTTCCGGAACGCCGCATCCAACCAGTTAGACGTCGCCAATCGTACACCGCCCACCATGGATCGCTCCAATCCGTTGACCTTGTGGCATAATCGCCGGGTATGGCACAGTCGATGCCAATCCCGGTGTCCGTTGGCGCACATGCCAAAACGGCCGCCGAAGCCGAGCGCGTGCCGTGGTACGTCTGGTCGTTCCTCGCGTCCGCCGCGTGCGCGGTGATCGGCGCCACGTGGGACATCTCGTGGCACATGAGCATCGGGCGCGATACGTTCTGGAGCCCGCCGCACCTGTTCATCTATGCGTCGGGATTGCTTGCTGGGTTCACGGCCGCGTGGATGATCCTCTACACCACGTTCCAGCAAGGCGCTCCATTGCGTGCCGTATCCGTGCGGATGTGGGGCTTCCTTGGGCCGGCCGGCGCGTTTCTTGCCGCCTGGGGCGCGCTGGCGATGATCACCTCGGCGCCGTTCGACGATTGGTGGCACAACACCTACGGACTGGATACGAAGATCCTCTCGCCACCGCACCTCGTCCTCGCGTTCGGACTGCTGGGCATCCGCTTCGGCGCGCTGTTTGTCTCGGTGAGCGAGATGAACCGCGCCTCGGGCGATCTGCGGCGGCGTCTGGAACGGGTGGTGCTGCTGATCGGAGGAACCTTGTTGGGCATCGCGGTCGGCACGTTTCTGGAGCTGATCACCCGGAACTTCATGCACAGCGCGCGTTTCTATCTCGTGCTGGGATCGAGCGTGCCCGTTGTCCTGGCGGCGATTCGCGAGGTAACCCGCCATCGCTGGGGCGCCACCATCGTGGCCGGCATTCTCTTCTGCTTCCAACTCGGGCTGTTGTGGATCCTGCCCCTGTTTCCCGCCGAGCCGAAGCTGGGACCGGTCTACTGGCAGATCACGCACTTCATCCCCAGCCCGTTTCCAGTGCTGCTGGTGATCCCGGCGTTCGCGACGGACCTATTGCGTCAGCGCATGCCCGATGCCCGTTGGGCCTACGCGCTGCTGGCGGGCCCGCTGTTTGTGTTGACGCTGCTCGCCGTACAGTGGCCGTTCGCTGATTTCCTGAACTCGCCCGCGGCGCGCAACTGGATCTTCGGAACGCACTACTTCCCCTACTTCATGCCGCCCGTGGCTGATCTGCCACGCGGCCTCTACACGCAGGTGGAAACGACCACGGCGCAGTTCACCATGCGGATGGGCCTGGCGTTGCTGTGCGCGGCGATCTCGACGCGGTTGGGAATCGGTTGGGGAACGTGGATGTCGCGATTGCGCCGGTAGCGACTATAGCCAAAAATTTTGGCTGCACTCAGCGTTCAGCAGTCGGCCATCAGCTTCTGAATCCGCTTGCGCAAGGAAGAGCATACGCCGGTCTGCGTGGACGCCAGAATCTAACGGCTGGCTTGCGCGGTTTTCGGATCCAGCGACTTTCGCAGACGTTCCGTAATGCGCTGCGCCGCGCGGTCCAGACTGCTTGACGAGATGTTCTTCGGCAACTCGTAGGTGGACCACACTACCTGCTTCGTCCGCCGCTCCACCAGGAAGATCATGCCCCGGCCCTTGCGGAAGGAACTCAGACGCTCGGGCTCTTTCGGCTCGGGTTCCTCTTCGTCTTCCTCTTGCGGGACCGGATAGAGTTCGGTGAACTTGCGCTCGAAGGCTGGTCCGAGCGTATCGGTGAAGATTGCATCGGCAGCCTGCGGATCGGTTGTCACCACGTAGAGGGAAGAATCCTGCAGGCGATTGGCAAGGTATTGATCCATGCCGTTCGACATCGGCAGCAGATACACCGACTTCACTTTCACCAACTCAGGATTGGCCGCGAAAAGCCCGGTTGCGACAAGAGCCAGTAGCAAACAACGCATCTCTCTATCGTAGCGTCAATGCGACGCCGGCAGCTTGCGCGCGTCGCGTAACACCGTGTGGAACTGAACGAACACGTTGTCCACCGCACCATGCTGATTGTGACAGCGCCAGCAACGCTCTTTCGGCATTGGCGCTGCCTGCGTGAGTTCCTTGCCGCCTTGCCCAATGAAATTGAAGTAGGCCCACTTGTCCGGGAACTTCGACTCATCCTTCAGGGCGACCTCGACGCCGATGTGCTGATCAGCAAACGAGCCCTGCTTATTGATGGAGACGTTCGTGCCCGCCGAGAGAACCTCCATCACCAGGATGGTCTTGTCGGGGAACTTGCCCGTTTTCGCGTAGTACTGATAAGCCTCGCGCTGCATGTAGATGCTGTGATAGTTCGACTGCGGCTTGGCCTGGCCTTCGGTATACGCCATGCCGAGATTCGCGCCCACGAACATCCAGTCACGATAGGACTCGGGACGAATGAGATCGCCATTGTCCGCGTACTTCGGTTTCGGCATGCCGGCTTCTTCGGAACACAGCACCAAAGGGAGGAGGATCCACGCGCCCAGAACTCGCTGCATCTTTCTAGAGTATCAATGTCGCGGCCCGTCGCCCTACTTTGAAAGCAGCGGCTGCAGCGCTCCGAAGACATTGCGCGCCACAATGCGGTTCCCTTCGGCGTTGGGATGCAGTGCGTCCGGCTGCATCAGTTTCGAATTCATGGCCACCTTTTCGAGCAGGAACGGCAGCCTTGCCACGTTGTGCTTCTGGGCAAGATCGGGGAAGATGCGGTCGAACTCGCGAATGTAGTCCGCACCATAGTTCCGAGGCAGCGTGATGCCGGCGAGCAACACTTTCGCGCCTGCCTTCACGAACTCGCTGGTCATGAGATCGAGATTCTCGCGAGTCTTCGCAACTGGGATTCCGCGGAGCCCGTCGTTCGCACCAAGTTCCAGGATCACGATGGCCGGCTGCGCATTCAGCACGGTTTCCATTCTCGCGACGCCACCGCTCGATGTATCGCCACTGATCCCTTCGTTCTGCACGCGATAACGGTACCCGGCGGCATCCAACTCCTTCTGCAGAAAGTCGGGATAACTGAGCCCCGCCTCCACTCCATAGCCGGCAGACAAACTGTCGCCGAATGCGATGATCAATGGACGGTCCTCAGCCTTCTGGTCTTTCACCAGCTTCGGGGCAGGCGCGAGTTCGGCCTGTTTTGTCCCTGTGGGCTCTTTCTTGCAGCCCGCAAGGCTCACCATCATCAGAAGAAAAAGAAGAAACCGCACGCAATGCCATAATAAGGACTTAAGCAGGCGAATGTCGAATCAGACGGCGGTGATTCAAGTCACCGCACTCAAAAAGAGCATCACCAACGGCGCGCATACCGTGGAAATTCTCCGGGGCGTCGATTTTCAGATTCCCCGCGGCCAGTTCGTGGCCATCATGGGACCATCGGGCAGTGGCAAGAGCACTCTCCTCGGACTACTTGCGGGCTTGGATACGCCGACCGCGGGCAGCATTGTGCTGGATGGCACCGAGATCAGCGGCCTGGCGGAGGATCAGCTCGCGCAAATTCGCGGGCGCAAGCTGGGCTTCGTCTTTCAGTCCTACCAACTGATCCCCACGCTCACGGCCATCGAAAACGTGCTGTTGCCAAGTGAGCTTGCGGGCGATGGAAGCGGCGAGGACCGCGCACTGGAACTCATCGATACGGTGGGTCTGCATGACCGCAAGGACCACTACCCGATTCAGCTTTCCGGTGGCGAGCAGCAGCGCGTGGCACTCGCCCGCGCATTCATGATGAAGCCGCCGATTCTGATGGCTGATGAGCCGACCGGCAATCTCGACTCCTCGAACGGGCAACACGTGTTGGACCTGCTGCTATCGATGAACCGGAAAGAAGGGACCACTCTGGTGATGGTGACGCACGATGCAACGCTGGCAGGCTATGCCGACCGCGTGGTGCGCCTGAAAGACGGTGTGATCGTGGGAGACGACTTGCGTGCCTGACCGTTTCACCTGGACCACCGCGCGCAAGATCGCATGGCGCGAGGCCAGAGCGTCCTCCACGCGATTCCTCTTCGTGATCGTCGCCGTGGCTCTTGGCGTCGGCGCGCTCACCGGCGTGCGCGGCTTCTCGCAGGCGTTCCGCGGAATGCTGATGAAGGACGCTCGCAAGCTGCTTGCGGGCGATCTGAGCGTGCGTACGTTCTCTCTTCCCAACCAGGAGCAGGAAGCCGAGATGGAGAACCTGCGCAAGAGCGGCGTGGCGCGCACGTGGATCACGGAATCGGTGTCGATGCTATCCGCCGGACAGGGCTCCACGCCGGTGCTCGTTTCCATCAAGGCCGTCGATCCCGCGGTGTATCCCTTCTATGGCGACCTGCAACTCCTCCCCGCGCAGCCGTTGAGAGAGGCGCTGAAATCCGACACCGTGGCCGTGTCTGAAGATCTGCTGGTGCGCTTGAACCTGAAGGTCGGTGACACAGTGAAGCTCGGTGCGAGCGACTTCCGCATCATCGGGCAAGTCTCGGTGGAGCCGGATCGCATGGCGGGCAGTGCGAACGTTGGGCCGCGCATCCTGATGAGCCGCGAAGGCATCGAGCGCACGCAACTCATCGTGTTCGGAAGCCGGGCCGCGCAGCGCTTTCTCTTCAAGTTCAGCGAAGGATCAACGCCCGTGGAGAAGGCTCGCGCGCAGTTGAAGGCTGTGTTCCCCGAGGCGCTGATCACGGACTATCGCGAGACCCATCCATTGATCACGCGCGGGCTCGATCGCTCGACGATGTTTCTCAGTCT
>JAEUQE010000268.1:6312-10722 GCA_016789785.1 Bryobacterales bacterium
GGCGCTGATCACGGACTATCGCGAGACCCATCCATTGATCACGCGCGGGCTCGATCGCTCGACGATGTTTCTCAGTCTTGTGAGCCTGATTGCGCTGATCGTTGGCGCCATTGGCGTCGGCATGGCGATGCATTCCCATCTTCAGCAGAAGATGGACACCATCGCCGTGATGAAGTCGATTGGCGCGCGATCGGGTCAGATCGTGCGTATCTATCTGGTGCAGACGCTCATGCTCGGGTTGATCGGCGGAACTGCCGGAATCGCCGTGGGACTTCTGGTGCAGCGAATCTTCCCTCTGCTGCTCGCACGGTATTTCCAACTCACGCCTGATGTCAGCCTCGATCCACTCTCAGCGCTGCAAGGGCTTGCGATCGGCGTGCTCTCCACCCTGCTGTTCACGCTGCCGCCTCTGGTGAGCATTCGCCGCATTCGCCCGTCGCTCATTCTGCGCCGCGACATGGAAGAGACCCGCCCCGGATGGAAGGACCGCTTGCGGCATGGCAAACTGACGGCCCTGGTGGCCGCTGTGATTCTCAGCGGGATTCTCGCCATCGTCTACTGGCTGAGTGATTCGCTGCGCGTGAGTGCGTACTTCGTGGGCGGGTTTACGGCGAGCATCCTGATCCTCAGCGTGATCGCTTATGGGCTGCTGCGTGTGTTGAAGCAGGTCAGTTCGATGACGCAGCGCGCCCTGCCGGCGTCCATCCGTCATGGAGTCGCTAATATCTACCGGCCTGGAAATCAGGCGACGGCGTTGCTGGTGGCACTGAGTCTCGGAGTGATGTTCACGCTGACGGTGTATCTGGTGCAGACTTCGATGCTGGTGCAGATCGCAAGTAGTGCTCCTCCGGGAATGCCGAACGTATTCCTCATCAACATCACGCCGAAGGAGCGCGATGGCGTGGCGGAGATGCTGAAGACCCGCGATGGCGTGGAAGGCAACACCGAAGTGATTCCGATCGTATCGGCCCGCATCACCAAGGTGAACGGCACGCCGCCGGACAAGCTCGGACTGAAAGGCTTCAGTAGGAGGTTCGGACAATCACGGACGGTGACGTGGATTGCCGAGAAGCCTGCCCCGGTGACCGTTCTGGACGGCCGGTGGTGGGAAGCGTCAGCGAACGCGGAGAGGCAGGGCGTGCAGTTGTGCATCAGCGAGGACGTCGCGAAGGCCCTGAATATCGGCCCCGGAGCGCAGTTGGACTGGAAGTCGAGCACGCGCGACTTCGCTTCCCAGGTGCGCTGTGTCTATCGCAACGAAGCGGTGCGAATGGGATCGAACTTCGAGTTTGTCTTCATTCCTGGCGCACTGGACGGACTGCCGATCCTGCACTTCGCCGCGGTCCGCGCCAAGCCGAACATCATCGCCGCATTGCAGCGCGACATGTTCCAGCGCTATCCGACGGTGACAGTGATCAATGGCGCCGATGTGCTCGCGATCATTCAGGAAGTGGTGGATCAGATTTCGCTCATCATCCGCTTCATCTCCGTGTTCGCGATTCTGGCGGGCGCGGTGATTCTCGCGTCGAGCGTGGCCGGAACGCGATTCCGGCGTATTCGCGAAGTGGTGATCCTGAAAACGCTGGGCGCCACGCGGCACCGGATCGCTGGCATTTTCTCCATCGAATTCCTATTGCTCGGAGTATCCGCCGGACTGCTGGGCAGCATTCTCGCCACGGCGTTCTCGTACCTGGTGTTGAAACGGCTGTTCCAGGTGGACTATCACTTTGATCCCGTGCCGCATCTGGTGTCCATCGTCTTGACCGCCCTCCTTGCAAACGCGGCTGGATGGCTTGCAAGTAATCGCATTCTGCAACAGAAGCCGCTGGAAATCCTCAGAGAGACTCTATGAAATACGACGCAGTGCTTCTGGTCAGCTTCGGCGGGCCGGAACAACCGGACGACGTGATGCCGTTCCTGGAAAACGTCACGCGCGGGCGCAACATTCCGCGCGAGCGTTTGCTGGAGGTCGCGGAACATTATTATCACTTCTCGGGCCGCAGTCCCATCAACGATCAGAATCGCGCCCTGATTGCGGCCCTCAAAGAAGAACTGGCGCACCACGGTCCGGACCTGCCGGTATATTGGGGCAATCGCAACTGGCACCCCATGCTGCCGGATACGATCCGGCAGATGAAAGAAGACGGCGTGAAGCGGGCCGTGGCGTTTGTCACTTCGGCATTCAGTTCCTATTCCGGATGCCGCCAATACAAGGACAACATCGCGCAGGCACGTGCCGCGGTGGGCGACGGCGCACCGGAGATCGACAAGATCCGCGTGTTCTACCAGCATCCGGGTTTCCTTGATGCGGTCTCGGACTACGTGCGCCAGGCGATCGGCGCTCTTCCCGAAGATCTGCGGGGTGGCGCGGAACTCGTCTTCACGGCGCATAGCATTCCCACGTCCATGGCAAATTCGTGCAAGTACGAGCCGCAACTGCTGGAGTCGTGCGCGGCAGTGGCGTCGATGCTGGGCCGTGAGAAGTGGCGCCTGGTGTATCAGAGCCGCAGTGGCCCGCCTTCACAGCCGTGGCTGGAGCCCGATGTGCTCGATACGATTCGCGAGATGCACGCGGCA
This sequence comes from Bryobacterales bacterium, assembly GCA_016789785.1. The sequence continues at coordinate 8,890 of JAEUQE010000268.1, forward strand.
GGCGCGAAAGCACTGGTCCTGGTGCCGATTGGCTTCGTATCCGATCACATGGAGATCCTCTACGATCTCGATACGGAAGCGAAGGATCTCTGCGACGAACTCGGCATTCCGATGACCCGCGCCGCCTGCTCCGGAACGCATCCGAAGTTTGTCGCCATGGTGCGCGATCTGATTCAGGAACGCATCGACGGTGGAGGAATCCTGCCCGATCTGTGCCACGCCGAGTGCTGTCCGCCACCCGCCCGGCCAGCCGCAGTTTCCGGAAACCGGACCTGACCTTTCTGCGTATCCAGAGGTATGCATCGGCTTGTATTAGGTCTTGCTATCTCCCTTTCGCTGTTCGCCCAAACGCGGGATCAACGCTGGCAGGAGGATATCCGTTTCGCACAGTCCGAGATTCTCCGCATTCACCCCAATCCGTTCACAAAAGTAACGCGCGACACCTTCAATCAGGCATTCACAGAGCTTTTGAACAATGTCGCATCCAAGTCAGACTTCGAGGTCCAGGCGGAACTCGCGAGAATTGTCGCATCGATCGGGGACGGACACACTTCCGCTCCCATCCCAGCGATTCAGACGCGTCTGCTGCCGATCCGGCTGCGCTGGTTTCCCGATGGTTTGTTCGTGACGGCGGCCTCGGAACCGCAGATACGCCTGCTCGGAAAACAGGTGGTCAGTATCGGCGGCAAGAGCGCCGAGGAAGCCTACGCCGCGGTCAAACCATACATCGCGAATGAATTCGATCTGTGGGCCCGCCTGCTGTCAGGCAGCCAGAATTACATGGTGAGCCCCGATCTGCTGCGGCTCGCAGGTGTGAGTTCCGATGCCTCCAGAGTAAGCATCGCCGTGCGCGAAACCGACGGAAGCACCTTTGAGGCAACGTTGGAGCCTGTACAGGTGGCTCTGGTCACTGCGCCCTATCTGTCGCGGCCGCTGGCGCCGCTCTACCGCCGCTCGCCCCAACAGGCCTACTGGTATGAGTATCTCGGCGACTCCCGCACTCTCTACGTCAAATACAACCAGTGCCGCAACGTACCCGCTCTCCCTATGAGCAAGTTCTCTGACGACGTCCTGGCCACAGCCACTTCGAATCCAGTGGACCGCGTCGTCTTCGATCTGCGCAATAACGGCGGCGGGGATTCCTCGGTGATTGCGATCCTGCTCAACAAACTCGCTGAAGCCTTCATGCGCGGCACAATCAATCCGTCGAAAGGCGCATTCGTGATTGTCGGCCGCGAGACTTTTTCTTCCGGCGTCAACAACACCGTCGACCTGAAGCAGAACGGCGTCGTCGTGGTTGGGGAGCCCACCGGACAGGGCGGTTCGCACTTCGGGCAGGTCGTGCAGATCGTGCTGCCCAATTCCCGAATCACTCTGAGCACTTCCACGCGCCTGTTCAGTCTGCCGGGATATGAAATCGGCACGATTCTGCCCGACATTGCCGTGGATCTGACAAGCACGGATTTCTTCGCCGACCGCGATCCGGTTCTGGAAGCGGTCCTCGCGCGTTAAGCACACCGTTTCACAATTACGCCCTCACGCTGCTGCCGGGTGTCCGCTCTCAAGCCGACACACGGACTGCGACCAGTTGCGATGGGTGGGCGGGCTGCCGCAAGAAATACGGGACTGAACTTCTGAAACGCCGTACTGAGTAAACCGTCTCAGAATCGGTCTCGTAGGGGATGACCGGCGAAGGCCTTGGCGCACGCGGACCGCGACGAGTTGCATGGGTGGGTGGCTGCCGCAAGAAATACGGGACTGAACTTCTGAAACGCTGTACTGAGTAAACCGTCTCAGAATCGGGCTCGTCTGGGATGACCGGCGAAGGCCTTG
>JAEUQE010000269.1 GCA_016789785.1 Bryobacterales bacterium
GGTTTCTTCACTGACCTCGAAATGCGTCTCGCCAATTTGCACGCGATCGCCGGCGCGCACCAGGGCTTCATAGTCGATCTGGCGGCCGGTGAGGAAAGGTCCGTTGCTGCTGTCCAGATCGTGCAGAATGCAGTCCGCCCCGGCTCGCGACAACTCCGCATGCGTGCGCGACATGAAACTGTCCGTGAAGAACGCGTAGCTGGCAGACTCCTCCCGGCCAATGGAGACCTTGCCCTCACTGGGAACCGGGATCTTGCGGCCAGCGTAGTTGCCGTTCACCGCCTGCAGCAGGAAGTACATCTCGATTCATCTTGCCACAGAAGTAGTGAGTTGTCGCTTCCGCGTAACTCCGCAAGTTTCATTCGGCGAGGAGAAACGCTTTCGCTTCCGTGAGGAACAGATCCAGTTGGTCGTGATGCAGCCAGTGCCCCGCATTGGGCACACGGACCATCCGATAGTTCTTCAGGGTCTCCGTTCGTTTGTCCTGTTCGGGATCGGGAGCCCAACTCTCCAGGCCCCAGAAGATCAGCACCGGACAGGTGATGTTGCCGATGATCTGCTTGAAGTCCTCCATACTGTTCCCGAACGGTGGAAAAAGCCGCGCATAGTTGTCGAACTTCCAGATCAGCGAGCCATCGGACTGCCAGTTCGTGCCATGCAGGGTCAGATGACGGGCCACCTCGCCAGTGAGATGCGGATTGGCTTCTTTCATCCGGCCCACTGCTGACTCGAGATCGGGGTATGTGCGTGCGTCGCGCTGCTCGGTCTTGCGGACCGCTTCGATCCAGCTTCGCAGGCGTTCCTCCGCGGGCTTATGGAATTTGCTCGCGGGAGGAAAGCCAAGCCCTTCGATGGTGATCACCTTCTTCACGCGATCGGGATACACGCCCGCATAGACCATTGAGATGATGCCTCCGAGTGAGTGGCCGATCACGTAGAGCGGGAAGTCATCAATGATATCGGCGAGCGCGGAAAGATCGAGCACATGTTCCGCGACACTGTATAGCGCACCCGGAGCCCAGGCGCTGTTGCCGTGCCCGCGCAGATCGAGCGCGTATACGTGAAAGTGCTCGCGCAGGGACCGCGCCACCCAGTCCCAGTTGCGGGCATGATCGAGGCCGCCATGCACCAACAGGAGCGACGGTTTTCCTTCCGTGCCGAAGTCCCAGAATTGAAGCTTCAGCCGGTGCGAATAGAAGTAGTGCGAGATGGGCTCCATTCAACGGACTCCGCTCTGCTCACGGGCGGGAAGAAACTCGTCGCCCTTGCGCCAGGTAGGCATCTTCTCGCTGTTCGCGACATCCAGGCCGATGGTGAAACCGAACTTCGCCAGTTCCTCCATACCCGAGAAATCCCACGACTCCTGATACTCATCCGAAGGCTGATGATAGTGCTTCGCCGTGTATTCGCGGAAGACGCCGATGCCGTAGTCAGCGGGCTTGCCGGCAAACGTGGTGCCCATGTTGATGGAGAACGCCGGGATGCCGGCGCGGGCCATCGCGAAATGGTCGGAGCGGTAGTAGGAGCCGTTTTCAGGACGAGGATCCGGTGCGATGGTCAGCCGGAATCGCTGCGCGACGTTCTGCACGATGGGCCACACCGTGGTTCGCTCCGAGCCGTTCACCACAACGTCGGTTGTCCGTCCGAAGGGATGAAGCGCATCGAAGTTGAGATTGATCGCCGTCTTCCCCGCGGGCACTACCGGATGGGCCGCGTAATACTGCGCGCCGCGGAGCCCGTTTTCTTCCGCGGTGACGAAGAGGAACACTGCGCTGCGCCTCGGCTTCACTTCCATCGCCTGCCACGAACGTGCGATGTCCAGCACGATGCCGCAACCCGTCGCGTTGTCGACGGCGCCATTGAAGATGCCGTCACCAGCGAGAGAACGGGTGATGCCGAGGTGGTCCCAATGCGCGCTGAAGAGGATGGCTTCTTCCTTCTTGCGGGGATCGCTGCCCGGCACGATGCCGATCACGTTTCGCGACTCCACCATCCGCACTTTCGCGGGGAAGTTGCCTCGGAACCGGACCGGCAGGGAGACCGCCTGAAAGCCCTTGGAATCGGCAGCCTGAAGCATCTCCGCGGCAGTCTTGCCCTTGGGTGCGAAGAGCCGGTCGCCCATCTCCTGTGTGATCCAGCCCGCGAACGACAGCGCATGCTCACCGGAGTCGAGACGTACCTGCATGTCCTCGCGGCCCCAAGAGGTCTTCACCACCTCCCAGCCGTAGCTGGCGGTTGGCGTGGTGTGCACAATGAGCACGCCTACCGCGCCGCGCCGGGTCGCCTCCTCATACTTGTAGGTCCAGCGGCCATAGTAAGTGAGTGCCTTGCCGCCGAAGAATGCCGGATCGTCCGAAGGAGGCTCGCCGGTGTAGAGCACCACGACCTTTCCCTTCACGTCCACGCCCCTGTAATCCTCCCAGCCGAATTCCGGGGCGGTGATTCCATGTCCAACGAAGACAGCTTCGGCATCCAGAGAGGATTGCTCTGTCTGCTGGTAGGTGGAACCCACGAAATCCTTTTGCCACGCGAAACGGATCTTCAGATTGCCCGCATCCGCTTCGAGGGTGGAAGCAGGAAGCAGCTCCACGCCGACCAGCGTGACGCGCTGAAAGTAGGAACCATTCTCACCGGCTGGCTTCACACCCGCCACCGCGAGTTGGGACGCGAGGTATTCCACGGTCAGATCGCCGCCACGCGTGCCGACGCCGCGGCCCTCCAACAAGTCGCTGGCGAGGAACTTCACGTGCGCACGGATGCGCGATCCCGTGATATCCTGCGCGCACAGCAGTGCGGCGTTCAGCGCGAACAGTGCAAGAGCCCTCATATTTATCGAGTGTATCGGGTTCACACACTTGCCCGGAGCGCCGTCCTTCGAAGTAGAGTCCTCTATGGAACCGCGAGCGTGATGGTGGAAGCCTCGGACAAAGACTTTCCAGACAAATGGGAGACGCGTTCGCTGGTCCTGGCAGCGGGACGTGGCGATCAGGGTGCGTTTGGGCGGTTGTATGAACTGTATGGAAAGTTGGTGCATGGAATTCTGCTCTCGCGCGTTCCGGCGGATCAGGCGGAGGATCTTACGCAGGACGTTTTCTTGACGGCGATGCGGCGGCTGGACACCTTGCGCGATCCCGAGGCTTTCGGCGGGTGGCTGTCGATGATCGCGCGCAACCGGGCGGTGGACTATCACCGTGCGGATCAGAGGCGGGCCGTATCGCCAGTGGAACTGCGCGACGATATGGCGACCCAGAATCCAGCGCCGCCCGAAGCTCTTGCGGTGTTGGATGTGATTCGGGGTCTACCGGAAGCATTTCGCGAGACGCTGGTGCTGCGTTTGGTGGAAGGGATGACGGGACCGGAAATCGCGGATCGAACTGGTTTGACGCATGAGTCCGTACGCGTGAATCTGCATCGCGGGATGAAGATGCTTCGCGAGAAACTGGGAGGGGAGTCCCAATGAAGGAAGACTACCTCTGGGACAAAAGCGGGAGTCCGGATCCGGAAGTGGAGCGGCTGGAGCAATTGCTCGGCGGTCTGCGGCATCGCGGCGCCGCGCCCGAACTGCCGAAACCGGGGCGCAGGTTCTCGTGGCAGCGATATGCAGCGATCGCGGCGGCGTTGGTCGTTGCGGCCTCGTCGGCATGGTGGGGCCTCCCTTACTTCTCGGGCGGCTGGAGTGTCTCGCGCATCGAAGGCACGTCGCTGATTGCGGGATCGGCGATGCGGGAAGAGGCGGAGCTTCGCGTCGGGCAGACGCTGGAAACCGGTGCCGATGGACGCGTGGAGCTGAAGGTCGGGCAGATCGGTCTGGTGCGTGTGGAACCAGGGACGAAACTGCGGTTGCTGGAGTCGCGGCCCGCCGAGCACCGTCTGGCGATGGATCGCGGGAAGATTGTGGCGCGGATCTGGGCGCCCCCGAAGCTGTTTTTCGTGGATATGCCGGCGGTGACGGCAGTGGATCTCGGCTGCGCGTATACGTTGGAGGTGGATGAGCGGGGCAACGGACGCATCCACGTTACGCTCGGCTGGGTCGGCTTTGAGACGAATGGTCTCGAATCCTTGATTCCGGCGGGGGCGGCGTGCCGGACCCGGGAGAAGGAAGGGCCGGGTGTGCCGTACTATCTCGACGCGGCCGATGGGTTTCAGCAGGCGGTGGAGCGCTGGGATTCGGGAGAGCGCCGGGATGAGGATTTGCAGGTGATTCTGCGTGAGGCCCGGCCGCGTGACGGATTGACGTTGTGGCACCTGCTGACGCGGGTACGGGCGGAGCGGCGTGGCGATGTCTACGACCGTCTGGTGAAGCTTGTGCCGCCACCCTTCGCCGTGACTCGCGAGGGGATTGAGCGTCTGGACCGGGCCATGCTGGAGGCGTGGTGGGACAACCTCGGTCTGGATCCGATGAATTGGTGGAAGCTGTGGAAAGGCGACTGGCCGCCGAAGGTTGGCAAGTAGGGGCTACGCGAGAGATCTGCCGGACAGACAGCCAGCCGGACCGTCATCAATTGACAGTTTATGAAGGTAGTGCTAGCTTTGTGACCATGAGCAGTATGACCTCCCTGAACATCTCACTTCCGCAAACGATGAAGGACTTCGTTGAAGGCCAAGTGGAGTCGGCAGGGTTCAGCACGCCGAGCGAGTACATTCGCGCGCTCATCCGCGACGATCAGAAGCGCCGGAATCAAGAGAAGCTTGAAGCCCTGCTGCTTGAGGGTCTAAACTCCGGCGAGCCGATTGAGATCACCCCAGAATACTGGGAACGCAAGCGAGCGCAACTCGTTGAACGCCACGGCAAGAAGACGGGCAAACGGTGAAATTTGGATACGTCGTCCGCCCGCAGGCTGACCGGGACATTGATGAAATCGCTGACTATCTGGTTGAGCAATCTGGGCTCGACGTTGGCCTTCGTTTTTTGAGCGAGGTTTACGAGACGTTCGCTTTGCTTGGCTCGCGCCAGGACGTTGGATGGCACTGCAAAGTCCGCCATCCCCAATTAATGACCGCCCGAACCTTTCGTGTCAGCGAACGGTTCGACAAGTTCCTCATCTTCTACCAGCCATATCGTGATCGAATCGAGATCCTCCGAGTCCTCCACGGCGCGCAAGATCTACTCGCGCTCTTCAACCGCGAGGGCGTCGGCTGAGCAGGACATCCAAGCTCGATGCAGCCCGGATTCGCAGAAGGCCGGCATCAGCCTTGGAGCGAGCTTAGGTTTTGATCAGCGCGAATGCCTTCTGCATCGCCTCCAACGTTGCCGACAGGATCTGCTCTTTCGGCTTCTGGCGCAGAGGTGCGTTGAAGGGCTCCGGGCGGACCGGTCCATCATAGTCCATCTTGTACAGCGCGTTCACGAACGTTGCGAGGTCGATCACGCCGGTCGCGCATGGCAGTTCGCGCTGATTGTCGATCTGCTGATCGACCGCAAGCCCCGCCGGCGCGTCGTTCAAATCCACCGTCACGACATCGGCGTTCGTCAGCGTCGCGAGATCGGCTCCCGACTCCTTCGCGGTATACCAGTGCCAGCTATCCAGCACGAAGCCCACGTTCTTGCGCCCCATAGCCGCGATCAACTCTTTGGTCTCCGGCATCGTGTGCACGAACGGAAATTTCTGCGCCGACCAGCTCAGCTTCGGACCCACATACTCGAGCCCAAACCGCAGGCCGTGATCCTCCAGCACCTTCGCCGCCGCGCCCAATCGCCGCACATGCTGATCGAAGTTCTGACGATACGTGAGCGTGTCGTGCGCAGGGCGAAGCCATGTTCCGACGCGCGTCACACCAGCCGTCTGCAGAGCCTTGGCATGCTTCGGCAATGCTTTGAGCCCCTCGTTGAACTGCTCGTCGGTCTGGCGGAACTCCACGGGCAGACCCGCGGCGGCCCACTTCAACTGCATGGAACGCACATGATCGGCGGTCTTACGAATCTCGTCATCGGAGAGCGTGCTCAAGTGGGTCGCGAAGGGCTCCACCGATTCGTAGCCATAGTAGTGCGCGAACTCGATCGCTTCCGCCTGAGTCGCTTTCACGCCAATCGAGCCCGGCGTGAGCGCGATGGTCATCTTGCGCTTCTTCTGTAGCATTTGGCTTTCATCTTAGACGACGCGCATCGTGAAATCCAGCGCCCGCATCTCTTACCATAGAAGAACGTTCCCTTCTGGCTGCTCTGAAGACATGCGACACACACTACTTCTTCTCACCGCCATCTTCCTGCCTGCGCTCAAACAGCAAGCACTCGCCCAGCGGGAACTCGCGGGCTCGGCGGAGATTCACCAGTCGTTGCGGCGGCTGAACACCGTGGGCAGCGTGCTCATGATCGCCGCGCATCCCGATGACGAGAACACGAATCTACTTGCCTACTATGCGCGCGGCCGCAACTTGCGCACGGCCTACTTGTCGCTCACCCGAGGCGAAGGCGGGCAGAATCTCATTGGTCCGGAGCAGGGCGACCTGATGGGATTGATCCGCACGCAGGAACTGTTGATGGCTCGCCGTGTGGACGGGGCGGAGCAGTTCTTCAGCCGCGCCATCGACTTCGGCTTCTCGAAGACCGCGGACGAAACGCTCGCCAAGTGGGGCCGTGAGCGTGTGCTCTCCGACGTGGTGTGGGTGATTCGGAGTTATCGCCCTGACATTATCCTGCTGCGCTTCTCAGGCACTCCGCGCGATGGTCACGGGCATCACCAGAGCTCTTCCATTCTCGGCAAAGAGGCTTTCGCCGCAGCGGCCGATCCCACGAAATTCCCGGAACAGTTGCAGTATGTGAAGCCATGGCAAGCGCAGCGAGTGCTCTTCAATACGTTCGCATTCACGGCTGACCAGGAGCGGGAGAATGCCAAGTTGGCCAATCGCCTGGAGGTGGATGGCGGCGAGTACAACCCGGTGCTTGGCCGCTCCTATGGCGAAATCGCGGCCATCAGCCGGAGCCAGCATTCGAGCCAGGGCATGGGATCGGCGGAACGGCGTGGCGCGATCAAGAATCACCTGATCGTTGTGGCGGGTGAGCCAGCGACGCGCGATCCGCTCGACGGCATCGACACCACATGGGCCCGCCTTCCCGGAGGCGCGGCGGTTGGCGCAATTCTGAACCAAGCAGAGCGCGACTTTCGTCCCACCGAGCCACATAGGATCGCGCCCCTGCTGCTGAAGGCTCGTCCTTTGATTGCGGCGATCCAGCATCCCGATGCGCAACAAAAGCTGCGTGAGTTGGATGAGACGCTGGTGCAATGCCTCGGCATCTGGGCGGATGCATCGGTGGACCGCTGGTCCGTGACGCCTGGCTCGACGGTACGAGTTCAAACGAATGTTGTCGAGCGGATGCCTGCCCCGGTGGAATTCCTCGGAGTGCGGTTTGCAGGTGTCGCCGGCGCGGCCAATGTCGAAGCGCAGGCTACGCTGGCGCACAATGAGCCGGTCCAGAACCGCGTGGAATGGAAGATTCCGGCGGATGCGGCTTACTCGAATCCGTTCTGGCTTGCGAAGCCGAAACAGGGGGCGCTCTATGGAGTGGACAGCCAGCAGTTGATTGGACAGGCGGAGAACCGTCCTCCGCTGATGGCGCACTTCCGGTTCCGCCTGGATGGCGTGGAGTTCGTTGCCGCGAGGCCCGTCCTGAACCGCTATGTCGACAGTGTGCGGGGCGAGTTGACCCGTCCGGTTGTCATCGCGCCACCGGTCAGCGTGGAGCTTGCGGACTCCGTGATCATGTTCCCGTCAGCCGCGTTGCGTACGGTCGATGTGATGGTGCGGGCGAATCAACCGAAGGCATCCGGCGTGATCAAGCTGCGCGCACCGCAAGGTTGGACCGTCACACCCGCGGAGCATCCCTTCGAACTCGCGGAAAGTGGTCAGCAAGCGACTGTGCACTTTCAGGTGAAACCGCCGGCCTCGGAGGCGACTGCGCAACTGGAAGCCGTCGCTGTCATGGGAGGCAGTGAATACGGGCATTCGATGCACACAGTGTCCTATCCCCACATCCCTCCACAAACCGTGTTCGCTCACGCGCAGGCGAAACTCGTGCGAGCGGACATTCGAACGTTGTCGAAGCGCATCGGGTACATCATGGGCTCCGGCGACGAGGTGCCGGACTCGCTGCGCCAGATCGGGATGGAAGTGACGCTGTTGAGTGACGCGGATCTTGCCGCTGTCGATCTGACGAGGTTCGACGCGATCGTCGCGGGCGTACGCGCGTTCAATACGCGGCCGGCCTTACGCGCGAATTTCCAGCGTCTGCTGAACTACGCGGAGAAAGGCGGCACGCTGGTGGTGCAGTACAACGTGCTGGAAGGATTTCCGGGGCGCGAATCGCGCGAGTCGACGAAGAACCTCGGCCCGTATCCGCTGCAATTGAGCCGTGACCGAGTCACCGTGGAAGACTCTCCCATTCAGATCCCGAATCCGAATCATCCGCTTCTGCGCGCGCCGAACGCGATCTCCAAGCGCGATTTCGATGGGTGGATTCAGGAGCGCGGGCTCTACTTCGCAAGAGAATTCGACGCGAAGTACGAGAGTCTCTTCGCGGCACAGGACCCAGGCGAGGACTGGCTGCCCGGTGGTATGCTCTATACGCGTTACGGGAAGGGAGCCTACGTGTTCACAGCCTATGCCTGGTTTCGCCAGCTTCCCGCGGGTGTGCCCGGCGCTTATCGTATCTTCGCGAATCTTCTCAGCGCGGGGAAGGCCACGCAGTGAATCCAAGCGGCCGAAACAGGCAGGAAGAGCCGCCTCCGTTTCTCGGAACATGGCCGCGAGTCTATGTCTTCGTGGCGATCTATCTGGTGGCTCTGATTGCGTTGTTCGCCTGGTTCACGTACGCCAACACTCCAGAGGCGATTCGATGAGCACGCTCGATTGGGTGGTGCTGGTCGCCTGGATTCTGTTTACCGTCGCCTACGGTCTCTACAAAGCGCGCGGCAAGCAGACCACGCAAAGCTATTTGCTCGCCGGCAAGACGATGCCGTGGTACGCGATGGGCCTCTCCATCATGGCCACTCAGGCAAGCGCCATCACGTTCATCTCAACCACCGGCCAATCCTATGTGGACGGCATGCGTTTCGTGCAGTTCTATTTCGGATTGCCGCTGGCGATGATTGTCATCAGCATGACGGCGGTGCCGCTGTTTCACCGCGCGAATGTGTACACCGCGTATGAGTTTCTGGAGCAGCGTTTCGACCGCAACACACGCACCCTGGTGAGCCTCGTCTTTTTGTTACAGCGAGGGCTCGGCGCTGGCGTCGCGTTGTATGCGCCGGCTGTTGTACTGTCAGTGATTCTCGGCTGGCCGGAGCAAGTGACCACCGCAATGATGGGGCTGCTGGTGATCGTTTATACGACACTCGGCGGCGTAAAGGCGGTAACGTGGTCGGACGTGCAGCAGATGCTGCTGATCTTCGCAGGCCTGATTCTCTCGCTGTTCATGGCGATCCATCTCTTGCCGGCGAACGTGACCATGCTTGACGCTGTTTCGCTCGCGGGAGCCGCTGGACGGTTGAACGCGGTTGTGACGAAGTTCGATTGGAACGATCGGTACAATCTGTGGAGCGGCCTCATCGGCGGCATGTTTCTCGCACTCGCCTACTTCGGCACCGACCAGAGCCAGGTGCAGCGCTATCTGACAGGGCGCTCGATCGCGCAGAGCCGGCTCAGCCTGATCTTCAATGCAATGGCGAAAATCCCGATGCAGTTCTTCATCCTCTTCATCGGCACCATGGTGTTTGTCTTTTTCGTGTTTGAACGTCCGCCGCTGTTGTTTCAGCCGGGTGATCAGAAGACGCTGGAGAAACACGTTGCCTACGGGTTGGTGGCGAAGCAGTTCGAAGAAGCGCATGAGGCGCGCAAGCAGTCTGCGGCGGCGTATCTGGAGGCTCGCAAACGCAACGACAAGGCCGCTGAGACTGCTGCGCTGGATGGTTACCGGAAGGCGCAGTCGAGCGTCGACAAAGTGCGCGCGGAGGCGACGCACATGGCTGGCGCATCCGCCGACACGAACTACATCTTCCTGAACTTCGTGATCCGGTACATGCCCCAGGGCGTGGTCGGTCTGATCATCGCTGTGATCTTCGCGGCCGCGATGTCCACCATTTCGGGAGAAGTGAACTCGCTCGCCACCGTGACCGTGATGGACGTGTACCGCCCGCTGGTGAAATCGGACCAATCCGACTCACACTATCTGTGGGCCTCGCGCGGCGCCACCGTATTCTGGGGCGCGTATGCCGTGGTCTTCGCGGGGTTGGGAGGAAAGCTCGGCTCTTTGATTGAGGCCGTGAACATTGTAGGTTCGCTGTTCTATGGCGGGATGCTGGGCGTGTTCGTGCTCGCGTTTTTCTTCCGGTTCGTGAAGGCGAGAGGCGCTTTCTGGGGTGTGATTGCCGGGGAGGCCGCGATCTTCTACTGCTGGTACTTCACGAAGATCTCGTTTCTCTGGTACAACGTGATCGGCTGTCTGGTGGTCATCGCGACGGCATGTCTTCTGAGCGTTAACCGCGCGGCAACTGCCTCCGGCGAAGATGCCACAAGCCGTTGACTCCAGCGAACGTTCCCTGCTAAGCGCAAGACTATTTAGGTTTAGGCTCGCAGTACCTCGGCGATTGCGCAGGTTCGTTCACCTCGCCCTGCACCGAGACGAGTCTCGGCGCGGCAGGCTTATAGTAACTCCGTAGGGTAGAAGGAAGGGC
>JAEUQE010000026.1 GCA_016789785.1 Bryobacterales bacterium
GCTCCTCGTAAGAGGATTCGCTCGTGATGGCAGCAGACGGAATGCCGGCGGCCTGGAAAACCTTCGCCATGAAGTTCGCATGGGCGATGCTGACACAGAATCCAATCGCCCTTGCCTGGTGCCAGTTCGCCCCATAGGCTTCGCAGAACTGACTGAGCACAAGATTCGCGCGCCGAGAGTTGCCAAGGTATTGCTGTTCGAGTTCACTCACGACATACGAACCACGCGACCACGAAACCGTGGAGAGATCCGTACCGTCATGGATTCCGTAGTAGTCGAATGGAGCAAGGTACTGTCGCTCGATCGCGTTCCAAAGCCGCATCTCATCGGCGATTCGATGGTTGAACCACGGAAGGATGCTGGCGCCATCCATGCGCTCCGGAGTCGCAGTAAGGCCGAGCAAGATCCGCGGCTGCAGGGATGCGATGGTGTCGCGATAGCTATCGGCGGGAACGTGGTGCGCTTCGTCGAGCACCACATAATGCCAGTAGTCGGCACCCTGCTTCTCAATCAGCGCTCGGGAGCGAAGGCTCTGCACCGTCGCAAAGAGATGGTCGTAATCAGTCGGACGTTCTCCACCAGCAAGCAACTCTCCGAACGACTCATCGCGAAGAACGTGCCGGAAGCGATCCCGCCCTTGACGCAGCAACTCTTCCCGATGCGCAAGATACAGCAATCGCGGACGGGCGCCAGAGTACTTCTGGCGCGCATAGTCGAAGGCAGCAACCAACGTCTTTCCGGTCCCGGTCGGCGCGACCACAAGGTTTCGGAAAGAGTTGCGATCCAGTCGCTCGGCTTCCAGGCGATCGAGCGTCGCTTGCTGATAGGGATGTGGGCGCAGGTCGAAGAATACCGGGCGTGCCGAGGTCGATCCACCCTTCTGCTGCGCGGATTCGAGTGCCATCCGAACACGCTGACAGCATCCCTCGTCGTTGGGCAGGAAGTCCTCGAATTCGGGATCATTCCACAGCGATTCGAATGCGCCACGGAAGCGCTCGACAATGTGAGGCGCTTCCACTTCGCTCAGTTTCACGGTCCACTCAATGCCGTCTTCCAGTGCTGGCCCCGAGAGGTTGGCTGAACCGACGTACGCGCTGCTGTAGCCGCTGTGGCGATGAAACAGCCACGCTTTTGCGTGCAAGCGGCGACGACGACCATCCAAAGAAATGCGGACTCGCACGTTCGGAAGCTTCGCGAGTTCCCGAATGGCACCAAGATCGGTGGCGCCCATATAGGTAGTAGTCAAAAGACGCACGGGCGCTTCGCGCTCCGCCAATTCGTAGAATGCACGTTTCAACCGCTGCCAACCCCGCCATTGCACGAAGCTGACTAACATCAGAACACTATCAGAGGTCGCCAACTCGCGCTCGAGTTCAAACCCAAGCCTCGCTTCACCTTGAGCATTCATCAACAAAGAACTGGCTGACAGTGGGGTAGACGGAGGAGAGGGTGACGAAGGGCCCCGGTAAATCGCTTTGAGAATCTCGCCCGGTGATTCAACGACGTCGGGCTCGTCGTCGGAATCGCTGAGTTGTTCAGCCTGGCGGAGAAGCGTATTCGCAAACTCAATCTGGCGCCGAAGGCGTTCGTCGCTCGGAAGGGTAGCCAAGATAGACTTGATTTCTCTTACGAGATGTCGAGACAAGTAGTGAGGCGCGTCCGACTCCTCAAGACTGGTGATCTTCGTGTTCGGGCCGGCCAGATTATCGAGGTATTCGCGGAGGCGTCGCGTGATCAGGCGGTCGTAAAGACCCTCTTTGTACTCACCCATGCGCGTAATCGCTCTGAATTGAGCATAATCGCACAACTAAGCAGGACGGCGCTTTTCGCAGAGTGGCAGCTTACGCGAAATCGGGCAGCACGAACCGCTGCGGACTCCCCGCCGCTCTGGCAACGGCTTCCGCAGCGAGATACCCCGAACGCACCGCGCCTTCCATAGTCGCCGGCCAGCCCGAGCGCGTCCAATCGCCGGCGAGAAACAGGTTCGGCACCTCAGTCGACGCGCCGGGCCGCTGCGCCTCCAAGCCAGGCTCCGCCGAAAACGTCGCCCGCACTTCCTTCACCACGTGCGCCTTTTCGAGCTTTGCCTCACTCACCGCCGGCAGGAACTCCGCCAACTCGCGCAAGGCCATTTCGATCACCTGCTGCCGGGGCATCTCCGTCAAGCTACGCGACGCGCTGATCACCAGCATCAAGTAACGGCCACCACCTTTGTTGAAGAACCACTGGATAGTGCGATCGAGCAGCGTTCCATGCGGCAGATCCGTCACGCTGCGATCAAACCATAAATGAATGCCTGTGATCGGCGAATGCGAAAAATCCGGCATCCGCAAAGCCGGCGCGACCAACCGCAATTTTTCGAACGGCAATGCGGAGACAACGAAGTCCGCCGCGCGAGTCTCGCCACCTGCAATCAACACGGCACGTCCGTCTTGAACGCAAATCTGATCCACAGGCGCCCGGAAATGGAGATGTACTTGCGGAATGCGCCGCCAGGCGTCCAAGCCATACAACTCGCCAAGCGGCACCGCGGGAATACCCATCTCGTAGCTGCGCGAGCCTGCAAGAAAACCGAGCCAGAAGACCTGGAAACCATGACAGGCCGCCATGCGGTCCAGTTCCTCATTGATCGCGCTCACCAGAATTTGCCGCCAGAAGCGCTCGATGGCTCTGGGCGTCTGCCCCTTCTCACGCAGCCAGTCGAGCATCGTAATGCGATCGAGATCGCGCCGTGTCTTGCGCTCGGTGCGGATCGCGAGCAGTGCACGCCCAATGGCAATCTTGTCGGAAAGGCCAAGAAACCGCAGCGTGGCGAACGATTCCGTAAAGTGCAGAGGCGCCGGCAATAGGCCGGACCGCATCGTCGATACGCGGCCACCTGGTTCGATGAAGTAGAAGGTGCGATGGAATTCGATCTGCCCCGCCGCCCCGAGCCGCGAGTAGAAATCGAGCAGGTTTCCGCAGCATCGCAACAGAATGTGCTGGCAGTTGTCGATGTGCTCTTCGGTATTCGGAACCGGGTAGGACGTCGCACGGCCACCGAGGAACGCACGTGCTTCATAGAGGTCGACTTCAAATCCTGCGGACCCAAGAGCAGCGGCAGCAGCCAGTCCCGCAAGTCCGCCACCAGCGACCGCCACGCGATGCGCGGAAGCGATCACGCGCGACCTCGCACGGGAAGCCTAGCGACTTGAGGAGAAACTAGCAGATGGGAATCCGGGAACGACGGCCGCCGTCCTGATCGTCGGAGAGCTTCCACGCGATCCAAAGCACAATCGTGAGAAACAACAGGTCCAGTGGTTCCATTCCGTTCTCTCTCAGTATCTCGCGAACCGGAGTAGACAACAAGCATCAATAGTTCCAGTACCCTGCCATGGTTCCAGTAATCCAAGCGGTGATTGAACCCGCCCCCGGGAACGCAGCGAGCGCGAGCATCAGCCGCAATGGCCACTTCCAGCGGGCAGGCCAGAAGCTGATCAAGCCTTGCGGAATCACCATC
Organism: Bryobacterales bacterium; assembly: GCA_016789785.1. The sequence goes on from JAEUQE010000026.1 coordinate 3,500, forward strand.
GACAGCCAAACACCAAGTTGGCCGGCTAGCGACATTTTGCACCACGGGCACTGCTTCGGCCCGTGGTGATGGATGTTGCAGTGATCCGCAGCCCCTGCCCACATCCAGGTACATCCGCATCCGAACACAAGATTGCAGAAGTTAATAAATAGGATGCAGGTGGTCGATGCCGCGATGAGAAAAATCAGCCACTTCGGCAAGCTACACTCTCGCGCGCCCGTAGATTCGCACCACGTTCTCGATCAGCTTGAGACCCGCATCGCCATCCAGCGTCAACATCGATTCGGGATGAAACTGCACGGCTTCAATTGGCAGCTCGCGATGCCGGACGCCCATGATCACGCCGTCGTCCGATCGCGCCGTCACCTCCAGGGCCGCCGGCAGCTTCTCCGGAATCGCGAACAGCGAGTGGTACCGGCCAACGCGAAACTCCTTCGGGAGGCCTTCAAAGACACCTCGATTCGTATGGGTGACCAGGGACGGCTTACCATGCATCGGATAGTCAAGCACGCCGAGTTCTCCACCAAACGCCTCCACAATGCCCTGCAACCCGAGACACACACCAAACACGGGAACACCAAGCCTTGCCGCATGCTTCACCAGCGCGGGGACACCGAAGTCGGCGGGGCGGCCGGGCCCAGGCGAAATCAGGATTACCGACGGAGCGAGCTTCGAAATCAGGTCGAGCGGAAAGCCAGAGCGATACGTCACCACATCGGCACCGGTCTGCCGCGCATAGTTGGAAAGCGTGTGGATGAAACAATCGTCGTTGTCCACCAGCAGCATCTTCACGCCTTGGCCCGCAGCGTCATCGGCGGCACGCGTTGCAATCGCTGGCGCCGCGCGAAGTTCGCCGGCCGCTGCGTGCTCGCCGCCTGGCGACAACGCGCGGAAGAAGCCCGTTGCCTTCAGCCTCGTCTCGCGCTCTTCCGCTTCGGGAATCGAGTCATAAAGCAGCGTGGCGCCGACCGGGTATTCCGCCACTCCATCGCGAAGATAGGTGGTCCGGATCATGATGCCCGTATTGATGTCGCCATTCATCGAGATCATGCCGACCGCGCCACCATACCAGCCACGCGCGTTCCTTTCGAGATTCTCAATCGCCTGCGACGCCGCTCGTTTCGGCGCGCCAATCACCGTGACGGCCCACATGTGCGAGAGAAACGCATCGAGGGAATCGAGACCCTCCGCAAGCGTACCCTCCACGTGATCCACCGTGTGGAACACACCCGCATACGATTCGATGAGCCGGCGGCCGATCACCTTCACCGAGCCTGGCGCGCACACTCGGGACTTGTCGTTGCGGTCCACGTCGGTGCACATCGTAAGCTCCGACTCTTCCTTGGTCGAGGCGAGCAACTCACGAATCGCATCGGCATCGCGCATCGGATCGCCAGTACGTCGTGCTGTACCTGAGATTGGGCACGTCTCGACACGGTTGCCCTCAACGCGAACGAACATCTCTGGCGATGCGCCCACCAACTGTTCATTGCCGAACTGAATGCAAAACTCGTATGGGCTTGGGCTCAGTTCCTGGATACGTTCAAACAACTCGGTGGCGCGGCCGGAGTAGTGCGTGCGGAAAGTCTGGCGCAGAACAACCTCGTAGTAGTCGCCCTGCTTCATTCCCGCCCGCACGCGTTCCACATTGGCCATATACTCTTCGGGCGTGTGATCGGAAGTGATCTCGCAGACCGGGCGGGAGGGCGGCGGCGCAATGCTCTCCGCGTCGTGATCCAGAGCGAGTGTGGAATGCTCGTCACGGCTGAAATCGTACTGGTAGCGCTCGATCACTTCGCGCTTGCGGTCCATGAAGTAGATATCGTCGCAAAGATAGAGATGCAGAGCCTTCGTCTTCTCTCGCGGCAGTCGAAGTTCGATGGGGTCGAACTGAAAAAGCAGGTCGTAGCCAAAGGCTCCTGAGAGAAATAGCCGTCCGTCGCCGGGATGACGAAACTCTTCCACGAAGGCGCGCAGGATGGAAAAGGCTGAGGGCTGCCGGCTGCGCTCTTCCTCGGAGAATAGCTCGGGCAGAGACTTCAGGCGGCCGTGCAGCACACCACCCAGGTTGCGAAAGTCGTCCCAGTGCGGGTGCGATGAAAGAACGGGTTCCAACATTCGGCAGAGGACTTCACCGCGCAGATTTAAGGGCCGGAGTTCCACATCGCGAGCATAGGCGACGATCTCCAGCGGCGGACGGGTCGAGGCGATGTCCCAGCGCGAGTACCGCCCAGGATACTCGTATCCGGAAGAAAAATAGACCCCGCGATGCGTATCCAACTCCCGAAGCAGTTTCTGAAGCCCGCGTTTATACGGGATCTTTGAAAGACTGCGCGTGACTTGGATGCCGCTGCGCGTGTTGTATCGGAGTTCTCGCATTGGCACCTCGAAGGAGTGGGGACTTGTTTCAGGATACCGTACCTGCCGCGAATTGATGGAGAGACCAGCGCCGCCGGGCGGCAGGTTCCAGGCTGCCCTGACAGACGCCTCACAGAGTGATACTGTAAGAGCGGATTCACAAAATCCGCCTACGCCATGACCGCGACCACTACCCCGTCTCGTCAGCGCGTGTTAGATAGCCTCGCGCATCGCTCGCCTGATCGCATTCCCATCGACTTCGGCTCCACGGCTGTCACCGGTATCCACGTGAGTGTAGTCGCCGCACTGCGTGATCACTACGGCTTGGAGCGGCGCCCGGTGAAGGTGCATGAACCTTACCAGATGCTTGGCTTGCTTGACGAAGATCTGAAACAGGCCATGGGGATCGATGTCGAAGGAGTGTTCCGGCGTAAGACTCTGTTCGGCTTTCCCGCACAGGACTGGAAGCCCTGGAACTTCAACGGCCTCGATGTCCTTGTGCCAGGCAACTTCAATGTCACTGTGGATCCCGCCAGCGGCGACACGCTCATCTATCCCGAGGGCGATTTGAGCGCGAAGCCGTCGGGCCGCATGCCGCCCGGATTCCATTTCTTCGACACGATCATCCGGCAGGATCATTTCGACGAGGACCGCCTTGATCCAGCGGATAATCTGGAAGAATTCAAGTCTCTGTCAGAGGATGATCTCGATTCGATCGCGACCGATGTAGGCGCCGCACAATCCACGGGACGGGCCATCATCGCCAACTTTGGCGGCACAGCGTTGGGCGACATTGCACTGGTGCCCGCACCCTTCCTCAAGGACCCGCGCGGGATTCGCGATATTCCGGAGTGGTACATGTCCCTGCGGTCGCGGCCGGACTACGTGCACGCGATCTTTGAACGGCAGACCGAAATCGCGATCGCCAATCTTGCGCGCGTGCATGCCCGGATCGGCGACACCGTGGATGCGGTGTTTCTCTGTGGCACCGACTTCGGCACCCAAACGTCCTCGTTCTGCTCCGTGCCGACGTTCCGCTCCATGTGGCTACCTTATTACGCCCAGATCTGCGGATGGATCCACAAACATACGGCGTGGAAGTGTTTCAAACACTCCTGTGGTTCCGTGGAGCGCTTCTACGAGTCATTCATTGAAGCCGGGTTCGACATCCTCAATCCCGTGCAATGCTCCGCCGCCGGCATGGACCCCGAGCATCTCAAGAGCAGATACGGCAGTAGGTTGACGTTTTGGGGCGGGGGCATCGACACGCAGCAGATCCTTCCCTTCGGCACGCCGACCGAAGTGCGCGACCAGGTGATGCGGCGCTGCGAGATCTTCGCGTCCTCGGGCGGCTTCGTTTTCAATTCGATTCATAACATCCAGGCTGGGACTCCCGTCGCGAACGTGGTGGCCATGCTCGATGCACTCAGGGAGTTCTCCGGTCACTGATCCCGAATCTCTTAAGGAGGGCCTTCTTTTATGGCCGATCTTTCCAGGCTTTATGATGCTGTTCTCAATGGCGACGCCAAGGCAGCGGCTGCGGTCACACAGGAGGCGCTCGCCGGCGGGATGGACCCATTGACGCTGATCACCGGCACCATGGTCCCCGCCATGGACGAGGTCGGCAATCGATACGAGTGTGAGGAGTACTTCGTACCGGAGTTGCTTCTTTCCGCGCGTGCGATGAAGGCCAGCATGGAGTTGCTTCGTCCTTTGCTGGTGGCGAGCGGCGCGGAACCTGCCGGCCGTGTGGCGATCGGCACGGTGAAAGGAGACCTGCACGATATCGGCAAGAATCTGGTGGCTGCGATGCTGGAAGGCGCGGGCTTCGAAGTGATTGATCTCGGCGCCGACGTGCCGCCGGAGAAATTCATCCACGCCATTCAGGAAAAGAAGGCAGGGATCGTGTGTCTCTCGGCGCTTCTCACCGTGACCATGCCCTCCATGAAGATGACCATTGAAGCCCTGAAATCAGCCGGAGTGCGGGATCAAGTGAAGGTTCTGGTGGGCGGCGCGCCCGTCACGCAGCAGTTCGCCGATCAGATCGGGGCCGACGGCTATGGTGAAACCGCGAACTCCGCCGTGCAGCTTGCGCGCCAGCTCAGCGGCGTTCAGGCATCGACATGACAAGTGACTTCTGGCTCGATCTGGCGCGGCACGGCTTGCGATTTCCGATCGCGACGGATCTGGCATTACATGCGGACCCGGACCCCCAAGGGGCTCGCATGGACGCGCGGCGGCTGGCAACTGTCCTCACGAAGGCCGCCGCGCGTTATGATCTGCCGGTCGCTTTACCGCTGATGGATCTGCGGCTCGACAAGGCCGCGCTGCTTGCTCCCTTCGGCGTTTCCGCGGAAGACTCCGAAACATTTCACTTCACCAGTGTTCCCGAGAATTCACCGGCGGCCACGCCTGCCGAGGACGCCCGCGCAGGCTCCATCCGGCACATTCGGGAAGATGGACGGCTCCACGCGGTGGGCCAGATCATCGGCCCGTTCTCACTGGCCACCAAGTTGATGCGCGATCCGATCGCTGCAATCGCGCTTGCCGGCGCGCAGGCCTCCGAAGAGCCCGAAGTGAAGCTATGGGAGTGGTGTCTCGCCCGATCGCTCGAAACCGTGCTCACGTCCATGGAGCAGCAAGTGGAATCGGGAGCACAGACGATCATGCTGTGCGAACCCGCAGCGAACACAGTTTACCTTTCCCCACGCCAGTTGCGCCGGGGATCGGACATTTTCGATCGTTATGTTCTCGCCGGGTTGCGCCGGATCAAGCAGCGGCTCGATGAACTGCATGCCAATCTTTTTCTCCACGACTGCGGCGAGTTGCTCCCCAGTTTCGCAACGGCTTTTGCCCAGGAGATCCATCCGGCGGTGCTGAGTCTCGGATCAAGCCGCCGTCTCTGGGAGGATGCCACGCTCGTGCCCGCAGACGTCGTTCTCTATGGAAACCTACCCTCGAAACTGTTCTATTCCGATGACGTGATGCCGCGTGCGGAAGTGGAACGGCGCGTGCATGAGTTGCAGACGAACATGCAAGCGACGGGACATCCGTTCCTGATGGGAACAGAGTGCGATGTGCTTTACGTCGGCGAGTGTGCGGAACGAATTCAGAGGAAGGTCGACTTGCTCCAATGCAAGGCAGAAGCACCGCGGTAGAGGCCCAGGCGAATGTGGCGCCGAATGTGGCTGCCGCTCCGCCGAACTCTACTTACGCATTCATGATCTCGGCCGTTGCAGCCTGCGCGGGATTGCTATTCGGCTACGATATCGCGGTGATCAATGGAGCGCTGCTCCTGTTGCAGCGCGAATTCACGCTGTCCCCCACCCAGACCGAGTGGGCTGCCTCCAGTCTGCTGGCAGGCTGCGTGATCGGCGCGGCGACCGGAGGCTGGCTCAGTGACCGTTGGGGGCGCAAGTACATTCTGATTGCATGCGCCCTGCTCTTCGCGATCTCGTCACTCGCGGCGGCGCTGCCTCGCAATGTCACGGAGTTCGCACTCGCGCGTGTGCTTGGGGGAGTTGCCATCGGCGTGTCGTCACTGCTGGCCCCGTTGTACATTGCGGAGATCGCCCCCGCGGCGCAACGCGGACGTCTCGTCTCGCTCCAGCAACTCGCCATCGTCAGCGGCATCCTTCTGGCTTACTTCATCAACTGGATTCTCTCCTTCCAAGGGGCGGATGCATGGCGGGGAATGTTTGCCGCGGCTGCGCTACCGTCTCTGATCTTCTTCCTCGCGATGCTCACCGCACCGGAGAGCCCGCGCTGGCTTGTGCAACGCAACCGGCGCGATGACGCGCTCCGCGTGCTGGTGCGAGTGAACGGCCAGGAGCAAGGCGCGGCGGAACTCTGCGAAATCGAACGCATGGTCGCGGAGGAGTCCGGAACCCTCAGCGAGCTATGGAAGCCAGGCCTTCGGCGTGCGCTGGTGCTTGGACTGGCGCTCGCGATCCTGCAGCAGTGGACAGGGATCAACACGGTGCTCTTCTACGGCTCCATTCTGCTGAAGCAATACACGGGCGGCACCAGCGACACGGCGGCCATCGGCGCCAACGTCTGGATCGGCGTGGTGAACTTGGTGGCCACTCTGGTGGCGATGGCTGTGATCGATCGATGGGGCCGGCGCAAGTTGCTGATCTCGTCGGCGGCGGGCCTCGGATTGGGTTTGCTCGCAATGGCCGCGGCTTTCGCGGGAGGCGCACCGAATGCCGCACTCGTTGTTCCGTTGATGCTGTGCTGCGCCGGCGCATTCGCAGTGGGCCTTGGACCCGGAGTGTGGGTTTATCTTTCCGAAATCTTTCCCAACCGCATTCGAGGCCGCGCCATGGGCCTTGCGACCACCGCGTTGTGGGCCGCATGCTGCGTGCTCACGTTCACGTTCCTCTCCATCGCCAATCGCGTTGGTGCATCCGGCGCTTTCCTTCTCTATGCGCTGCTGTGTGGCGTTACGATCGCGGTGGTGTTGAAAGCACCGGAGACTCGCAACCGGAGCTTGGAGCAGATTGAATCATTGTGGAGGCCGCACCAATGAGCCGGCTCTTTTCATTTCTCACCAACGGCCCACTACTGACGGATGGCGCATGGGGAACGGAACTCGCTCTGCGAGGCTTGCCGGCGGGTCAGCCCGCGGATCTCTGGAACCTGCATCATCCGGACCGCGTGGCGGAAGTCGCGCAAGCTTACGCCGACGCGGGCAGCCGCGTGCTGCTCACGAATACGTTTCGCTCCAACCGCATCGCGCTGGAATCAAGTGGGGAAGGTGACGCGGTAGCACGAATCAATCAGCAAGGTGTCGCGATCTCGCGCCACGCGGCAAAGGACCGTGCGCGTGTGTTCGCTTCCATTGGACCAACCGGGCGAGTGCTGATCACTGGCGACGTGGATCCAGCGGCAGTCCGTGCGGCGTTCCACGAGCAAGCAGAGGCATGTGCCGAAGCCGACGCGCTGCTACTCGAAACGTTCAGCGACCTTGAGGAAGCGCGTCTTGCGTGCGAAGCCGCACTTGCGACGGGCTTGCCGGTGATCGTCTCCTTCGCCTTCGATACGGGCAAGCGTAAGGATCGCACGATGATGGGCGTCACGCCGGAGCAGGCCGCGAAGTTCGCACTCGATCATGGCTTGGATGGAATCGGCGCGAACTGCGGGGTCGGGATCGAACAGGCGATTGGGCTCTGCCAGCGTCTGCGTGCGGTTGCACCGAGTCTGCCGGTATGGATCAAACCGAATGCCGGCCTGCCTGAAATCATCAACGGCGAGCCCGCCTATCGCGTGGCGCCGGAGGACTTCGCGGAGCATGTACCAGCATTGCTCGACGCAGGCGCATCGTTCATCGGAGGGTGCTGCGGATCAAGTCCCGCGTTCATTCGGGCGTCCGCAGCGAAAATGTCCCAATGCGGATTCTCTTAATCGGCTGCGAAGTGCTGACGCGTGAACTCGCGGATGCCGTGGCGAACTCGCCGCATCCTGTCGATCTGCGTCTGATGCCGAAGGCGCTCCATGATTTGGGACCACGCGCCATGCGAGAACGGCTGCAGCAGGAGATCGACCAGGCAGACCCCACGCGGCACGACGCCGTGGCATTGGGATACGCCCTCTGCGGAATGGGACTGGCGGGACTCACGGCGCGCAAGATGCCCTTGGTCGCGGCCCGTGCGCATGATTGCATTGCGATGCTGCTGGGCAGCCAGGAAGCGCACCAGAAGATGTTGGAAGACGAGCCCGGCACGTACTTCCGTTCGTGCGGATGGGTGGAGCGTGCCAATGACATGTCGCCACTCGCGTTGCGGCAAACAGGCACAGGGCTCACGCTTGCGGAACTCATCGGGAAGTACGGCGAGGATAACGGCTTCTATCTGTATCAGGAGTTCACACGATACCAGCAGCACTACTCGCGGCTCGTGTTTATCGAGAACGGATTGGAACAAGGCACTGGAACGAAGGAACGCGCAAGTGCTGAAGCCGCGCAAAAAGGCTGGAAGTTCGAAGCCGTGCCGGGCGAACTCGGCTTCTTCCGCAGACTCGCGTCGGGGGATTGGAACGCCAAGGAATTTCTGGTGCTGGAGCCCGGCGAAACGATTGAAGCGTGCTTGGATGAGCAGGTGATCCGGGCCTCCGTACGAACTACTTAGCACGGTGCTTCGGGTGACGCCTGGGATTGGAGCAGCAGCATGAAACCGCGTGACCGCATTCTCGCCATGTTGGAAGGCAGGGCAACCGACTGCCTTCCGCTGATGCCGATCACGATGATGTTCGCCGGCGACACGGCAGGTGTCCGCTATGGAGACTACGCCCGTGACCACCGGCGTTTGGTGGAAGCACAATTGAAGACTGCGGAGCGTTACTCCTTCGACTATGTTTCCGCAATCTCCGATCCCGCGCGCGAAGCCTCGGATTTCGGCGCGGCCATCGAGTGGTTTGACGATCAGCCACCCGCGATTATCGAAAGCCGTGCTCTGCTGACCGAGAAGACATCTCTTGTGAAGCTGCCCCATCGCTCGCTTGGCCCTCGCATGGAGGATCGCGTGCGCGCCATACAGGCGTTGAAAGCAGCCGTTGGCCACGACCTGCTGGTGGAAGGATGGGTGGAAGGGCCTTGCGCGCTCGCTGCCGATTTTCGCGGCGTGAACACGCTGATGACGGACTTCGCCGATGATCCGGTCTTCGTGGAAGAGCTGTTCCAATTCTGCGTGGACACGGAGATTCACTTCGCGCAACGCCAGATTGAAGCCGGCGCCGATCTCATTGGCATCGGAGACGCGGCAGCCTCGCTCGTCGGTCCCCGGATATACCGGCAGTTCGTGCTCCCCTATGAGCAGAAACTGATTGCAGGCATTCAAGCCGCGGGCGGGAAGACGCGGCTGCACATCTGCGGGAACACTCGCCGTGTGCTGAAGGAGATGGGCACGACCGGTGCGAACATGATCGATCTCGACTATCCGAGCCCGATGAATGAAGGCCGCGCTGCGATGGGTCCCAATCAGCCACTGCTGGGCAATCTGGATCCCGTTCGCATTGTGCGCGATGGCACGCCCGCCATCATCACCGAAGCGTTGCAGGCTTGCTTCGAAGCCGCCGGACCGCGATTCCTCGTCGGTGCGGGATGCGAGATCCCGCGAGGCACACCGCCGGAGAACATCGAAGCGATGGCGAGGTTCGCGCGCACACGATGAACGCGGAGATTCAGGTTCCTGCGCTCGGCAAAGGTCTGCGCGACTGGCTGTTCGATCAAGGCCTCGAGTTTCCGTGCGGCGGTGTGGCGGGTTGTGGCGGATGCAAGGTGCGTCTCGTCTCCGGCCACATCGAGGTCACCGAGTCGATGCGCGAGATCCTCACGGAAGAGGAGTTGGCCAGTGGCTGGCGATTGGGCTGCCAGGCCGCAGCGAATGAACCGCTGGTCCTGGAAGTAGAGCAGTGGCAGGCGCCGGTTCTCAGCGATCATCGCCCCGTTCCCGTGGAACCGCGTCGCGGCATTGGCGCGGTGATCGATCTCGGCACCACGACCATCGTTGTGCAGATTGTGGATCTGCGTACAGGCGAGATTCTGGGAGTGGAGACCGCGCTCAACGCACAGGCCGCCTACGGCGCGGACATCATGAGCCGCGTGGAGCACGCACTGCGCGCACCCGGTGAACTCACTCAAGTGATCCGTGCACAACTCGATAACATGCTGCGCGCTGCCGCGGCCGGCCGGGAGATTGCGGAAACACTCATCGCCGGCAATACAGTGATGCATCATCTTTGCGGCGGAATTGACGTTACTCCACTTGCCGCGGTACCGTTTCGATCGCCGCATCTTGGCGCGTTCGAAATCAGGTTGTGCGATGCGCGCGCGACGTTTCTCGGATGCGCCGGGGGATTCGTCGGCAGTGACCTGCTCACCGGCCTCGTCGCGACGGGATTCGATACAGCCGAAGAGTGCCAGGCACTGATGGATCTCGGCACCAATGGCGAGATCGCCGTAGGGAACCGGCATCGCATCCTGGTTGCCTCCACGGCGGCTGGCCCCGCGTTTGAAGCAGGCCGCATCCGGCAAGGCATGCGTGCGATGACAGGCGCCATCGATCGCGTGGAGTGCGACAACGGCAACTGGCAATGGCACGTGATCGGAGGCGTTCCCGCGCGCGGCATCTGTGGATCGGGACTCGTGGATGCCATCGCGGCGGCCCTTCAGTTGGGGCATCTGTCTGCAGCCGGTGCGATCCAACAGCCCGATCGCCAGTTACACTTCGGCTCCACCGTCGCTCTCACGCAACGCGACGTGCGTGAGTTGCAGCTTGCGAAAGGCGCAGTCGCGGCCGGCTATCACATCCTGCGCACCGGCCAGCATCCGCAACGGCTTTGGCTGGCGGGTGCGTTCGGAAACTATGTGCGGACCACAAGTGCACAGCGAATCGGACTGCTGCCTTCGAACGGCGTCCCCATTGAATCCGCGGGAAACACAGCGTTGCGAGGCGCCCGGCAGTTGCTCTTGCAGCCCAGCCGGCGCGAGGCGGTTCTGGCGCATCTCCAGAGCATCATCGAGCATGTGGAACTCGCTGCACTGGCCGAGTTCACCGATTCGTTTGTCGGCCAAATGCCCTTCCCCGATCCTGCTACCATCGCGTGATATCGCATGCGTCTGGCAACTTGCATTCCGCTGATCATCGTCCCGATTCTGCAGGCGCAGGACGAAATCGCGATGGAGCGCAGCATCGCTTTGAAGAACGCTTCCGCCATCCGCTTTCGCTACATCCCGCCGGGAAGCTATCTTCGCGGAAGCCCTGCCAGCGAAGCCGGCCGCGATCGCGACGAAGTGCAGCATCGTGTCACCATCACTCGCGGCTTCTACATGGCGGTTCATGAAGTGACGCAAGAACAGTGGCGCGGATTGATGGGCTCGAATCCAGCGGTCTTTCAGCAGCCAGTGGAAGGCGAGGATCCGTTGCAGCGCCCCGTCGAGTTTGTGTCGTGGAATGATTGCCAGCGATTTCTCGCGAAGCTGAATGCGTTGGGCGAGGGCCGGTTCCGGCTGCCAACGGAGGCCGAATGGGAGTACGCCGCTCGCGCTGGATCGCAAACCCGCTTCTGGTGGGGCGACGGTGTTCGCGATTCGGACAACCAGAAACATGCATGGGCAAACAGCAGGTCGTACGCAACCACCCATCCCGTGGGCATGAAGCCTTCGAATGCATGGGGCTTGTTCGACATGAGCGGCAATGTGTGGGAGTGGTGCAGCGATTGGTATGGGCCATACCCCGAAGGCGATCAGGTGGACCCGAAAGGACCGCCACAAGGCAAAGAGCGCGTGTTCCGCGGCGGCAGTTACTACGATTTCCCGGTGAGCTTGCGGTCCGCAAACCGCCACAGACATGCGCCGGAGGCCCGCTACACTGCGATTGGACTCCGTCTGGTGCTGGAGGCGCCGCGATGAGAATTCTGCTTCTGTGCTGCTCCGGAATTCTCGCCGCACAAACACCGGAAACACGAAGCGTCCCGCTGACCGGTGCGGTTACCATACAATTCGTTCGCTTACCTGCGGGTTCGTTTGTGATGGGCAGCGATGAGTCAGAAGTTGGGCGTGCTCGCGACGAAAGCCCTCGCCACAAGGTCACAATCATGAGGCCCTTCTTCATTGGCAAGTTCGAAGTGACACAGGAACAGTGGAACGCCGTGATGGGCGGCAATCCCTCCGTGTTTGCACGGATCGAGGGATGGCGTCAGCTTCCCGTGGAGCGCGTGTCGTGGGACGATGCGCAGACGTTTCTGAAGAAGCTGAATGCGATGCAGCTTGGGCGATTTCGCCTTCCGTCGGAAGCGGAATGGGAGTACGCTTGCCGTGCCGGTTCGGAGAAGCGCTTTCCTTGGGGTGACGATGCAGACTACCGGCAACTTGCACAGCATGCGTGGTTCTACTCGCGCGCCGAGGGACGTAGCCATCCCGTGGGATCTCGTCAGCCGAACGCGTGGGGCCTGCACGATCTGTCGGGCAACGTGTGGGAATGGGTGGCAGACTGGTACGCACCCTACGGCAACGGCGATCAGACGGATCCGCAAGGGCCCGCGCAGGGCACCGAGCACGGCATTCGCGGTGGAAGCTGGTTCAATGAACCCGAGGCGCAACGTTGCGCCAACCGGCATCGTCATCCTTCCGATTCGCGCCAGACCAACATCGGGATTCGGCTGATCTGGGAACCGCCTGCCGAACGGTGACAGTAGCCAAAAATCTCGGAGATTTTTGGCCAGCCATCAGCCGTCAGCCCCCGAGCGGGCGCGATCCCGCTCACGGAACCTGAAACTTGATCTGGGCAGGCGCGATGTGTCGTCGGATGGTGTGACTCAGGTGGCACGATCTTGCCGAAATCCGGCAACTCCGCGGCGGAAGTTTCTGGAGAGCTTTCGGCTTTCAGCTTCTGAATCAGTGGGTCGCGCAGGCGTTTCAACTGGGTCACGTGCAGAGCCAAGTCGTGAGCATCGCCACATGCCAGTGTGTGGACGCACGGAGGAATGGTTGAAGCCTACCGGCGTTTCTGGCGATAGTCGTCCACCGCGGGCAAGCGCACGATTCTGCACATCTCGAACAGACGCGAACGTGCGCGCAGACCGATGCGTTCGCTCAACTGTGTCTTGCCCGCGCTGACACCGCCGATTTCCGGATCGACGAGATTGGTGGTCGCAATCAGCGCCTTCCGGTTGTTGCAGCGGTAGGTGATGATCGACGTCACGGTGTCCTCCACCCAATCGGTGACGCGATGCGCGCCGAGATCGTCGAGCAGCAGGATCTCCGCCTCCATCGCGGTTCGATAAGCTTCGCGGTCCGCTTGGCCGGAGTTCGAATCGTAGCCCATGCGGATGCGGTCGAGCAGGTTCTGGTAATCGTTGAATAGACCCTGAAACCCCTTGCTGATGAGGATTCGCAACGCCGCGACCGCGAGGTGCGTCTTGCCCGTCCCTGGATCGCCCACCAGCAGCAGGCCCGGCTTTTCCACTTGCGGAAACTCGCGCGCGTAGGTTCGCACGGTGGTCAGCACTTGTCCGAGGGCTTGCTTCGCCGACTGCGTGCTCAAGTGGGCAAGACTGAAGTTGTCAAGCGAAGCATTCTCATAGAGCGCCGGGATCTGCGCATGTTTCAGATGGATGCGCGTATTCGCAGTCTTGGCGCATTCGCAACGCTCCGCACCGGAGATGCCATCGCGTTCCACGATGCGCCAGCCGCTTCCTCCACAGATGTTACAGACAGGCTCGCTCATTCGAGAGTAACCAACACCTCGCCCGCGTTCACGTTCGCGCCGGTGCGGGCGGCAAGTGCAACCACCTTGCCCGCTTTCGGCGCCTTCATTTCGTTCTGCATCTTCATTGCTTCGACCACTACTAGACCCTGTCCAGCTTCCACAGTGGCGCCCATTTCCACAAGCACGCGGACCACTTTCCCCGGCATGGGCGACATCACGTTCTGGCGGCCCTCCGCACCGAAACCGGAGCGTCGCGTTCCAGCTTCGCGGGGGTCAATCACTTCGGCGTCCAGCGTCACACCGAGAAGATCTACGCGAATACCCGAGTGGTTCTGCCACGCCCGCACTTCCACTGATTTCGTCCCGGCCAAGACGGAGTATACGCCGGGCTCGACTTCCAAACAGTCAAAGCCGAGCGCTTCGAGATCCTCAGTCTTCCAGGTTTCGCCTTCCAGGTTCACCAGGCGCTTCATCGCATCATCTCCTGCAAGCCTGAGCTGCGCCATCGTGATACGTCCTGCGAGGCGGATTTCGGGGCAGCGCGCTTTCGCGAATCATGCAAGGCCGCCGTGTAAGCAGCCAGTTGGAGCAGTTCCTTCGAAGGTGGCTGTTCGCTTTGCCGTGCGAAGAACTCTTCGATGAAGCCGGTGTGCAAATTGCCCGCCGCGAACTCGGGGTCGGCGAGCAACTGGCGGAAGAAGCTCAGATTGGTCTTGATGCCTGCTACCGAATACTCGTCAATGGCTCGTTCCAGACGTGCGATTGCGGTGGGCCGGTCTTCCGCCCAGACGGCGAGTTTCGCCAGCAGCGGATCGTACTCCATGGGCACCGTCCAACCGGGATACACGCCAGAGTCGAGGCGGACGCCGGGTCCCGACGGTTCGCGCAGTTGCAGGATCCTACCCGGCGACGGAAGGAAGTTCATGGATGGATCCTCGGCGTACACACGGCACTCAATGGCCGAACCTCGCCAGCGAACATCCCTCTGCTTCAAGGTGAGGCGCTGGCCACTGGCGATCTTCAATTGCCATTGCACAAGATCGAAGCCGGTGACGAGTTCGGTGATGGGATGCTCCACCTGCAAACGCGTGTTCATCTCGAGGAAGTAGAAGTTGCGGTTGGAATCGACGAGGAACTCGCAGGTGCCGGCATTGTAGTAACCAGCGGCTCGCGCAACTTTCACCGCGGCCTCGCCCATGGCTTCACGCAACTCGGGGTATTGCAGCATCACAGGCGACGGCGACTCCTCGATCACCTTCTGGTGGCGGCGCTGGATGGAGCACTCACGCTCGCCCAGGTGGATCATGTGCCCGTGCTGATCGCCGAGCACTTGAATCTCGATGTGCCGCGGCTTGGACACCAACTTCTCGATGTACACCGCGTCGCTCTTGAAGGAACGCTCGGCTTCGCTGGCGGCGTCGCGCAGTGCGGACTCAAGGTCAGCCTCACGATCAACTCGGCGCATGCCTTTGCCACCGCCGCCCGCGGAAGCCTTCAGCAGCACCGGATAGCCGATGTCGCGCACGATGCGGCGTGCTTCCTCGACGTTGGTCACCGCCTGCTCAGTGCCCGGAACCACGGGTACGCCGGCGGCGATCGCAAGCTGCCGGGCCGCGGTCTTCGACCCGAGTTTCGAGATCGAGTCGCCCGATGGCCCGATAAACACGAGCCCTACGGCATGGCACGCATCCGCGAAATTCGCGTTCTCACTCAGAAATCCGTAGCCGGGATGAATAGCCTCGGCGCCGGTTTGCCTCGCGGCATCCAGGATGCGGCTGATGCGCAGATAACTTTCGGCGGAGATGGATGGACCGATGTGCACAGCCTCATCTGCCATGCGAACGGCAAGCGAAGCGCGGTCGGCATCGGAGTAGACAGCCACGCTTTGGATCTTGGCCTCACGAAGTGCGCGAATCACGCGGCAGGCGATCTCGCCCCGATTCGCGACCAGAACTTTTCGGAACATTGCACGGTGATTGTAGCAGTAGAATACACGCATGCGCAGACGCACCGCACTTTCCCTGCTTGGGTCCATGCCCCTGCTTGGCAGACCCGCGAAGCTGGTCATTCAAGATGTCGAGATCGTTCGCCTGGAGGGACGCCGTCAGGGGCAGGCCGGCATTGTCGACCGGCAGCACCAGGTGCAGCCGAACCACATCTACGAAGAGCTTCGGCCGAAGGTATATCGCGACATGCCGCAACCGGGCACGCCCGCTCCCGCACCCATGTCGGCGCTATATCTGAAGATCCGCAGTGTCGAAGGAGTGGAGGGTGTTTACGGTCCCGTCGACAAAGAAGCCGCGATCGTCGTATTGGAACAACTTCGCAATTTCCTGAAGGGCAAGGACGGGCTGGCGGGTGAGACGCTGTGGGACCAGTTGTACCGGTTGAACCGGCACTCCACGCGTGGCCACTTCATGATGGCGATCTCTGCCGTGGACAATGCGCTGTGGGATCTGCGGGGCCGCTACTTCGAGACTCCGGTGTACCGTTTGCTCGGCGGGCCGACGCGGGCAAAGGTAGAGGCGTACGGCAGTTGCCTGGGATTCTCGGTGCAGCCCGATGCCGTGCGTAACAAGTGCGTGGAACTGAAGAATCTCGGCTTTCGCAATCAGAAGTGGTTCATCGCCTTTGGGCCGGGCGACGGCATGGAAGGAATGGCGCGCAACGTGGAACTGGTTCGCACTCTGCGCGAATCGTTGGGAGAAAGCGTCGAGATCATGTTTGATGCGTTCATGGGATGGCATCTCGACTACGCGATCGGGTGGGCGAAGCGTGTGGAGCAGTACCGGCCACGGTGGATTGAGGAGGCGTTCGCGATTGAGAAGATTGAGAGCTTTGCGGCGCTGCGGCGGGCGACGAGCGTGCCGGTTGCCTCGGGCGAGCATTTCTACGGGCGCTGGCATGCTCACGAGTATTTGAAGGCGGGCGCGATCAGCGTGGTGCAGGCGGATCCGGAGTGGTGCGGCGGAGTGAGTGAACTGGTGAAGATCTGCTCGCTGGCGTCGCTGTACGATGCGCAGGTGATTCCGCATGGCCACAGCCTGCATTCGGCGCTGCACGTGGTGGCCAGCCAGCCACCGATGACGTGTCCGCTGGTGGAATATCTGATCACGAAGATGCGGTCGTACTATCACTTCGAGAAGCACTCGCTTGCGCCGGTGAACGGGATGATCGATCTGCCGGACCGCCCGGGATTCGGCATCGAGTTCGATCCGGCGAAGGTGGAGAAGCAGACGCTGTTTCGTGTTGGTTAGGCCATGGTTAAGCCGGTTAAGCCAGGTTAGGCCGTGATTACCCCTTGACAACGGTGACAGATCGGGCACTCGCCGAATGGGAGCACCTCTTCTGCGTTCTCCTGTGGACGGGGGTTCAAGCTGTCGTCCACGCCAGCACTGGGGCCACGGTGCCGGTTGCTCATGATCCTTGGAATTCTGGCCGTGCGCGCCGGCCCGGCGCGAATCACTACATTCATCTGTCACAGCCCGCCGTTGTTGCGAACGCGATTCGCGAGGTTGTGCGGGCGAGCCGCACCATGAGGCCCGCCCCAGCGCCTCAGTAGCGATGAGAACGGGCGGTCGCGATCCCGCCCGGAGAATAGACCTTCCGCACGTCCGCCACACGATTGGCGGCGGTTACATCGGAGCCGTTCAGGACAACACGGCTTCAACTGGGCGGCGCAACGACCTCGGCATCTCCGGCCCACGGCCGAACCGGATGACAAGATCAGGTCTGCCACGCGAGATACCGGCTGTCCTTGCGAGCTGTGACCTGAGTGACGTGACTTCCACCGGTTGATTCAGGTGAGCCGTCCGAACATCCATCGCCGTGGCTTGCAACGCAAACCGCTGAAAGGCTCGCCCGGCCTCGATCCAGTGATTCTTGTCCTCCCGCTCGGAAACAAACACCGCGATACCGGCTGAGCTTCGTACCTGCCGCGCGTACTTGTCGTTCTCGGCCCCTTCGGTGAAAAAGAAATCGAACATCAGACCGCCAAGCCAACTCGGAACAAACGGGTTGCCGGAAGAGCCTGCAAACAGCCCGTCGCCCTGTCTTGCGGCTTGCCCTGCGTCGAATCGCAGCCACTCTCTGAGTTCGCGCACGAATGCCGGGTCCCGCATCTGTGCCGTGTTTCCCTCAACCACGAAACCAAGCACTTGCTCCATCGCCTTCCGGTTCGTGAGCAAATGAACCTGGACACCATTACCGGAGCCGGCTGTCTCCAGAAGCTTCAATTCGTCGTTGGAAACAGACTTGGCATCGAACTCACCCCTGGTCGACTGGCGGCGCGGGATCGCCTCGAACAGCGGCCTTCGCACCTCGGTTGCGCGCTCAAGGGTGATGTCCAACCGGTCTGCCGTTCCTGTCTTGAAAGCAACTTCGCATCGGAAGCCCATCGCCGCCGCTGCCTGCACAAAGTTCTCGGCAGCGCAACCGAGGCTCACAAAGAGGTGGTGATCGTCGGGATCAACAACAGGGCATCGCCGCTGATAGTCCGGCAGAATCGAAACGATCCGGTCACCCAGCCGGAACTTCCAGCACTGGGTGTTGTGACTGGACGGTGCAAGAGTTGCGTAACGCACCAGTTCACGCATGAGGGCGGGCGTATCGCGAGAGCTGCGTTCACCGTGACGCCAAATCCGCCTTACAGCCTGATCATATTCCGAACTGCCTTTGTTGACGGAGTGGAAAGCAAGAACTCCGGTGACGCCAAGACCGGTAGCCACGGCAGTTGTGATGACCTTCCTTCTCCTCAACAATTGCATCGCGCGTACCCCGTCACTGCGGATGATTTCAATACTCGCGACTTCGGATACGCGCAAGTGGACGCGACCCTTTGCGCTCGATCTCACGCAGAGCCCCGATGCCGGCTGGCTTGCAGTTGCTTCGCTGGAGTCGCACACCGCGCCCACTCCAACCAACCCCGCGTGTTACCGTAGTCCCGTAGAAGGATTTCCAATGCCACTTACCCGACGGGGGTTCTCTTCCATGTCTCTCGCAGCAATTGGCGCAATCGCCGCCCCCGCTCAGCAACTCGACCGCGTCCTTCGCGAGGCCATCCAACGCAATGGAGTCCCCGCCGTCGCCGCCACTGTCGCCAATGCCAGCGAAATCCTCTACACTGGCGCCTTCGGCATTCGCGACTCCGCTTCCCGCCAGCCCGTCACCCCGGACTCCATCTTCCAAATCGCGTCCATGACGAAAGCCATCACCTGCGCCGCCGCCCTCCAGTTAGTCGACCAGGAGAAACTCAGCCTGGACACGCCACTTTCCAGGTATCTCCCCGAGTACGCCAGCCCCCAGGTGCTTGATGGCTTCCACTCCTCCGGCAAACCCATCCTTCGCCCCGCCAAGCGCCCCATCACCTTGCGCCATCTGCTTACCCACACCGGGGGCTTCGCCTACGACCTCTGGAACGCCGATCTGCGCCGCCTCAACCTCAGCCCGCACAAAACTCCCATCCCTCCCCTCATGACCGATCCCGGCACCCGCTGGGAATACGGCACCAACATCGACCAAATCGGCCGCATGGTCGAAATCGCCTCCGGCCAGACACTGGAAGCCTATTTCCAGAAGCACTTACTCGGACCACTCGGCATGCCGGACACGAGTTACATCCTCCCGGAGGCGAAGTTACCCCGCAAAGTAAGATATTGGTCGCGCGAGAACGGTGGCCCGCTCAAGGAAGATCCCTTCACCCCGCCCGCGCCCCCGAAATCCTTCAACGGCGGCGGCGGCTTGTACTCCACAACCGGCGACTACGTGAAGTTCATGCAGTTGATCCTTCGCGGCGGCGCGCCCGGTGTGCTCAGCCCGGCAATGGTCGATGCCATGTCCCGCAATCAGACCGGCGCACTCCCGGCGGGTAAGATGAAGACGGCAAACCCCGGCCGTTCTTCCGACGTCGACTTTCATCCTGGCGTCGATGACGGCTTTACGTTCGGCTTCCTCATCAACACGCGCGCCTACTCGAAAGGCCGGTCCGCCGGCAGTCTCGCCTGGGCGGGCTTGTACAACACCTTCTATTGGATCGACCCGGTGAAGTCGCTCTGCGCGACCGTCATGATGCAGTTCCTTCCCTTCTGCGACCAATCGGCCATGGCTGTCCTGCGCGCGTTCGAAGAAGCGGTTTACGCAGCCTGACCCGTCCGCAGCCAATCCGGTACCATGATCCAATGTCGCCCAGAACAGCCTTGCTGCTGCTCCTCCCGATCCTCGCCATCCCCACCGTCCTCGCCCAAATCGCCGACTCCCCCGATGACACCGTCGCGGGCATCCCCGTCAACTACACCGAATCCAAAGCCGGCGCGTACACCCTCCCCGATCTGCTGACGCTCACCAACGGCCGCCCCTTGAAAGACGCCAGGACTTGGCGCACCCAGCGCCGCCCCGAGATCCACAGACTCATCGAAGAGCACTGGTTCGGCCGCGCCCCATCGCGCCCCAAAGAGATGATCTTCGAGGTCACCGAAAAGTCCGGTGCCGCTTTCGATGGCAAGGCGATCCGCCGCCAGGTCACGATCTACTTCTCGAAGGAACCGGCCGGCCCCCGCATGGATCTCCTGATCTACCTGCCTGCGCGCGCCAACAACCCGGTTCCCGTCTTTCTCAACATGAGCTTCTTCGCGAACAACTTCGCGGTCATAGACCCGGACGTTCGAAAGGGCCGCCGCTGGGATCGGGAAACACGCACACAAGTCCCGGCCGATGTCGCTCCCGTGATCCCAAACCCGGCCGCGGGCAAGAATCCCCCTCGCCGCCGTGGATTTCCTGTCGAACTGTTCCTTGATCAGGGGATCGCAGTCGCCACCTTCAACAAAGACGACCTTGCCCCCGACTTCACCGGCTCGGAAGCAATGGGCGTCAAAGCCCTCTTCCTCAGACCCGGTCAAGCCAAGCCGGCGGACAACGAATGGGGAGCCATCGCAGCCTGGGCATGGGGCGCAAGCCGCGCCCTCGACTACTTCGAGACCGACCCCGCCATCGACGCAGCGCGCGTCGCCATTCACGGCGTCTCCCGCCTCGGCAAAACCGCATTATGGGCCGGCGCCTCCGACGAACGCTTCGCCATGGTCATTGCAAGCTGTTCCGGCGAGGGTGGCGCGGCCATCGCCCGCCGCAATTACGGGGAGACCCTGGCCCACATGTCAGCGCCCACCCGATATCCCTACCAATTCGCACCCAATTACGCACAATACGCCAGCAAAGTGCACGAATGGCCCGTCGACGCCCACATGCTGCTCGCCATGATCGCCCCCCGGCCCTTACTTCTCCAAACCGGCAACACGGACAAGTGGTCGGACCCTTATGGCGAATTCCTCGCCGCCGTCGCCGCTGAGCCCGTCTACCAGTTACTTGGCAAAAAGGGCCTCGGAACTACCAAACTCCCTCCTCCCGGCCAGGCCGTCTTCCACGACATCGGCTACTTGATGCATGACGGCGGACACGGCACCGTCCCCTCGGACTACGAAGCCTATGTCCAATTCTGCAAACTGCACTGGAAACACTAAGTTGATGGGCTACTACCGATGCCCGATTCCGTCAAACGGCGACTTCTGTGCCCGCGCTTTCCAGGCCCGAATCTAAGTACCGTCCTTCGCGGCGGAAGACTGCCAGGCGCGCAGCCCTCAAAAGTGCACCTTCGCCGCAACTCCAAGCGTATAGTTGCGGTTCTCCCCACTAAGCATGAGTCCGGCCGACACTCCCTGCTTTGGCGCCCCGACATCCACACCAAGCGAATACCTCAACTTGGAGTTGAAAGAACTGTCTGAAGCGCGCTGCATCGATCCTCCCACCGAGCCTGTCACCTTCACGTCGACGTTGCTGCACTTGAGCGGAACCATCACCATCGCTTTTCCATCCAGTTGATTGAGTTTTCCGTTCTCTACCTTGCCGCCCAGTTCCACGCGTGTATCCACCAGTTTGAAGTTATAACCCGCATGTGTGTTGAAATCAACCTGACGTTTCGATGGGGCAAACTTCGGAAAATCCGCGCCAAGGTCCAACTGGCCCAGCTTGATCGAGCGCGTCGCCAGGGAAACGCCTTTCGCAAAATAGTCGCCGACGGTGTCATTCGTCTTGAAATGATACTGTGCAACTGCTCCACCAATTGTCAGAAGGCTCCCGGCGATCAGCAGCTCTGTCTTGTTGGAGTTAATCCACACCCCCATCGGCGTCTGGCCGAATGTGCTTTTGAGATTCCCCAGGCTTTCATCGAACTTCAGGTAACGGGGGGACTGTTTCACGCTTGTGAGCACTGCGTCACCAGCCGCGGATAGGGTCCCCATCGCGATACGCTTGGCTGGCTCGCCCGTTGCGCCGAAATTCTCAAATCTCGGCATGATACTGCGTCCGGCTTCGACATCAATCAATTCCTGGACACGCCGGTATACGCTTGGCTCACTCAAGGCAAGCGAGATCCTATCTTCGGCGTGCGTAAGTTCATAGCCGAGCAAATCGATCGAAAGGACGAGAGGCTCCGTTGCAGCCTGAATTAGGTCGCTGTCACTCTTCTCCGGCATTCAAGACTCCTTTTCGAGCAGCATCAGTATCATCGATCACGGCTCTTCAACACCAAAGGCAAGGTTAATGAGATTACTGCCGTCCGAAGTAACCCGCTACATCGAGCACTACGTGCGCCGGGCGATAAGCAAATACGTCAATCGCCCCGTTTGCGCCTGCTGGAACAAGCACTGAGTTAGTCACCGTCTGCCCTTCGAACGCATTCAGCACGGACGCATTCGGCCGCGGCAGACCCGCCGGACCGATCATGAGGAACGGCATCGGACTCCCCCCGGGAAGAGCGGTCGCATGGACGACATATCCCCGTGCGGTCGCCGGTATCCCGCACGCCGAAGCCGGCAGTGGGACCGTACGCGTCTGCTCGGACCCGAACATCCCGCCAATGCCCCCTGAGGCGCTCCGCGTATCTGCAGCCCGGCATTGCCGAAGGGGATAGTAGAACAGCCCTTGCCCGTTGTCGGGCGCGAAGTAACCATTGATGTCGATGATCAAATCCGTTCGATCAAAGACATATACGTCGATGCTCCCGTTGCTGCTCGCCGGGATGATCACATTGTTCGCCAGCACCCGCCCCGCGGGTGAGTTGATATTCGAGATGTTCGGCTGTGACCCGCCGGACGGCCAGGCGGTCAGGAACTGCAGCGGACCGCTCGGAACCACGGTCAAAGTCACCGAGTACGCCGATGCCCCCGAGGGCACTTGACAGTACGGCGTTGCCGGAAACTGGAATGTCCGGCCCGCGCGGCCAACAAGGGACGGGGGCCCGAAGGGTCCTGGTGTGGGCCGGTACTCCGCTCGTGAATCCAACACCCGGCAGGGCGTCATGGGGAAGAACGCCAGGTTCGATACCTGCCTGTCGTCCGTCATATAGCCGCTGATGTCGACGATGATGTCAGTCTCGTTAGACGCATACACCTGAATTGAGCCGTTGCCCGACTTCACGATCGTTGAATTGGCGACAATCTGCCCGTCTGGCGAACGGATCGTCCAGAACTCCGGCCGCGTCTCACCATCCGGCCAGATCGTCACAAAATCGACGCCGCCGCGCGGCACCAGCGTCACGTTCAGCACGTACGCCTTTGCATTGGTGGGCACGCTGCACACATTGGAATCGGCTACCCGCAGTGTGCGCGTGGCGCCCGCCGCCATGTGGGGAGGACCGAACTGTCCCGTCCGTCCCTCAAAGTTATACTCGGGCCGGGTCTCCATTAAACGGCACGGCCGCAAGGAGACGAATCGCAGACCACCCACATCATCTTGATTCAGGGTCTGGTTCACCGTGACGGTGTGCCCCGCGATCATCAGCGTTCCGCTTCGTGGCCCCCCATCCACTTGCGTTACTGTGATCTGGACCGATCCGTTCCCGGTACCGTATTCACCAGATGTCACGCCAACGAAGGAAGAGTTCGCAGCCGCCGTCCAGATACAGTCACTCCCCGTGGTCACGCTCACCGTCTGTATCGAACTCGTGCGTGGCGCTGTGATGACCGTGGGCGACACAGTGTAACTGCACGACATCGTTGAAAATGCGGGTTGCTGCACGATGTGCAAGCTTTCGCCGCTCACCTCCAAATGGCCCGTGCGCGGCGAACTCGATACGTTAGGCTGCGCCGTGAAACTCAAGGCCGCGCTGCCCGTGCCGCTGGTCGGCGAGGTCAGCCGCAGCCAGTCGGGAAGCGTCGCGGCTTCCCACGGACAAGCCGCGGATGTCGTCACCTGGGCTTGATAGGAACCGCCTCCGCTTGGGATGGTCGTGGTCGGCGAGGTCAGTAGGGTCGTACAGCCTGCCGCGGCCTGCACGATGCGCAGGTTCTTGCCCGCCAGCCCTGGATTGGAGGAACGCTGTTGCGCGTTCGGATTGGCTGCCACCGTCACCGAAACTGTCGCGCTTCCCTTCATTGCACCGAGTGGCGACAACGTAACAAATGCCTCCGCCGGGTTCACCGTCCACTCGCAGGACGGGCCAGTATTCACGTATACATCCTCATGCACCCCCGCCGGGCCCGCCGTAATCAGGCTGCGGCTGAGTGTGAAGTCACAATTCGTGCTTACGTCGACAAGCGTTCCCGCCGAGTTGTCCGAAAGGTCAGCATCTTCCTCATCCGCGCTCGCGGTGACATCGTTTCCGAGAACGCTTCCATTGCCCAGGCAGTTCGGACAATTCGGTAATCCGCTGGCGCTCAGCGTGATCATCACCCCTCCCGAACCGCCTCCGGAAATCACTCCCAGGTTGATCGAGATCAGATTCCCCGTTATGGTGCACGCCCCTTGCGTCGCCACGCAACTGGTGGGCGTGCTCAGCCCAGGCGGAACTGCCGCCAGAAGCAATACGTTGCTCGCTGGTCTGATCGAGTCGTTAAAGACCGTGAATTGCAATGTAACCGTCGAGCCGAGCGCAACAGTCACGCGGGGAGCCGGTGGAGCCCCCGCGGTCTGCACGGTCGCCTGGATCCGCAGATTGACTGGTGCGGATTGGACCTCGGACATCACGAATCTCGGCACCGGTGCCGTGGCGGAGGCGACAGAGATGCTGCTCCTCGGCGCCAGAACCGCTTCCATCACCATCTGCTGAACTTCCGCGCTGGTTCCATTCTCAACCAGGATCGGAAACTCGAGGGTTTCGATGGAAGATCCGTTGGTTGAGGTGACCTCATAGACGGCGAAGGCTGCGCCGCTACTCACCATCAGCGCCCGATACAACCCGCCAGCCCGTGGTTCGCCGGTCAAGGGCGTTCCTCCGGTGCCGTTCCCATCCGCCGAGATCAGACGTGCGGTGTTCCCCCGGCTGGTTTCGGGCGCCCACACGGAAAGGCCGCCGGCGATGCTCCTCATTCGGACCAACACCCGCGTCGATGTGTCCGCGTTCGCCTCTCTGGCTTCCTCGCTCCGGCTCTTCAAGGCGTCTGCGAATAGCTCCTGCAACTTGACGGAAACGAATCGCTGTGTGGCCGAAGGCCCGGCTACCGGCGCGTCCTGACGAGAGGTCACGGCCGCGCGCGACAATGCGAGCGTCCGAACTGCGTCGGCCAGCCCGATTGGCATAGCAGACTGGATTTGGAAAGCACCCGTGATTGCCGTCCCGCCGACTGCTCCCTCTCCCAGCTTTGCCGCGTTGGCTCGCACCCCCGTGATCCGGAAACGCCGCGAGATCTCGGATTCGCCGTTGCTGACCGGCACCGAGCGGAAGGCGACGACGTTGTACCCTGCTACCTGACCCCGGATGACTCCGCCTCCTCCAATGCTGAGCAAGGCATCGGAGACTCCCGGTGACACGATGCGGCTGGTGAAGTTCGTGTTCAAGGTGATTACGATGTCCGCCGTCCACACTCCGGAGCCTGCACGCCCTGTGCATTCGATCTCGACAGGCGCAACGAGTTCCGCCAACCCGGATGCTCGAACCGTTGTCGGCGCGACAGGGAGGATCCGGCACGTGACCCCCGTCGACTGCTCGCCAGCCTGTGAGACTGTGAATGCCATGCCGCCGGCGCTTACGTTACCCGTTCGCGCGGCTCTCCCGCTGTTCCGCGCGACGCTGAACGCCACGCTTCCAGGCCCGCTGCCGCTTCCACCGGAGGTCACGGTGAGGAAGCCGGAGTCACTGCTCACGTTATATGCACAGCCTGCCGGAGTGATGACATTGAATGCGCCCGCACCGCCCTCCGGAGGGAATGTCCCTCTCTGTGGCGTCAGCGAGTACGTGCAGGTTCGCGGGGGAGATTGCATAACTTGGAAAGTAAGTCCCGCTATGGTCAGCGCTCCCGTACGACTCACCGTTCCGGTGTTCGCCGAATAACGATACGTAATGGTCGAACTGCCCGTCCCTTGGAGCGGTGGGTCGATAGTCAGGAATGCAGAGTTGCTGGATGCGCTCCACGGGCAACTCGGAGAACTCATGGAAACCCCCACCGTTCCCGAGCCTGCACTGCTACCCACCAGCGCACTGGCCGGTGTCAGTCCCGCGGTACACACGGACCCCGCCTGCGATACCGTGTAATTCCGGCCCGCAATCAACAGCGTCGCCGTGCGGGGAGCAGAATTCGGGTTCGCAGCCACCGAGTATCTGACCTGCCCCGGCCCGGTCCCTGATGCTCCACTCGTAATCGCCACAAACTCAGCGCTACTCGAGGCTGACCACGAGCAACCCGCCGCGGTACTGACATCGGCTGAGCCCGTTCCAGCTCCCGCATCGAACGATGCCCCTTCGGAAGACAGACTGTATACGCACCCGGGAGTCGCGATCGTGAACTGCGCTGGAGCGGAACTCGCGCCGCAGGGCGTGTGGACCGAAACCCCGGCATGCCCGGCCGTCGCGACGAAACTCGCTGCCACTTGTGCCGTCAACCGTGTGCTGCTGACAAACGTGGTCGGCAGGCTGGTCCCCTCCCACCGGACCGCGAAACCCGAAGCGAAGTTCTGTCCGTTGACAGTCAGGGTGAACGCACTACTCTGCGCATCCACAGTTCCGGGACTCAAATTGGAGATAGCCGGACCGTTCACGGAAAATTGCAGGGAATTTGACGCTGCCGCTCCTGGATTGATCACGGATATCGGGAGCACACCGGGTGTGTTGATCAAATTAGCCGGCACCACTACCTGAATCTGGCTGGAACCGGCGGAACTGGGCGCCAACTCGGTCCCTCCCAGTATCACGGTCGCCCCCGCGTCAATGGCCGATCCGGTCAGAGTCAGAGTGGTCGGTGCGGAACAGACAATGACGCTGTTTGGCGTAACTGTGCTGAGTACGGCGGGGGGCAGGCTGGAAATCGTGAACTCCAGACCGCTCGTCGTGAAACCGCAAGCCGTCGCTACCGTGACCGTGGCTCTGCCCACAGTGGCGACGAGAGAACTGGCAACGCTCGCCGTCAACTGCGATGTGCCGGCGAATGTAGTCGTGAGCGGACTCCCATTCCAGCGAACCGTGTCACCCTGCACAAAGTTCGAGCCATTGACAGTCAGCGTGAATGAGCCGTTCCCGGCGATCATGGAGGCGGGACTGAGACTCGTCATTGCTGGAGCGGTCACCGTAAACGAAGTCGCGTTCGACGTCACCCCGCCAGGGTTCGTCACCACCAGGGCAGGCGAACCCGGACTGCTCAGTAGACTGGATGGCACGGTTGCCTGCAGTTGCGTTGCGCTCTGGAACGCGGTCGCAAGATCGGTGGACCCCAGTCGCGGAACGCTGAGGTAAACGAAGTTCGATCCCGAGATCGCCAACGCGACGGCGCCGCTACAAACTCGCGCGCTCGTCGGCGTGATGCTGCTGATCGTGGGCACCGAGGGGGCAGACACCGTGAAGGTCTGTACGTTCGATACTGTGCCGCAAGGTGCAACCACGGTGATGCTGACAAGACCCTGGGTCTCCACCAGGCTCGCCGGAACAGCCGCCCTCAATTGCGATGCCCCAACAAACGTCGTTGACAACGCCGTGCTGCCCCAGCGGACCACATCCGCGGAGCCGAAATCCGAGCCGTTCACGGTCAGGGTGAAGGAACCGCTACGGGCTGCGACGGAAGTCGGCTGAGTGCTTTGTATCGACGCACCCAGAACCCCGAAACTGACTGTATTGGAGATAGGACTGCCCCCAGCGGCGGCGACCGAGATACTCGCCGTGCCACGACTCGTCAGGTTCACCGCGGGCACCGTCGCGGTGAGCATGATACTGCTGACAGAGGTTGTCGCAAGCGCCGTGGAATTCCAGCGGACCGCAGCGTCGCTCGAGAAGTTCAGCCCATTCACGGTCAGGACGAACTCCGGACTGCAAACCTGCCGGGAGGAGGGGGAGATCGACATGATCTGTGGCGCGGGAACAACCGCTATCTGGAACTGCGCGGATTTCGAGTACCCGTCGGCGTCGGTGACCCTGGCGCAAACGTAATATGTCCCGGCGCTGCTGGCAGTGCCGCTAATCGCGCCACTCGAGGAGAGTGCAAACGGTCCCGGGTCGCCCAAAGCGTAGCAAGGTCCCGGAAGGCCGCTGGTATAGCGGGACCATGCGAGGGGAGAAGTCCCGCCACTTGCGGCAAGCTGATAGTAATAGGACCGTCCAACTGCCCCCTGCGGTAAGGTGGTCGGCGATGTGATCAGAAGAGGGGCAACAACGGTGACGGTCTGGGCGTTGGAGACTCCGCCCAGGGGTGTCACCACGTCCACTTGAGCCGGCCCAAGTGTACTACCGGACGGCATCGAAGTGCGCAGTTCGCTGCTGGAGTAATAAGTTGTCGAGGCCACAGGTGTTCCGTTCCACCGAATTCGAGTCAGATTGGGGGTGGACCGGAAGTTCGCTCCCCGGACAATCAGCGAAAAGCTCATGTCGGAGGGCACTCGAACGGGAGCGACCGAGTCGACTCGCGGTGTGGCTACAACCGTAATTGGGACCGTGTTGGAAAACCTCAGGGGCGTCGAACCCACCGAGACCTGGATGCTGGCGGTTTCAGCTCCGTTGAGCACGCTGTTGGGAACAGCGGCGGTGAGCAGAGAGGTGCCGTAGTAGGTCGTCCCCAAAGCGACTCTCGTTCCGGAGGCGGTAATCCAGGTGACCTTGGGCTCGATGATTCTTATTGGCGGGTCTGTGAAGTACAGGAGAAATCCACTCCCATTCACCGTCAAGGTAAAACCGGGATCCCCGACGGTTGCCGTGGCCGGCGAGATGCTCGTGATCACCGGTTGTGCAGTCAGACTTCCCACGAAAAGCAGGAACGCGAACAGACGCTTCATGGCTGGCCTCTCTGCCACCGCCGCCATGCCCTGTGAATGAGTCAACTCATCGACTCATTGATGGCAACGGCACAGTTGGATCGAGGGCTGATGAAGACACCCTCTCGCGAGCCAACCGAAGGCTCTCCCAATCAGCCGGCCCAAGCAGCAATTGAGCATGCGGCGGTCATACGCCCCTCAGATTGAGGTGGCCTAAGCATGCTGTCAAGCGTCAAACCACGCCATGAAACGTGAGGAATCCCCCATGAAAGGTCAGAGAATTTCTTGAGATGCGGAAGTTCTCACGTTTCCGTCAATATGGGTTGAGGACGAGCCCTCGGGTGGAAATCCGGAACACCGAAAAAGCCTGCGTCCAGACGTTCGAAGAGGGAGCCAGCCCCTCCGCTTCTCCAGAAATCGTAAACTGAACCTTTCAGTCCAGGGACTGATCCCATGCCCAGATTCACCACAGTCGACGAATACATCGCGGCGCAGCCCGAAACCTCCCGCCCCATCCTGGAGCGTGTCCGGGCCATCATCCGCAAAGCGCTCCCGAAGGCCGAGGAAGTGATTTCCTACTCCATCGCCGCTTACCGCCTGCATGGCCGCGTGGTAATTTACTTCGCCGGTTGGAAGCAGCACTACTCGGTGTATCCCGCCACCGCCCAAGCCGTGGCCGCCATGAAAGACGAACTCGCGCCTTATGAGATGTCGAAAGGCACCATCCGTTTTCCGCTCGACGCCCCGGTGCCCGCGAAACTGATTGCCAAATTCGCCAAACTCCGCGCCGCCGAGGAGGCCGGGCGCGCCGCCGCCCGCGCCCGCTAACTAACGCCGGCCAGTCACCTTCCGCATAACCACCGAAAGCCCAAGCACACCCGCAACCCACGTCGCCGGTTCCGGCACATCGGCCACCGGTGTGCCACGGACCTCGAAAGCCGATGCATTCCCGCCGGTGCCGAACCAGCCGAACCCCAGGAAAACCTGTGTCGGCCGGGTTTCCAGCGGAGAGGCAATAAACCAGACACCACCCGAGGAAACTGCAGTGAGCCCCACCCAGTAGTTGGTATTCGCCGACAGCGTGAGTGACGGGATGTTCACGATGGGCAACGCCGCCCACCCGCCGTTGAACACATCCATAAATTCCTGCGTGGGAGTCGCCAGGGCTTGACCGAGCAGCGTACCCACACCGCCACTATTGTCGGAGTATATCTGGACCCAGTATTGCGCCCCCGCCTCGATACCGATGCCGCGCGTGAGGGCCACGGTGACCTCAATGTCGGTGAAGCCGCTCGCACTGGTCGTGAACCGCATCGCACGCCCGTTGGTATCGAACGTGTATCCGCCCGTGGTGATCGGACCGCTACCCAGGTTTCCATCGATAATCAAAGAAAGCGCGGGCAACGCGCCGAGAATCGCCAGCACCCCCACACGTCCCGCGTGAAGTAAAAACGGCATGAACCATCCTCCGAGACACGCCTGCACTGGAAAAGTTGGAAGGCGTCAGTTTTCCTGCCGTCCACAGCCTACCAGCGCCGGGACCGCATGGGGAGAAGAGAATGACAAAGTGGGCTGGACGATCCACGAATCGGGCATGAAGCCCCGGAAGAGAGCCGGGTTCGCCCAGTACTCCAGTCACGCCACAACCCGGCACAACGCCCAAGACCCCGAACCCGCCAAATCCTCCTAACCCTCTCACCGCAAGACACTTACAAGCATTCTGGAATTTGCAGAACGACCCGCCGGCGACTCCGGCCGCACTCGCTGGGGCCACTGCAATCCACGTCCGAACCCCGCCCCGACCGCACCCGACGCCGCTCGATTCCCAAAAGCCCCAGACCTCACCAGCAATACAAACCATGGGAAAATGGCAAGGTGACCGGTCATCAGATCAGACAAACATTCCTCGACTTCTTCGCCGGGCGCGGCCATCGCGTCGTGCGCAGCTCCTCGCTCGTTCCCGCCAACGACCCGACCCTGCTCTTCACCAACGCCGGAATGAACCAGTTCAAGGACATCTTCCTCGGCGTCGAAAAGCGCGACTACAGCCGTGCTGCCACCTCGCAG
Source organism: Bryobacterales bacterium (assembly GCA_016789785.1). The sequence goes on from JAEUQE010000026.1 coordinate 34,348, forward strand.
AAATGCGTCCGCGCCGGCGGCAAACACAACGACCTCGAAAATGTCGGCTACACCCGCCGCCATCACACCTTCTTCGAAATGCTCGGCAATTTCTCCTTCGGCGATTACTTCAAAGCCGAAGCAATCGACTTCGCCTGGGAGCTGATCACCAGAGATTACGGTCTCCCCAAGGACCGCCTCTACGTCACCGTTTTCCGCGAGGATGACGAGGCCGAAGAACTCTGGCAGAAGGTCGCCGGCGTCCCCAAAAGCCGCATTTTCCGCCTCGACGAGAAGGACAACTTCTGGCAAATGGGTGATACCGGCCCCTGTGGACCCTGCTCCGAGATCCACTTCGACCTCGGTCCCGGCACCGCCTCGCCCGGCCACGAACACGAAGAGTTCCCGCTCGATGGCGGGGGCCGATTTGTCGAAATCTGGAACCTCGTCTTCATGCAGTTCGACCGTGCCACCGACGGCACCATGACCCGCCTGCCCAAACCTTCCATCGACACCGGCATGGGCCTCGAACGCGTCGCCGCCATCCTCCAGGGCAAGTTATCGAACTTCGAATGCGACTTACTTTACCCCATCCTTGAACACGGCGCCGGCCTATTTAATAAGTCCCTCGGCGAAGATGCTCGCGTCGATACCGTCCTCCGTATCTGTGCTGACCACGCTCGTGCCACCGCCTTCCTCATTCACGACGGCGTTTTGCCGGCCAATGAGGGCCGCGGCTACGTCCTCCGCAAGATCATGCGCCGCGCCATGCGCAACGCCCGCATGGCCGGTGTGGATGAGCCATTTCTCTACAAACTCACCGGATTTGTCGCCGAGTGGATGCAATCGGCTTACCCCGAACTCATGGAAAGCGTCCAGCGCGTCGCCCGCGTCGTCAAGGATGAGGAGCATCGCTACGCCACCACCTTCCAGGTCGCCGAAAAAGTCTTCCACGACGAGGCCAAGGCGGCCGCCGGCGGGGTGCTCCCCGGCGCCGCGGCCTTCAAGTTATACGACACTTACGGCCTCGCCCTCGACGAGCAGCAGGAAATGGCTCGCGAGCGCGGCATGTCCATTGATGTCGATGGATTCGAAGCAGCCATGGAAGGGCAGCGCCAGCGTGCGAGAGCTAGTTGGAAGGGCGCCGAGAAAGCCCAGGTCGCCCCGGCCTATCAGTCCTTGCTCGAAAAAGGCCGCACCCGGTTCCTCGGCTACCAGGAACTTACTGCCCAAGGCACCATCATCGGCCTGCTCAATGAGCAGAAAGAATTAGTCGACACCCTCCCGGCCGGCGCCAGGGGCGAGGTCATCCTTGACCAGACGCCATTCTACGCCGAAGCCGGCGGCCAGGTCGGCGATCATGGTTCCCTGCTCCGCGGCGATGCGAAACTCGCCGAAGTCGAGAGTACTTATCCCGCCCTACCCGGCCTCTCCGCCCACAAAGTATTTGTGCTCCAGGCGCTTACTGTCGGCGCCACCGTCGATTGCCGTGTGGAGTCCTCCCTCCGCTCCTCCACTATGCGCAATCACACCGCCACGCACTTGCTCCATGCGGCTCTGCGCAAGGTGCTCGGCACTCACGTCAAACAGGCCGGCAGCGTCGTCGACCCGATGCGCCTCCGCTTCGACTTCAGCCACTACACCGCCATGGACCCCGAAGAACTCGCCGAAGTCGAACGCCTCGCCAACGAACAAATCCTCGGCAACATCGGCGTCAACACGGATGTCTTGCCGCTCGAGGAAGCGCTCAAAACCGGCGCAATGGCCTTGTTCGGCGAGAAGTATGGCGACAGCGTCCGCGTCGTCACTGTCCCCGGCTTCAGCCGCGAGTTGTGCGGCGGCACCCACGTCTCCCGCACCGGCGACATCGGCCTTTGTAAGATCGTCTACGAAGGCAGTATCTCCGCCGGCGTCCGCCGGATCGAAGCAGTAACTGGCGAAGCCGCACTCGAGAGATTCCGTGCCGCTTCCAACACCCTCAACAAAGCGGCTTACTTACTCCGCTCGCCCGAAACCGAAATTGCCGAACAAATCGAGCGCCTCGTCGCCCATCAAAAGACACTCGAGCGCCAGATCGAGCAAATGAAATCGAAACTCGCCCAATCCGAAGCCTCGTCGCTCGAAAGCCAGGCGCGCTCGTTCGGCGCCGCCAAAGTCCTGGCCGGCCGGGTCGATGGCCTCGACCGCGCCCAGCTCCGCACCCTCGTCGACTCCCTTCGTGGCAAGTGGCAGAGCGCCGTCGTCGTGCTCGCCAGCAATGACAACGGCAACATCTCACTGGTCTCCGGCGTCACCAAGGATCTCGCAGGCAAGGTCCACGCCGGCAAGTTGATCAGCGCCCTTTCCCAGGCGGTCGGTGGCAAGGGCGGTGGCCGTCCCGACATGGCCGAAGGTGGCGGTAAAGATCTGGACGCGCTCCCCGCCGCGCTCGAGAACATCTACGGAAGCGTCGGAGCACTCCTCTCATGACCGCGCACATGCAGCCGCTGGCCGGTTTAATGGCTCTGGCCTCTTCCTCGCCAGCCACCTCTCTGTCACCTTCATGCTCACCCGTGGCGCAGACACTCGTGTCTGCCGCGTCGACACTCGTGTCGACGCCCGGCGAACCCTGTGGAGTGCCCCTCCCATGACCTACGACGCGGTCATCGTCGGCGCCGGCCCCACTGGTCTTGCCTGTGGCATCGAACTGAAGAAACGCGGGCTCCGCGCGCTGCTCATCGAGAAAGGTTGCGTAGTGAACTCGCTCTATCACTACCCGACCAACATGACCTTCTTCACCACACCCGAGTTACTCGAAATCGGCGGCATTCCCATGACGTCGCTCAACGAGAAACCCAACCGCACCGAAGCCCTCAAGTATTACCGCCGTGTCGCGGACTTCTACCAACTCGAAATCCGCCAGTATGAAAGAGTGGACCGGATCGCCGGCGAAGACGGCGCATTCGTCGTCCACTCAACGGACCGCCTGAACCAGCCCCGCGAATCCGCCTGCCGCAAAGTGATTCTCGCCATGGGTTACTATGACATACCCAACAAACTCGGCGTACCCGGCGAGGATCTCGACAAAGTAATCCACTACTACAAAGAACCCCACCCCTATTACGGCCTCGAAGTGGCTGTGGTGGGCGCAAAGAACTCCGCCGCCATCGCCGCCCTCGAATTATTCTGGACCGGCGCAAAAGTAACCCTGATCCACCGCGGTGCGGCGATTTCCGAAAAGGTCAAGTATTGGATCAAGCCCAATATCGAAAATCGCATCAAAGCCGGCGAAGTAAAAGCTTACTTTCACTCCCACATCACCCGCATCGGCCCTGAATCGATCGATCTCCACACGCCGGAAGGCGAACTCCGCATCCGCAATGACTTTGTGTTCGCCATGACGGGCTATCGTCCCGACTTCGAATTCATGGCCGCCCACGGCATCGATCTCGAAGAGGACTCCCAGAAGCCGCGCACCGACCCGGATACTCTCGAAAGCGACCGTAAAGGCATCTACTTGGCCGGCGTTGTGGTCGCCGGCGTGCACACCAACGAAATCTTCATTGAAAACGGCCGCTTCCATGGCGAAAAGATCGCCGAAGCCATCACCTCCTCCCGGTAGAACAGACGCTCGTGTCTAATGTCTCCGCGGCAGGATTTTCGTGCCTTTTCTTGCGATTTCCGCAAGTCGCCCAATGGAGTTGCCCTGTCTTAGAATTTCCACCGCAAATTCCTGAACCGGGACCGTGGCGCCCGGCCAACTAACTATCCAGACCCAACTTGGCCCGCCCCTCAGCGGTCACTCGATTGGAGTTCCACCCGGGCTCCCAGGTCTGTTCCACCACGACGTGCCGCACACCCGGCACCTTCATCAGAGTTTGCCGTACCGGCGCCGAATTCCCACCGGATCCGTACGCAAAGTACCCGATCAGCGGCCGTCCGCGATGTGGCATGGCCATCACGACATGCACCACATCGCCCCGGACCCGCAAATCGTAGACCAGCCCAAGGTCGACGACATTGATATCGCTCACGTAGAGCTGCTCGTCCTTGCAGTTCCGCAGCGCGTCCCACAATACGCGTTTGGCGATCGGACTATCGCCAGCCTCCCCGGGCCTTGCCAGCCGGCCCGCGGGCTCGCGCGCCGCGAAGGAACCGCCGAGTTCCCCGCGCGCCACCTGATACGGATTAACCAGCCGGTGCCGTAAGTTCTCTAACTGCTCGGCGCCATCGGCCTGAAATGGAATCGCAGCGTAGGCATTCTTCTGATGGAGCACCGCTCCCGCCGGCACCTGTTTGCCAGGCAGCGGATAACGGCTCCAAACATGACCGTGCCAGCGGTAGAAAAAAATTGGCGAGCCCGTGTGCCGGATTCCGGGTAACCCGTCGGCACGATGTTCGAGAAATAACGCGGCAAAGGAGTCCTTACTCTCTTTATGAACGAAACCAACGGCCCACAGATCATTCACAAACTTCGGGTCCACGGCTCCGGTCCGCATCTTGCCGTCCGGCCCCATCCACAGCATGTCCGTGAACGATTGCCCGGAGAACACCCATTCGTCGTCCCTCAGCGCATCCGCCTCCACGGCCTTCACCGCGCTCATCGTGCCGAACTTGTGGAACCAGGGAAGACCGGCATAGAAACGGTACTCCACATCCACGTGAATGCGCGATGGCGTGAACACCGGATGAATCGGCGAATACGGAAAGCCCCACCGGCGGACCGACGTGAACAGCGGCCCGCGTACCACTTCGTAGTCCGGACACGTGTCCCACAGCGTCACGCGCATCTTCTGCAGGTTGCCGGCAGTCACGTAATCATGCGCCCAGTCAATGCCCGGAGGCTCACCATGCCCTTCGCCGCCGGCAAACAACTCCAGCCCGTGCTCCCTCTTAATGGTCAGCCGCTCGAGTTGTCCCATCTGCCGCGACAGCGCCGCGCGAAAGAAGTCGTTCTCAATCGTCAGGCCGAACCCCTCGCCTTGCGTTTCGAGGTCCGTCGGATAGTCCGGCAGTTCCGCATCCGGATTGCCATGAAACACGAGATACGTCTGCCGCTGATGCGCAGGCCCCGACGCAAAGAACAGCACCTTCGCCGACCGCTCGCCTTTGCGCACCACCTCGTGAAACACCTGGCAAGGCACTTCGCGCAACTCACTGCCGCCAACCCGCGCCACTCGCACCTCACGAGCCATGGACGCACACTCCGCCACCGGCACCGTCAGGGTCACCTCCACGGGTTCCGGCGGACGGTTCTGCCCCACCGTCTCATCCAGCGCGATCACCTGGTAGGAACTCCAGCCCTTTGCCCAATTGCGCCACGGCGCGGGCAGACTCTCCACGCTCTGCACCGGCGCCGGCACTGGAGTTCCCGCAGGCTCTTCCTCCACCTGCGCCTGAATCGCTGTGTTCCGCAGGGACTGCGCCAGCGCCCGCGCCAGCCGGTAATCCTTGCGCCGGTACGCTGCCTCCAGCAGCCGCAATTTCTCCTGAAATGGATCAGTCCGATCCCAATATCCGCTTTCCGCCATAGCTCTCTAGCATGTCAGACTCGCGTGGCGTCGGGAGCGTGGTGGCACGTTCGCCGGGGCGGCCCGCCGCTTCGACTTGCGCCAGCACGCGCAATCCGATACCTTGGCAGTTCAATCGATACAGAAGGAGCACTCATGGACTTGCGGAATCTGCGTCACTCATTGTCGCGGCGTCACTTTCTCGGCGCACTCCCGCTGGCGGCCCCGCTTCGGTCGGCAGCCCAGCCGTCCCGGCGGCCCAACATTCTGCTGATGATGGCGGACGACTTCGGCTACGAATGCGCCGGCGCGAACGGCGGCACATCCTATCGCACTCCCAACATCGATCGTCTCGCCGCATCGGGCGTCCGGTTCACTCATGCCTATGCCCAGCCGCTTTGCACACCCACCCGCGTGCAACTCATGACAGGCCAGCATAACTTTCGCAACTGGAAGGGCTTCGGCCTGATGGATCCCAATGAAAAGACCTTCGGCCACATGATGCAGCGGGCCGGCTACCGCACCGGAATCATGGGTAAGTGGCAGTTCTATAGTTATGAATCGAAGGGCTCACCGCGCTATTGCAAGGGCATGAAACCCGAACAAAGCGGCTTTGATGAGTATCTTCTCTGGCATGACTTACTCACCGAAGACAAAGGGTCGCGCTACGCCGATCCGGTCCTCAACGAAAACGGCAAACTCCGCGCCGCTACGAAAGGCAAATACGGCCCTGATCTGGAAATCGACTTCCTGAGTAACTTCATGCAGAAACACAAGGACAATCCGTTCTTCGCCTACTACCCCATGACGCTGACGCATGGTCCGTTCAACCCCACGCCCAGAAGCGCGGACTGGGCGAAGGGGAACCGTCTGAAGGATGATCCGAAGTATTTCGCGGACATGGTGGAGCATCTCGACGATAGCGTCGGCCGCATCCTCAAGACTCTGGACCAGACCGGACTCGCATCGAACACTCTGGTTCTCTTCTATGCGGACAACGGCACGCCCCGTGAGATCACCTCCCGCACCCGGGAGCGCACCATCACCGGGGGCAAGGGCAATACCACGGACCCGGGCATGCATGTACCGATGATCGCCCGTTGGGCGGGCACCGGTGGTGAGGGTAAGGTGTGCAATGATCTCGTCGATTCGACCGACTTCCTTCCCACCATCATGGAAGCGACGGGCGCAAAGTGGTTCGCGGGCCGGCCGCTGGATGGGCGGAGTTTCCTCCCGCAGATCAAAGGTCAGCGAGGCAACCCGCGCGAATGGGCCTTTGCCCACTACGACCCTCACCCCGGCTGCAAAGTAAACTTCACCCCAACGCGGCTCGCATGGGACCATCAGCACAAACTGTATCTCGATGGCAGATTTTTCGACTGGAAAGTAGACTATTTCGAAGAAACTCCGATTCCACCCGAAAAAGCAACGGCATCTCAGAAGGCTGCTCGCAAGAAGTTACAGGCCGGCCTGGATCAGATGGCGAGGATCATGCCGCCGAAGTTCAACAAGTTCGAGACCGACGGCCGCAAAGCCTATTAACTACTGGCTATTGGCTACTGACTAACTCCCGTAGCGCAGGCTTCAGCCTGCAACATTCGCGTCGAGGCCTCTCCGGGCCTGCGAAGATGCCCCGGACTTAGCGGCTAACACATGCGACGAAGCCGCTGCTATCGGCGAGCCGAAGGCCAACCAGCCGACACGGCACGGGCCGCCCCAGAGGCACAGCCGCCCAGGACACCATCGAAGCGCCGCTGTCATCGCAGGCGCAGCCGAAGGCCAACCATCCGATCCGGCACGGGACGCTCCGGTGGCACAGCCGACCCGGGCCACCAACCAAGCGCCGCTGCTATCGCAGGCGCAGCCGAAGGCGAGCAGCAACCGCCGACCAGGCCTCCAACCAAACGCCGCTGCTATCGCGGGCGCAACAGCGCCGTTCGCTCACGCCTTGCGGAACTCGTCCCAGGGCACGACGTTGCATCGCTTCGCCCAGGCGTTCCACTTGGCCGCAAGTTCCTGCGCCTTCGGGGCGTTCTTCACGGCGAGATCCTCGGTCTCGGTGCGGTCGGCATCGAGGTCGAATAACTCCCAGTTGTCGGGGTGGCGCGACACGAGTTTCCAACGGCCCTGCCGGACGGCACGGTTGCCCTCGTGCTCCCAGTAGAGTTCGGGATGGTCCTGACGCTTGCCGCCGCGCAGGACGGGCATCAGGCTCCGGCCCTCCAATGGCTGAATTGGAGTGTTTGAGTAAGTCGACGGGTAAGTTGCGCCGCCGGCGTCGCAACAAGTCGCCATAATGTCGATCAAATGCCCGGCCTGATGAGAGAAGCCCCCGCGCTTCTTAATCATCGCCGGCCAGTGCGCGATCAAGGGTGTGGCAATGCCGCCTTCATGCACCCAGTGTTTGTACAGCCGGAATGGAGTGTTACTCGCGTTCGCCCAGCCGGCGCCATAGCTTTGATAAGTGTCCTCAGGCCCGGGCATAATGGCGGGGTCGTTACCCCGGCGGACCGGGCGGCCGTCGCGCGTGTTCGCCGGAATGTGCCGCGGCAGCGGCCCGCGCCCGCCGAGTTCTTCGGCGCAGCCACCATTGTCGGAAAGGAAGAGGATTAAGGTATTGTCTTCCTCGCCAGTTTCGCGAAGCTTGGCCAGGATGCGGCCGATGGATTGGTCCATGCGATCGATCTGCGCGGCGTAAACCTCCATGCGGCGCTGCTGCCATTCTTTGTCCGGCGAGCCGGCCCACGCGGGAACACGGGGATCGCGCGGAGTCATTCGCCATCGTTTCTGCACGATGCCCGCATCCATCATACGCTTATGCCGATCGAGCCGCAGCGCATCCCAGCCGTCCTTGTAACGGCCTTTGTACTTGGCGATGTCCTTCTCAATAGCGTGCAGCGGCCAATGGGGTGAAGTGAAGGCGCAGTAAAGGAAGAACGGATCCTTGCCTCGCGAAGGATCTCCGATGAAGTCGCAGGCATTGCTGGCGATCGCGTCGGTGTAAAAGAAGTCCGGACTGTCCGGCGGAATGGTCTCATTCCCGCGGATCAGGGTAGCCGGCTGATAGAAACTTCCCGCGCCATGAATGGTGCCGAAAAAGCGGTCGAAGCCGCGCTGCAGTGGCCAGTTATGTTTTGAATCAGTAACGGGAGTGACATGCCACTTACCCGACATGTACGTACGGTAACCGGCCGGCTTCATCACCTCGGCGATGGTTACCGAATTCCGGCTCAGGTCACCCGTGTATCCGGGCAGGTGTTTCTTGCCGCTGTCCACCATGTGGCCGACACCGGTCTGGTGGGGATAGAGTCCGGTCAGCAGCGACGACCGCGTCGGACAGCAGCGGGCCGTATTATAGAACTGCGTGAAGCGGATGCCGCCCTTCGCCAGGCGGTTCAAGTTCGGGGTATCGATCTCGCCACCGTAGCAGCCGATGTCGCTGTAGCCCATGTCGTCAGCGAGGATGACCAGGATGTTCGGCCGCTTGGCGGGCGTCGCGGCGGCAAGCGGAGCAAGAGCCGCGCCGGAAAGAGTCTCAAGAAAATGACGGCGGTTCATTGGAGCATTCTCAAAAATACACCACCCACCACGGATCGCGCCTGGAAGCCTCGTTGCTTTCCGCTGTCGGTCCAGTACCAGTCCGTCATCGGCACCCGACTCTCGGACTCGTGAAGGAACTTATGCACAGGAGTTACAAATGCCTCGAAATCCTCGCGCGACTCGGCCAGGGTTGCGCTCCACAGAATCCAATCGAGCTTCGTATAATTCGCCCGGCTATCGAGCGGCAAACCGTAAGTCTTCTGCATCTTTTTGTAATAAGTGATCTCCTTGCGCGCCACTTCGCCTGGGAAGAGGTTCAAGCCGAGCAGTTTGTCCCACACGAGGTTATACTTCTGGCTCCACGTGCCCGGCTGATCGAACGCGAGCCGGTAGTGATCGCCGTCATCCGCCATCTTCATCCAGTGAGTGGCCATGCCGCGCGCCGCCGCCGAGTAACTATCCGCCACGGCGCCGTGGCCCAGCGCCCGGGCCAGTTGCGCATAAGCGCCAAGGGCGACGATCGCCTTTACGGAGAGGTTCGCGTTGTGTGCTGAATGGCCCGCGAAGTCGTCGGTATTGAGCTGGTTCTCAGGATCCATTCCCTTTGCTTTGAGATACTCGGCCCACTTAGTCAGAACAGGCCAGTAACGGCGGACATAGTCGAGATTGCCATCGCGCTTGTGAAGCGCCGCGGTAAGAATGATCATATTGCCCGATTCTTCCAACGGCATTTGCCGGTCCTCGGTCTGTTCGCCGCCGCCGTAAACCTGCCCGTTGGCCAGCGGGTAAGTGCCGAGATCATGTGGAGCGTAGGGCCAAGGCCAGCGCGGCAGCTTCGCGTAGTCGAAGATCGGGGTCATCATGCCTCGCAGCAGTTCGGGGCTGAGCCAGAGAAACAGCGGAGCCGAGGGATAGGTGACGTCCACGGTGGCGATACAGCCGTTCGAGAAGTTCTCTTTGGAGAAGTACAAGGCGGTGCCGTCAATGTCGGTGACGAGTTTGTGGGCTGCCAGCGCCTGACGATAGGCGAGGACGGCGATGTCGGCGTACTTCCTGCCTCCAGCGGTTTCGAGTTTGCGGGTGAGATCTGCGTCGAACGTCTTGCCGCGGGCGCTCAGCGCGGGATAATCCTTCGCGGCGGCCGCCAGCAGTTGATCAAAGCCGTTGAACTTCCGGCGCCAGTAGGGACGCAGGTTGCGATGGAAGTACTGGATGGAGAAGAGGTCATCATAGGCGGCCATCAACCAGCGCGAGACAGGCGTGGCGCCGATACTGCCGAGGTCGAAGCGCACCGCGACGATGGGTTGGTTGCGCGAGGTCTGCACCGGTGGCTCGAGGTTGTCGCTCTCGGGCCAGGAACCGTCGGCAAGGAAACGGTCGCGGGCCGTGACGTCTCCGGCAAGGGTCAGCAGACCGGGCTGGGGCGCGGCGGCAAGGTAGAAATAGCCCCAGTCGATGCGGAGATTGTCGCCCGACTTGCCGAGCACCTGCTGATCGACCGAGCCGATGCGCAGCACCTGTAGATCGTCTACACGCAGGCGTGACCAGGATGACCGTTGCTCCACGTTGTTGAGAGCGAGTTGAGCGCCGCCATCGAAGTGGATGGCGAGGCGGTGGGACTTGCCGTCGATGGCACGTGCATCGAAGCTGACGTAGGTCAGTGGGCGCGAGAGAACGTCGAGATCCTCGGCGAAGGCGGGCGTGAAGAAACTGAGGGTCAACTCAATCCCGTCGCGTTCGAAAGTGTAAGTCGTGCGGGTCGGGGTGACGGCGAGCGAGGTTTGCCGCATCGCTTCGCCAGCCCGTCGCCACTGGCCGAGGAAGCGATAGCTCTTGCCGTCGATGCGGGCGATGCCGGCCAGTGACTGCTCGGTGCCAGTCCAGTGCTTGGTGGGTTCGGCGGTGAGCCGGTCGCTGGTGGACCAGACGGAAAAGTAAGGGTCGTGCGCGATGAGAGGAGTCGCCGGGGGACGCAAACTCTGCGCGGAGACAAGAAGGGGAATAGCAAAAATGAGGAACTTCAAGAGGCCTCCTGAGGGGACGCTTAAACGATTAACCTCCGACTATAACTGGTTGAAGTGGCGGGGTCAACGCGTGGCCCGAAGCCACGATGGGTTCGTGGGGTGGACAGGATTCGTCCATGACCGTGGGATGCCGCAGCCCCCGGCATGGCAGACAAACAGGTGATTTCGCGGGAACTTCCGCGAGTGCGCTATCGTTCTAGGTGTAGAGAGGACGCGAATGAAACCCTTCCGTAACCTGTTACTTGCCCTCGCGGCGACCTGTTTGAGCGCGTTTGCCGCGGATCAGGCCCTGCTTAAGATGCTGCCGGGCGATTCGATGTTCGTCGCCGGGATCAATGCCGACCAGATTCGCACCTCGCGTTTCGGGCAGTTCCTTCTGGATCAACTGAAGAGCGAGGAACAGAACATGGAGAAGTTCATCTCCATGACCGGATTCGATCCGCGTCGCGACTTGCAGGAATTGGTCGTGGCGTCGAACGATGCACGCGGCAAGGGGAACGCACTGGTGGTGGCGCGTGGCCGCTTCGACGCGAATCGGATCAGCCAGTTCGCGCGCACGTCTGGAGCAGCCTCCACCTTCTACAAAGGCGTGGAGGTGCTGACCGGCAACGACAAGGGTGGCAAGAGCAACGGCTGGATCGCGATTCTCGACGCAACCACGGCACTCGCCGGCGAACAGGAAGCCGTTAAGGCGGCCATCGATCGCAAAGCGATGGGCGGTACAGGAATGAAAGCCGAGACGCTCGCGAAGATCAACGATCTGAGCACTCGTTACGACGCATGGATGGTTTCGGCGAGCCTGGAGCGGCTGGCAGACGACGTGAAGCCGGAAGTCGCGCAGACCATGCATGGCAACCTGATGGCCGGCATGCAGAGCGTTCTCGGTGGCGTTCGCTTCGGCACGAATGTGGAATTGATGGCTGAAGCCACGATGCGTTCGGAGAAGGACGCACAGGCGATGGTGGACGTAGTGAAGTTCCTCACGGGCATGATGCAGCTTAACAGCGAGGATCAGAAGGCAGCCGAGTTCGCTAAGCTGCTCGACAAGATGGTGCTGAAGTCGACAGGCAATCAGTTCCGGTTGACGATGACGCTGCCCGAGGACATGGTGGAATCCATGTTAAAGCCGGCGGTGAATGTGCGCCGCAAGGCCAGCACGCCAGTGATCTAACCGCCCAACCAATTTAACGAATTACAACTAGGAATCGGCTTTTTCGAACCGCAGCCATCGCGCGCCGTAAGCTTCCAACGCGACCGGCGCACCGGGTTTCAACCGCTCTCCTGTAACTGGATCACTCAATCCGCGGTACCGGTAGGCGGGCGTCTCCAAAGTAACTTGACGCGCGGGGTTGTCGTTGATGAAGAAATAGTGATCGGCCTCCGGCGCGGCCAGTCTGTAGACCACCGCTCCCGCACAGGCGTAACCCGGCTTTCGGGCGCCCAACGCGTAGCGTCTCACGGGCTCTTCAGCGGCGTCGTTGCCGGGCTTGAACAGAGCGAACGTCGCGTCCCAGGCCAGCACAACGCCTTCTCCCGAACCACACCGGTTCACGGTCACTGCCGGCTCGCGCGTCTGGAACCGCTCCCCCACGGATGCGGTGGTTGGAGTAAGTTCCATCACGAACCCGGACAATTTCCGCGCGCCGAGCATTCGCGGCACATTGTTGGAATACTGAATGTCCGCTACCTCGACACCGAAAATCTGTTCAAAGGTACTTCCCTTCTCCGTCCGCAGCACTTTCCCGCGATCATCGTAGTTACCCCCAGGAGCATCCAGTACGACGCGCCCGCCCTGCTTTGCGAACACCAGCAAGTGGCGCAGCACCTCCTCGCTCAGTCCGATCTGCGCCGCGAGATAGATCGTCTTGTAGCGGGGGGCCAAGCCTGCCCGCAGGTCGTCTACGGTGACGAACTCGAAGGGAATGTTGCCGTTAATCAGCGCCCGGCAGACACCCACCCGCGCCTGCATGGGATAGTGCTTGAAGTGATCGCGCTGCCGCACCGCGATGGCCGCCCAAATCGCGTCGCTGTCCCAGTTTGCCAGAACGCCCACCAGCGGCTCCTTGTGTGCCGCCCACAACTCCTCGCGGTACTGATCCGCGGCCTGTGCGATCTTGCCCACGCGAATGGCGCGCGCCGATGGCCGCAACTGGCGGTTCAGCAAAGCATAGTCGCCTGCCTCGAAACCGGCCGCCCGGTAATTCCAGGTCCAAATCCCACAGCCACGGAACCCGGCGGCGAGATAGGAAAGCTGTAACTGGGCCATCACGCCATCATTGATCGTGAAGCCGGCCGTGGTGGATTGCTCCGGGTAGTCCCAGCCCTTGCCACCCGTCAACTGCTGTGGCCCGCCAGTGGACTCCCACGTTGCCGCCCAACCGCCTTTGAATAAGTCGCGAGCAAACGCCGCCTGCATGTACACAGTCCGCGCGACCTCGTAATTCACCTCGCCGTAGTGCCAAGCCATGTGGATGGAAGGATAGAAAGAACCCACGTTCTTCTGTGTTTCGGCGAGATCCTCCATCTTCGTCGCGCGCCAGGCAAATGGGAGGAAAAGTCCCATCTCCCCGCCGGTGCGTGTCGGAATGTCGGGATATTCGGCATGAAACTGAGTAAAGCGTTCCTCCAGTTCGCGGGTATGATAGTCGGCCTTGTAGCGGAGGACATCGCGCACCCGCCCATACTCGCGGCCGTAGCCACCGAGGTTATCCGCCAGACGCGCCATTGTCTCCACCAGACGGTCCACATCCTCCCAGGTTTTGACCGGATTCTCGCCGAAACCCACCTCATACTGGTTCCACGCATCGGCGATCTCGCCGGGGGACTTGTAAGTTGCTCGAAGCCAATGCTTGAAGTGCGGTACGTCGTCAGGCCGGAGATACGGGTCCGGAGTGTGGCGGAACGCGCCGGGCGGGGTGGGAGCATTCCTCCGCGGACGCCCCTCGCCGCGCACCATCACCGGTATCTGTTTGCGCAGCACCTCTTTCTGATATGCCCGCATCTTCGGATTCAGACGGGCTTCACGGATGGTCAATGTCTCAGGAAGCCCGAGTTTGCGAAGCAACGCCGGAGTAATCTCCTCCCAGCCGGCCTCGCCATACCAGAACGGGATGACGTCCTCTTCGAGCGCGATCTCCAGCACACGCTCGTGCGGCCATTCCGGCGTCGGCATCGCCTGCTTCAGGTTGTGGAACCCGAGGCTCTTCATGAGCCGGAAATGACGCCGCATTTCCTCCTCGGTGATTCCTTTCCAGGGCAAAAACACGACGCCCCATGGCATGGGCGCCAGCGCGCGGAACTTACGCTGAGTGGGAGAGTCGTGCAGCCGGTCGTACAATCCGTGCATGAACTCGTCCTTCGCCGGAGTTGTTCCATTGCTTCCGGCTTTGGGCTGCGCGTTTGCGCTGTGCGCGGCATATGTACCCGCGGCAACAAGAAAGTCACGTCGGCGCAAGTTTCTGCTCCTTTACCTCGAACAGGGTGGTGTTCAATATCTTAGAATACGAATCTCGCGCCAAACTGCATGTTCCGTGGCTGGCTGATCACCGAATTCATGTAACCGAACGTGGCGGACTGGATGTTGAGATCGTTTCCGCCGAGGTTGAACACCGGGTGATTGAAAGCGTTCTGTGACTCCAGGCGCACCTGCAACTGCATGCGCTCCTTGAAGCGGAAGTTCTTCATCACCGCGAGATCGGTCACATTGAACCGCGGCTGCCGCAGATTGGGAAGTGTCGCCGGCACGTTGCCCACACCGTAGCGATTGGTCACCGCGAATGCCGCGCGGTTCAGATACGCGCCTCGGGCTTGATTGGCGAAGCCGACGGAGTCCTTCACGCTGACGGAGGTCCGGATCTGATCCGACACAAGCGTAGGCCGCAGCCGGCCGAGCCCCATGCCGCCAGTATAGTTGTCATTTTGCGTGATTTGCAGCGGATAGCCGGACTGAATGATGGTGAATCCTGAAACCGCCCATCCGCCGATCACGGCATCCAGCACTTTGCCTGCGCCTCCCGTCACATTGTTTGCCCATTTCTTACCCTTTCCGAAGGGCAGATCGTACAGGTAGGTGGCGACGAGTTTCTGTGGAATGTCCTGCACGGAAAGGCCACGGATATCGGAGAAAGTGCGGCCGTCCTGCGGAAGCCCGTAGGCGCTGCCGGCCTTGCCCGGAGTATTCTCGATCAACTTCGACGCCGTGTAAGCGAACAGCACGCTGAGGCCGTTCGAGTAACGCCGCTCGGCGCGGAAGTAACCGGCAAGATAGGTGGACTGGCCGATGGGAGCGCGGAGGATTCGAGTGTCGCCAACCAGATGCGGCATCGGACGCAGCAGTTGTTTGTATGGGATCGAAGCCGCTGTCAACGCGTTTCCATTCTCTGCGTTGCCCGCGCCGGCGAAGGGATTTGCCACCGGACGTTCGAGCGTCGCGCCCAGGGACAGGAACTGCATGTCGATCGGGTTCAACCACACATTGCCATCGATATAGAGCCGGAGGCCGCGGTTTCCAATGAATGACGCCTCCACGGCCCACTTCCCGATCTGCTGCTGGATACCGGCGTTGTAACTGATCTCGTACGAGGGCCGCTGGTTGTATTGATAAGCGAAACCGCTGTTGCCTTGATACCGGCGAAGGATCTCCGCGGGATCGTTGGTTGCGCGGATCAGCCCGGCGTCATTCGGAAAAGGATTCGTAAGTGTCGCGAAATTCGTACGTCCGTTGTCCAGCGTAATCAAGGACGTCCCGGTGGTGCGGAAGAAGCGCTGTACACTCAGCGAATCCGAGCCGGACGCGTTGCCTGTGTATCCGGCATAGATAATGCCGAAGCCGGCACGGAGCACGGTGGTTGGCCGAAGTTGATACGCCATTCCAAGCCGGGGCCCAAAATTGTTGTACACACGCTGGCTGCCTCCGCGGCCCGGAAACGCGGGCGTCCCCACCACGCCCATGCCACCCCGGAAAGGCCCCGCAATCACTGGTGAAGGAACCCCGGCAGGAAGTTGCCCTGTACCCAGAACGTCGCGCTGGAAGTTCCAGTTCGCGTTCGAACGAACACCCGATTCGGAATCGAAATCAATCACCGCCAGGCGGTTGAACCGCTCTGTCATAGGGGCCTCGTAGTCCCACCGCAGACCGAGATTCAGAGTCAGTTTCGAGTTCACTCGGAAGTCGTCCTGCACATACCAGGCATGATTGCGGAAACTCAGGGCCCAGCCCAATTGACCGGAGTCAAAGCTGAAGTTATTCGGCAAACCGAGCATGAAACTTGCCAGGCCCGCGCCTTGCTGGGCGAATGGCGCCTGCTGGTTGAGTCCCGTCCATGCACCGTCAAACGCCGCGCGTCCCGAAGGCGCGCCCGGCTCGATGTTGTTCAGATAAGTGGGCCGGATTTCATATCCCGCTTTCAGCGTATGGCGGTTCCAGATCTTGGTGACGGACGCGGTCCCGATGAAGTAGCGCTCCCGCAGCCAGGTGGTGAGGAAGTTCACGCCCAGCGCCGATACACGCTCGAAACTCATATTGGGCACGAACCGTGGATCCAGTTCCCGCCGGGCGTTGCCTGCGAAGGGCACCTGCGTAGGGTCGAAGCCATTGAACAATGGATAGTAAGTAAAATTCCGCGCCGTCGCGCCGAACTGCGCCGTGAGGATTGTGGTGGGAGTGATGGTACCGGTGTAGTTGAGCGTCGACCCGGTCTCGTACTGCCACGTGTTACGGACGCCCGACGTCGCGGGACCCGCCCAATACGCCGGCTGATCCTTAAAGTACTTACGGGTCACACGGAGGTAAATCCGGTGGTTCGGATTGATGTTATGGTCGAAGCGTCCCGTAAAATCGTCCCGGCGGGACTGGGACGAATTCACTGCGCCGAAGTTATTCAGCCCGTTCAACGGATCGCCCTGGCGGTTCGCTGCCGGCCACAGCGAGAGCATGTATCTTGCGGCGGGATCGAACCGGCTTTCCGGAATGCGGTTACCGGCGAACGGCTGGCGGCTGTTACTGGCTGCATTGTAGGTCGACGGATCGTAAATAGTGACCCGCTGGCCGTTATTGTTCAGAGTTTGTGAAAAGTCACCCGTGCGTTCCGCCGCCGTCGGCATGGTGGCAAAGGCGAGCGCTCCGTCGTTATATCGCCGTTCGGCATCGTAGTTAAAGAAGAAGAAAGTCCGGTTGCGGCCGTTGTAAAGCTTTGGCACCAGCATCGGGCCGCCAATCGTCCCGCCAAACTGGTGCAGCGTAAACGTTCCGCGAGGGCTGCCCCGGCGATTCCCGTCCCAACTGTTGGCGTTAAAGACATCGTCGCGGGCAAAGTCGTAGAGCGAACCGTGCAGTTCATTGGTTCCCGCGCGCGTCTGGATGTTGATTGCTCCGCCTGACAGCCTGCCGTACTCCGCCGAAAGATTGTTGGTCTCGACGCGGAATTCCTGGATCGCGTCGATCGAGGGCAAAGCCGTGGCGCGGGCGTCCCCCGCGGCCGAAGTCGGCGAGCCATCGACATAGAATTCGGCCTGCCGGATGCGCCCGCCACCAAAACGCAGATCTCCGAGATTCGAGTTAATCCCGCCGACTCCCGGCGCAAGTTGGACCAACCGGATGGTGTCGCGGCCGGGCAGCGGCAGTTCCATAATTTTCTTCTGATCCACCACCTGGCCGATGTTCGCGTTCGTGGTCGTCAGTAAGGGTGACTCTGCCGTCACGTTCATCGTCTCGGTGACCGCGCCGACCTCAAGGCGGAAATCCACACCAAGCTTTTCGCCCACTTGGATCACGATGCCGGCGCGCGTCGCACGCTTGAAGCCAGGGGCCTCCACCGACACGCGATAGGTGCCCGGCTGGAGAGTAGGAAAAAGATACACACCAGCGCCCGATGTGTTCACCACCTGTTCCACGCCCGTTTGCTCGGACTGAAGGGTGACTTTGGCGCTCGGAACGATCGCACCGGCAGGGTCCTGAACGGTGCCGGAAAGCGCTCCCGCATTCACCTGAGCAGACAGCCAGGCGGGAACGAAAAGGGTTAACAGCAGCAGACGTGGCGTCAACATGGCAGACCTCGGAAGCAAAGATATGGCAAGTCTGTCTCACGGCTTGAAACATTTCAGCGCGTGAAACGTTTCAAGCATGATATGATCCTTGCTTGTGGTTGTCAAGGCTTGCCGTTTCGCGCGGCGGCATGCCTCTCGCGGATCCCCTTGCCAACCCCGTACTCTCTATGCCCACGATCAAGGAAGTCGCTGCTCTTGCAGGTGTGAGCATCGGCACGGTGTCGCATGTGCTCAGTGGAGTGCGCCGCGTCCATCCCGCGATTCGCGTCAAGGTGGAAGAGGCCGTACGGCAGCTCGGCTACCGGCCAAACCACATCGCTCGAAGCCTCAAGTCAAAGCGGACAAGAGCGCTGGGCATGGTGATCTCCGACATCACCAATCCCTTCTTCCCTGAGCTGATGAGAGGCGCTGAAGACGCGGCGCTGGCGCGAGGCTATCTGCTTACCACATTCAATACCGACGATAGCCCGGATCGCGAGCGCCAGATCTTCGAACTGTTGGAATCCCGGCGCATGGACGGCCTTCTAGTAGTGGTCGCACTGAAACGGGGCAAGCATCCCCACGTGGGGAAGGCTCTGGAAGATGGAATCCCTGTGGTCTGTCTCGACCGCCGTCCCCGCGACCTTGCGGTCGACTCGGTCACTGTCGACAACGCAGGTGGCGTCGAAGCCGCCATCGACTATCTCATCGCCGAGGGCTACCGCGACATCGCCTACGTGGGCGGAGCACCCGAGATGTATCTGACTGCGGACCGGTTAAAGGGCTACAAGCGGGCGATGACGAAGGCGGGCCTCGCCTGGCGGGTCTTCGATGGCGACTTCCGCCGGGAGTCCGGCTACCGGCTGATGAGGGAATGGCTCACAGGCAGTCGTCTGCCCGAAGCGGTCTTCACGGCCAACATTCTAATGGCGGCAGGCGTTCTGGAAGCACTCCATGAGCAGGGTCTCTCCGTGCCCGGCGACATCGCGTTGGCAAGCTTCGACTCCGTGGCGATTCTGAAGGGTTTTCGCCCCGAGCTGACAGCGGTCGCACAGCCGACCTATGAGATGGGCTTCCGAGGTGCGAATCTGCTGATGGACCGGTTGGAGGGGCTCGCCCCGTCACCCGAGCCGCAGCACGTGCAGTTGCCATGTGAACTCAGGATCGCCGAATCCACGCGCCGGGCCCGTACACTGACGGCCTGAGCACAATACTCCTTTCACGGGACGCGGCAGGCTTATGGTGCCGGCTTACGCAGACTTCAGTCTGCCGCGTCGACAATCTTATCGAGGCCAGTGCCCGGGGGCGGCGAATCGCCGCTGGGTGGATCATCAGCGCTCAACCCCGCCTTAACTGCGCATTTTCGTTCACGTCGCCCTGCACCGAGACGATTCTCGGCGCGGCAGGCTTAAGGCCTAGCGCCACGGTGAAGTGCGCAGCGCAGGATGCGGGAGTGAGCAGTGTTGGGCCTGAGCGGCTGCCGCCAAAGCAACACCGGCGACGGCGCAGTTGGAGTATTCCTTAGCAGCAACCTCTTGCTTCGGCGCTTTTGAGCCGTACTCGATCAGTTGCCTGGAGGTGGTGGCGGAGGAGGAGGCGGTGGAGGTGGAGGCTCGTTGCCGCGAGAGTCACCGGGCAGGCTCGGGCCAGTGCCACCCGGGACACCGGTTCCGCCGCGTGGGGAACGCATGATCGTGATAATCGCGTCGGAGAGGCCGCGGAAAACACGGTCAGCCACGATTCCGCGATCGACGCCACGCTGAGCCAGAGGCTGATCCTTGTAGACCCGCAGCATCTCGTTGGCGCCAACAAACTTCGACTTGCCCGACGGTTTCAGCTTATGTTGAACCTCGACCAAGCCTTCGGTCACAGCGACGAGCGTGCTCTCATCGGTATCATCCACCACGACATCGAAGGTCGTACCGCGAACAGAAATCACCGCTGTGGGCGTGGTGACACTATTCGGATTCGGCTTACCGCCGATCTTCTCAATGTGGACGCGGATCCGTCCGATCACCATATCGACGAGATCCTTCAGGCTGCCAGAGTTGTTCCGGAAGATGACTTTGGAGTTCGGGAACACCTCGATTGTGCTTCCGTCGGAAACCTGTAACTCGGCGTAGCCGTCGGCACCTGCAATGATGAGTTGCTGGGGCTGGATGGTCGCGCCAAGCTGCAATGCCCAAGGATAGGAATCCTTCATGACAGAAACCTGGCCGGTGAGTTTGGTGACCGTCGCCGCGGAATTCGCCGGGGCAAGGAACGGGATCTGCGCCGCGCACACTCCCGCCGAGAGCGCCATCAGGACGCTCCAGAGCAGGCCGCGTTTCCAACCCCCGTTCATGGGCACTTCAACCATCGCAGTCCATAGTGTAGCAATCAACGTACCAACCTGGAGGAGGCCGTCGACGCCCCTAAACTTGCTGAACACCTTTAGACATATCACAAGTCCGTCGGCAAAGTACATGTGCTTTCAACATTTTTCATTACAAGCGCCAGCCCGCGAGAGGTTAGAATAGGGACAGTGATGTGTCAATCCGCCACAGCCTGGGGCAAACGATTCACGACGGGTGGGAAATTTCTTCTCGCCCGCCGGTGCCGTTCCGGCCTTGCGGCTGCGGTTGTGGTTTTCATTTTGGGTGGGAGTGTTCCAGTCTGGGGCCAGGCGCCAGTGAACGATGCGGGGCCCGAATGGCGGCGCATCGGCAACTCGGCGATTGAGGCTGCCCTCCCCTCGGTGGCTACGGGCACGATTCACAGGGTCTGGTATTCGGCCGATGGAACCATCCTCTATGCGGCTTCGCTTTCCACTTTGGCGAATGAGCCGGCCGTGCGCATCTGGGAGACTCGCGACTTCGAGACGTGGACGGAATCCGTGGCTGGGGCAGTGCCACCGGCGGCGACCGAGCCGCTCGACGGACTTCCGGAGTCCGGCGCCCGGGTGAAGCGAGCCCTGGGCCGGGCGGGACGTTGGTATGCGCTGGGCCGGTTCGCCTACCGG
>JAEUQE010000270.1 GCA_016789785.1 Bryobacterales bacterium
AACCCGATCGGCATACTCGGTCGCGCGGAATTCATATGGAACAAGTTGCATATTGCCGAAAGGGTCTTCAACTGCCCGGTATGCGGGACTGGTAATGGTGGCGCTGCCGAACCGTTTGAACTGATGATACACAGTTGGGATCACCGGTCCATACTGCCACGCCTCGACGTGCTCAGTCAGCAAAGGACTCCCCGTAAACGCGAGATACCACCCATGGGCGAAGTAGATCAACTTCTGCAGTTTCAAATGGTCAATGGGCTTCTTGTCCCGCGCCGCGAGGGCGAGAAACCTGTTCGCAACCGCAAGAGCCTCGTACGGTTCCAACTGTGTTGTAGCTCCCATTGATCCTCAACTTGATTCTCTCATCTTTGAGCACCCTTCGCGCGTTTGATAGAATTTCGGGCAATGCCCCTGGGTATTCGACTGTTCGCACTTGCGTGCCTCACGCCGGCAGCCGTGGTGTACTCACAACGCGCCGATTCCATCGAGTTTTTCGAGATGAAGGTGCGTCCGGTGCTCGCGAAGAACTGCTTCTCGTGTCACACGCAGACCAAGCTCGGTGGACTCGAAATGGTGTCGCGCGAGTCGCTGCAAAAGGGCGGCAAATCAGGCCCCGCCATCGACACCGAGCGCCCCGCGCAAAGCCTCATAGTGCGCGCGATGCGCCACACCCATGAACGGCTGAAAATGCCTCCCTCGGGCAAGTTGACGCAAGCCGAGATCGACGATATCGAGCAGTGGATTGGACGTGGCGCCGTCTGGCCCGCCACCGACAAGCCGAAGTCCGCGGCATACCGCATCACTGACCAGCAACGTGCGTGGTGGGCCTTCCAACCAGTGAAATCTTCACCGCCTCCCTCGGTCCGCAACAAGACATGGGCGCGTTCCACAATCGACCAGCACGTTCTGGCGGCGATCGAAGAAAAGGGCCTCGCACCAGTTGGTCCCGCGTCGCGGCACGATTGGTTCCGCCGTGTCACTTACGATCTCACTGGCTTGCCTCCGTCGCCTGAAGACGTGGATGCTTTCGTCAAGGACAACTCGCCGCAAGCGCGCGAGAAAGCCGTCGACCGCCTGCTTGCATCCCAGCACTTCGGTGAGCGCTGGGCGCGCCATTGGCTTGACGTCGCGCGCTACTCCGATGATCTGCTCAACTCCACTCAGGATCAGCCCTACGACAACGCGTTCCGCTATCGCGATTGGGTCATCGGCGCCTTCAATCAGGACATGCCATACGACCTGTTCGTCAAGGCGCAGATCGCCGGCGACATGATCGAAGCGCCACGGAAGGAGAAGCTCATCGCCGGGCTCGGGTTCTATGCGCTCAGTCCACAATTCCAGGACGATCGTGTCGAAGTGACCGGCAAAGCGTTCCTCGGCCTCACGGTCGCCTGTGCGCAATGCCACGATCACAAGTTCGACCCGATCCCGACGAAGGATTATTACTCGATGCTTGGTGTCTTCACCAGCACCGATAACAGCGAGTTCCCTCTAGCGCCGCCGGAAGTCGTGAAGGACTACAAGCAACGCAAGGAAGCGCACGAGGCTGCCGAAGCGAAGCTCAACAAGTTCCTCGAAAAACAGGCCGAGGCACTTGCCGAAGTGCTTGCCCATCGCACCGCGGACTTCATTCGCGCCGCCCGCCAGGTGAACGAAGGCGGCGAGACGAAGGCTCTCGCCGCGGCGAACCAGTTGGACGAAACCACGCTGAAGCGGTGGGCCGACTATCTGAAGATGCCGGAACACGAGCATCCGTTCCGCAATCTCAGCCCGGATGAGTTTCAGGCAAAGGTGCTGGAAGTGCTGAAGGAGCAGCGCGAGATTGAAGAGAAGAACTTCATCCGCCTTGGAGGCTCGAATCAGCGCAACGATCTCGCACGCGCCGACCTGCTCTCGCTCCCTCGCGACAAATGGCTGCTCTGGCGGGACATCCTCTCATCGAACCGCTTCGCCAAGTTCGAGAGCGGCTTGCTCTACTACAAAGCTGCAAAGCTCGACCCGTATCTTTCCGGCGAATGGAAAGCTCATCTCGACTTCCTGCGCGCCGAAGTGGACAAAGCGAAGAAGGCGATCCCTGAACGGTACCCTTACTATCATGTGATCGAGGATCGAAAGAAGCTGCGTACGGAACGCATTCGCATTCGAGGCAGCGCGGACAACCTCGGCGAAGAGGCCCCACGCCGGTTCCTCTCCATTCTGAGCCATGGCGAACCGAAGCCCTTCGCCAAAGGAAGCGGACGCCTGGAACTTGCTGAATCGATCACGGATCCGGCCAATCCGCTCACGGCGCGCGTTGCGGTAAACCGCATCTGGCACCATCTGTTCGGACAGGGCCTCGTTCGCACGCTCAGCAACTTCGGACAGCTTGGCGAGAAGCCGAGCCATCCGCAACTGCTCGACTACCTCGCCTCGCGCTTCGTGGAACAGAAGTGGTCGATGAAGGCTCTGATCCGCGAAATCGTGCTCACCAACGCCTACGCGCTGGGCTATCAGAACGAGCCGAAGGCGTTCACCGCCGATCCCGAAAATCGCTTGAACTGGCGCGCCAATCGCCGCCGTCTCGACATTGAAGCGATGCGCGATTCTCTGCTCGCGGCATCCGCGGAGCTCGACCTCACAATGGGTGGCAAGCCGCTCAAGATCACGGACACATCGAACAAGCGCCGCACCGTCTACAGCTTCGTGAGCCGCCGCAAACTGGATGGCACGCTCGCGCTGTTTGATTTTCCGAATCCGAACTCCACATCCGAGCAGCGCATTCTCACGGCAACGCCACTCCAGCAACTGTTCTTCCTCAACAGCACATTCGTGCAGGAGCGCGCACAGGCGCTTGCCGCAGGGCTCCAGAAGGCCGCGGCGGACGACTCCGCACGCATCAAACATGCGTACCGTATTTTGTTTTATCGCGAACCCTTGAAGGCGGAAGTCGACGCGGGTCTCGCCTACCTCAAGTCCGATGCCAAAGCCTGGCCACGCTATGCGCAGGTGCTCCTGGGTTCCAATGAACTGGTCTTCTACTAATCTCAAGCCCTCTCGGCGCGATCTTCTTTCCGCCATTGGCGGCGGCTTCGGCATGCTGGGCCTCGGCCGTACGCTTCAGGGCGCCTCCAACGCGCCGCGCGGTCCGCACTTCGCGCCGAAAGCGAAGCACGTGATCTATCTCTTCCTCAACGGCGGCCCCTCCCAGGTCGACACCTTCGACCCGAAACCCGCCTTGACGAAGTACCACGGAAAGCCTGCGCCGTCGGGCAATCTGCGCACCGAACGCAAGACCGGCGCATTGCTCGGCTCGCCCTTCGAGTTCCACAAGTGCGGCCAGAGCGGGCTCGAAATCAGCGAGATCTTCTCCGAACTCGGCAAGCACGCCGATGATCTCTGCGTAATCCGTTCCATGCACACGGAGCGCCCGAACCATGAGCCATCGCTGTTTATGTTGAATTGCGGCCACGTGCTCCCCGGTCATCCATCCATGGGCTCGTGGCTCAACTACGGCCTGGGCAGCGATAACCAGAACCTTCCCGGCTTCGTTGTTCTCTGCCCCGGATTGCCCGTGATCGGGCCACAACTATGGAGCTCCGCGTACCTGCCGGCCATTCATCAAGGCACTCACATCCCCAATCAGGAGAAGGAACCCGAGAAGCTCATTCAGCATCTCAGGAACACCCAACTCTCGCGCGAAGAGCAACGCCGGCAACTCGATTTGCTCTCATCCCTGAACCGCATGCATCTCAAGCGCGAAGGGAACGACCCCCAACTCGAGGCTCGCATCGAAACGATGGAAGTTGCCTACCGCATGCAGAGCGAAGCGTTCGATGCCTTCGACGTCGCGAAGGAGCCCGAGGCAGTGCGCACGCGCTATGGCGACGGCCCGTTCGCCCGCGGTTGCCTCATGGCGCGGCGTCTCGTCGAACGCGGCGTGCGCATGGTGCAGGTCTACTATGGTGACGGCCAGCCTTGGGACAACCATGACGACATCCTCACCCATCGCAAGCTCGCACAACAGAGCGACAAGCCGATGGCCGCCCTGCTCGCTGACCTGAAAGCAAGTGGGCTGTTGAAGGAGACGGTGGTCATGATCGGCGGCGAGTTCGGCCGCACACCATCGGTGGAAGTGAGCGGGCTTGTGAAATTCCAGAACGGCCGCGACCACAACAATCACGGCTTCTCCATGTTGCTGGCGGGCGGCGGATTCAAAGGCGGCATGGCCTATGGTGCGACGGATGAGTTTGGTTTCAAGGCGGTTGACAAGCCGGTTCATCCTCACGATGTCCACGCGACCATCCTGCATCAACTGGGGCTCGACCACACGAAGCTCACCTATCGGTACAGCGGCCGTGACTTCCGCCTGACCGATGTCTTTGGCAACGTGATCAAGGACATTCTTGTGTAGCGTTGCGGCCGGCCGAGCCGGGTTCAGTGCCCCAACGCCTTCGCGATCGCCTCCGCCGCCAGCGGCTCCATCACTGCATAGCCCGCATCATTCGGATGCAGGCCGTCGTAGGTGAGTTCCTTCTTCAATAAGCCGGCCTCATCCAACATCGCCGAATAGTAGTCGAGATAGATCGCGCCCGCCTGCTTCGCGTAGTCCTGAATCCACGCGTTCAAAGCCTTGATCTTCTCCATCGGCCGGCGGTCTGATTGTGTCCGGATGTAATCGCAAATGGGAAGCACGGATGCAAACACCACGCGAATTCCGTTGGCCTTCGCAAGCTCAGCCATTGACTGCAGGTTGCCTTGGATCTGTTCCAAAGTCATCGGTCCGGTGTTGCCGGCGATATCGTTCGTGCCCGCGAGTATCACGACGGCCTTCGGTTTGTGCGCGAGCACATCCGGACGGAAGCGGATCAGCATCTGCGGTGTGGTCTGCCCGCTGATTCCGCGATTGATGTAAGGCTTGCCCGGAAAGAACTTGCCCATGCGGCGTCCCCATGCGTCGGTGATCGAATCACCCATGAACACAACCCTCTCTTCGCCGGCGGAAGGTGCGCTCACCTGCGCGTTGTCCGCTGCGTAGCGTCCAAGATTTGGCCAATCCTTCAGGATGCGCTGGGCGCGATCGAAATCGGCCTTCATCTTCACTGCATCGGGTTCGGCCTGCGCGTGCACCAGACCAACGGTCCACAATGCGCACAGTGTCGTAATGGCAATCATCTTCATCGGAGCTTTTCCTTCGCCGGCGGTGGAAATGTTCATTTGCTCATCCGCCATGGATCTGGCGGGCGTATTCAGCTTCGTCGAAATGGCCCAGGGACTCGATGATCAAGCCGTCATCGCCAAAGGTCCATTGCTCAAATCCGTGGATGTGGACAGAACGGCCGCTACCGCCAGGTCCATCGTTCGTGCCTGTGAGCGACCAATGATAAAACCCATACGGGCCTTCCTGCGACACCCGTTCCAGCATCACCTTCAGATCGGGAAACGCAGTCATGAAACTGCGCGCCACTGCGGCGATCTCCTCGCGGCCACGTGCCAGCGCGCCTTGATTCACCCTCAACGAACCTTGTGGCGAGAAAAATGACGCAACTTGCGCGGGATCCTGGCTGCACCACGCTGACGTATAGCGTTCAGCGAAATCAGTCAAACGATCAACAGTCATACCCTCCGAACCTCAGTCACCCTGCGCGGGCTGCAGTGCGGCGCTTTGTGTGGCGCTCGCTGGGGCCCTGCGTTCTTCCAGCAGACTGTAGATCACCGGAATCACGACCAGCGTAATCAATGTGGAAGTCAACAGCCCTCCAACCACGACACGCGCAAGCGGCGCCTGCAACTCGGCGCCCTCGCCAATTCCCAATGACATCGGAATCAGTCCGAGCACCGTCGTTGTCGTGGTCATCAGAATCGGGCGCAGGCGGCGGGTGCCACCAGTAACCACAGCCTCGCGTAAATCGTAGCCTTCGTCATCCTGCAGTTGCTTCGTGCAATCGATCAGCAGAATCGCGTTGTTCACCACAATCCCCACCAGCACAATCACACCGAGAAATCCCTGCATGTTGAACGTCGTGTGCGTGAGGATCAGAATGCCAACTACACCGATCGCCGCCAGCGGAATCGAGAACAGGATGATGAACGGATCGCGCAACGATTCAAACTGCGAGGCCATTACCATGTACACAAGAATGAGCGCGAGAATCGCCGCGAACGTCAATTCGCGGAAGTTCTCCTGCTGTTCTTCGTACTCGCCTCCATACTTGAACTCGTAGCCCGTGGGGCGGTTGATGTTCTGCAGCCTTGCATCCAGATCGCGCATGATGCTGCCCAGGTCGCGCTCGGCAATGGTGCCACTCACCACGACAATCCGTTCCTGATCGGCGCGGTCAATCGAAACCGGACCTTCCTGCCGCTTCAGTTGAACAACGCTATCCGCGGAGACCGTGCGCCCCCCTAAGGTGACCAGGGGAACCAGCCCGACCTGCGACAGGTTCATGCGGTCGCGCTCATTCAGCCGCACCAGAATGTTGTATTCATCGCCCTGTTGGCGGAACATCGAAGTTCGCCGTCCGCCGATCGCCGTCTCCAGCGCATCCGCGATGTTCGACACATTCAATCCCATGGTTGCGGCCTTCAGGCGATCCACCGACACCAGCATCTCCGGCATGCCCGGCTGCCTCGACACTTGCACTTCGGGAACACCGGGCACCGTTGCCATCGCGGTGCGCACCTGCTCGGCAAGATCCTCCAGCGTCTGCAAATCGTGCCCGCGAATCTCCACAGCGAGCCGGTCGCCCCCGCTCGACCCCGATCGGGAACTGCGGCTCATCATGCCGCTCGACACCCTTGTACGCACGATCACGCCAGGTTGCGAGGCAAGCAGCGGACGCAGCGAATTGGCGATCTCTTTCGCGCTCCGTGTGCGCTCATTCTGCGGCTTCAGCCGGATGCGCAACTCGCCCATGTGCGTCGAGGTGCCGCGCGAAAACCCGCCTCCACCCGTTTCCACCATGATGTTGATCGCTTCAGGAACCTTCTCGCGCACTACCTTCGCCATCCGCTGGATGTTCTCATCGGTCACTTCCACACGCGTTCCGGGCTCCAACTCCACATCTGCCCGAACCTCGCCTTCATCGGCCTCCGGCGTCAATTCGACACCGATCAGAGGCATGATCTGATACGTACCCACAAGCATGACGGTTGCAGCCGCAAGCACCACAAAGCGGTGATCCAGAGACCATCGAATCAGCGACCCGTAGCCTTCGTTCATCCGGACTTGGATATCGCCAACCCATTGATACACAATCCCCCCAAGCGACTTGCGGTTGACGTTTCGAACGCCACCCAGGAATCGGGAGCACAGCAAAGGCACCACGGTCAGAGCCACCGCCAGCGAACAGAACAGCGAGAATGTCACCACATACGCAAGCTGTTTGAACGTCACCGCTGAGGTGCCCGTCAGAAACAACACCGGCACGAACACTGCAATTGTTGTGAGTGTGGAGGAAGTCACCGCAAGCGCGACCTGCTTGCTCCCGGCAATCGCTGCTTCGAGTGGCCGCAGTCCGCGCTCGCGATTCTGGAAAATGCTCTCGAGCACAACAATCGCGTTGTCCACCAGCATCCCCACGCCCAGCGCCAGGCCGCCGAACGACACCGTATTCAGTGTGAAGCCCGCCATGTGCATCACCGCGAACGTGCCGATCACCGACACCGGAATGGCCACGCCGATGATGAGCATGCTCGAAATGCTTCGCAGGAACACGAGGAGAATCAGTACGGCCAAAGCACCGCCTTGCAGCGTCGAGTCCTTCACGTTGCCGATCGCGGCCTTGATGTACTCGGCGGAGTCGCCCGTCGCCGAGATCTTGATGTTCGGATAGTCGCGGTGAACGCGCGCGACCTCGGCCCACACGGCATCGGACACATCCACCGTGTTCGCGCCTGACTGCTTGTACACGAACAAACGCACCGCTGGAGCACCATCCACACTCACCAGTTGACGGACTTCCTCGTGCGAATCCTCCACCACCGCGATGTCCCGCAGGTATACCGGCACCGTGCCGCGCGTCGTGATCACAAGATTGCGAATCTGGTCGAGATTCTGAAACTCACCTTGTGTGCGCAGCAGTACTTCGAATCGCCCTTCACGAACTGGTCCGACGGGCCGGTTCAGATTTTCCTGCCGCACAATCCGCACCACGTCCGCCACGGAGAGATTTAACGCTCGCAACTTCTCCAGATTCAGGTCCACGTGGATTTCACGCCGCAAACCACCGCGCACGGTGAACTGCGCGACACCAGGCACACGCTCCAAACGGTATTGAATCTGCTTCTCCGTGAAGTGCCGCAACTGGCGGGGATCCATGTCACTCGCCGCCACGGTGAGGAACATGATCGGATACTGCGACACATCAAACTTGTACATCACCGGAGGTTCCATGTCTTCCGGCAATGCACTGCGCCGGCGATCCAGGCGGATCCGCAACTCGTTCGCCGCTTCATCCAGATTGGTGCCGTATACGAACGAGACGCGAACACTCGTGGTGCCTTCGGTCGAGTTCGACGTAATCTCTTCCACGCCAGGCGCCGAACTGAACGCCTCCTCCAGTGGGCGCGCCACCAGATTCTCCATCTCCTCCGGCGCGACTCCCGGATACTCAGCGCGTACGCTGATCGTCGGATACACCGTGTCCGGCATCAAGTCGACCGGCAGCCGCACAAACGCAATGGAGCCGAGAAGAATCACGATGAGCGTACACATCGCGATGGTCACGGGCCGTCGTATCGAGAACTCTGGTAGACTCATGCGGTTCCTCTCTTGCTGGCGCGCTGCTGCAACTGGCTGCGCTACTCGGCCCGCCGCTGCCCTTCGCCCTTCCGCGATTCCCTCTTGTTCGGCTCGCCACGTGGCGGCTCATTCAACGTCTTCCCGGGAGCCGCCCTCGAAGTGCGGTCCGCGGTCACTTTGATCTGATCGCCCTCACGCAACATCGACGAACCTCGCGTGATGATCGTAGTACCCGGATCAAGGTGCGCCAGCACCTCAACTTCATCACCCAGGGTTCGTCCCGTCTCAATCGCGCGGAATGTCGCCGCATTACGCTCAATCAGAAACACTCCCGGCTGCGAGCCGCGATACACCAGCCCCTCGCGCGGAATCAGCACCGCCTCCCGTGTCGCACCCAGGTCGAGATGCACGCGCGCAAACATCTCCGCGCGCAGCCCAAGCTCGGCATTCGGGATCTCCACTTCCACAATCGCACTGCGTGTCGCGGCATCCAACACAGGACTGATGCGGGCCACACGTCCTTCAAAAGCGCGGTCGCTAAAAGCGTCCACCTCGATCTTCGCCCTGTTGCCAACACGAAGCTTGCCCACTTCCTGCTCCGGCACGCTCGCCATCGTCACCATGGTGTTCAGATTCACCAGCGTCATGATCGGCGTGGATGGACTCACCAGAGCCCCCTGATCAATGTGCCGCTTCGCAACGTGACCCGCCATCGGCGCATAGATCTTCGTCTGCGCCAACCGGATCTGCAGTTCGTTGATTTCCGCCTGCGCCTGGCCGCGCTGCGCCTCAGTAAGCTGCAACTGCGCCAGCACGACTTCCATCGCCGTCTGCCTCGACTCGAGGTCTGACTTCGGAATCAGCCCTTCCTTCCACAACGACTCGGCACGCCCCAGGTTCGCCTTTGAGTTGTCCAACTCCGCCTTGCGCTGCCTCGCCGCCGCATCCACCACCGCCAGCGCGGCCTTGGCGCGACTCACCTGCTGCTGCAGTTCATCGTCTTCCAGTTCCGCAATCAACTCGCCGCTCTTCACGCGGTCGCCAAGCTGATGGGTCACTTTCTCCACGCGTCCGGTGGCCTTCGCCGTCACTTCCACCTGCTCTTTCGGACGAAGTGCGCCAGTCAGCAGAATCTCCTGGCGCAACTGGCCGGTGCGCGCCTCGCCGGTGCTCACGCTCACCACACGCGCTCCACCCTTCTTGGATGCAGCCTTCTTCGCGGTCTCTTCCTGAATCTGGCTGGCTTGGCGCACGCGCATGGCGAAAAACCACCCTGCGGCCAGAACGATCAGCACACCAATACCGGCTTTGATCTTCTTCAAATGTACCCTCTCGGCTGAAACAGGTGCTGGAAGTGGTCTCAGCGTCCCGATTATATCGAACGTGAAACGGCTTCCCGATCCTGAAAAGACGCCACGAAAGGGCATTGAGGTTACCGGCGAAGCCACGCGGGCCTAGAATGAAGCATGCTCTTCATGGTGATCGAGCGGTTTCAGAACAACGATATGATCCCGGTCTACCGCAAACTCCGCGACGCCGGGCGCGTGATGCCTGAAGGACTGCGCTATCTCGACAGTTGGATTGAGCCCAACTTCAGCCGCTGCTTCCAACTGATGGAGTGCGAGGATGCCCGCCTGTTTCAGGAGTGGGTGCTCCAATGACGTGGCCTTGGTATGACCGTGGAGATCGTACCGGTGGTTCCCAGCAAGGACACGCGTGAGGTGGTGGCCAGCCATCTGGACAGCGCATGAACACCCCGTCCGCCCGTTACGGCTTGCGCACAGGCGTACAATAGCGAGTGAAGGGCTATTGGTATGCGTCGAACCGCCGTTCGTGTGCTCTTTGCGATCCTCGTTCTCGCCGGCATCACCTACGCTGCCTGGCGATTCGTCCATTCACGCGATGACCGCATGTG
>JAEUQE010000271.1 GCA_016789785.1 Bryobacterales bacterium
GGATGTGGACGCAGTGGGGATGCCGAGTTCGCCCGCTTCTGTTCGATCGCGATGGGATCGGCGAGTGAGGTCGAGTATCACCTGCTGCTGGCGAAAGATCTGGAGATACTCAACACGGCAGACTGCCAGGATCTGAACGGCCGTGCCACCGAAGTGAAGCGCATGCTCACCGCGCTCATTCAGAAGCTGAACACTGACCGCTGGTCGCTGAGTGCAGCCAAAAGTTTCAAATATTTTTCGTTATCTCTAGCGGCGCTGGTCCTTACTCACAGGAATTGACTCACGAGTTACACGCACTCGCTCAAACCCGGTTCCAGTTCCCGGATCACTGACGACCCCGCCATCGCTACTGCCCTTGCCCCATGACCTCCCGCTGACCAGACGAGGTGACCCACCTTGCGAACACCACTTGTGGTCCAATAGCAGAGTGTTTCAAATCCAGCGCACACCGGAAACTTACGATGTCATCGTGATCGGCTCGGGCGCGGGCGGCGGCACCACTGTGCGAGTGCTCACCGAAAAGGGCATCTCGTGCGCGTTGCTCGAAGCCGGCCCCATGCTCGACCCGGCCAAGGAATTCAAAGAGCATCAGTGGCCGTATCAGGTCGGCCATCGCGGCGCGGAAGACGGTGGCAAGGCCTACTTCGGTAAAGGCAAGCCCTTCGGCTACTTCACCACCGTCAGCGGCGGATGGGAACTCGACGGCGAGCCTTACACCATCGGCGAAGGCAGCGAGTTCCAATGGTTCCGATCCCGCATCGTTGGCGGCCGCACCAATCACTATGGCCGCATGTCGTTCCGTTTCTCCGAGTACGACTTCAAGCCTTACTCCACCGATGGCCTCGGCTGGGATTGGCCCGTCACTTATGACGAGATCTCGCCTTACTACGACCGGGCGGAGCGCTTCATCGGCGTCACCGGCTCCAATCACAACATGGCCAGCGCACCCAACGGCCAGTTCCTCCCACCCCCGCCACCGAAGGCGCACGAAGTCCTCATCCAGAAGAGTTGCGAGAAGCTCGGCATCCCTTGCATCCCCAACCGCCGTGCGATTCTGACGAAGCCCCTCAACGGCCGGGCTGCTTGTCACTACTGCGGGCAATGTGGCCGGGGCTGCCTCACCGCATCCGCTTACTCCTCCTCACAAGTGGAAGTCTTCCCAGCGCTCAAGAGCGGAAAGTTGAAGTTATTTGCGAATGCCATGGCGCGCGAACTGGTCACCGATGGAAACGGCAAAGTCACTGGCGTCATCTATGTCGACAAGACCACACGCCGCGAAACGCTAATCCGCGGACGTGCCGTCGTCCTCGCCGCCAGCGCCTGCGAATCCGCCCGCATTCTCCTCAACTCGAAAACGAAAGATTATCCCAACGGCGTCGCCAATGGCTCCGGTGTGGTCGGGCGCTTCCTCATGGATACCGTCGGCTTCAGTCTCAGCGGCTACGTTCCGGCTCTCGAAGGCCTGCCCAAGTACAACACCGATGGCTTCGGCGGCGCGCACCTCTACATGCCCTGGTGGATGGTCGGTAAGCACAACCAGATCGACTTCCCCCGCGGTTATCACATCGAGATCGGCGGCGGCTATGGCATGCCAGGAGTCGGCAGCTATCACGGCGCCGCCCGGCGCTACGGCTACGGCGCTTCCATGAAGCAGAAAATCCGCGACGAGTACGGGTGCTCCGTGGGTTTCTCCGGCCGTGGCGAGATGATTCCCAATCTCCACAGTTACTGCGAGATCGATCCCAACGTCGTCGACCAGTGGGGCATTCCCGTTCTCAAGTTCCACTTCAAGTGGAGCGACTATGAGTGGAAGCAGGCACGGCATATGGAGCGCACCTTTGCCTCTATCATTGAAGGCATGGGCGGGAGCGTCACCGGCATTGCCAACGCCGCGCGTGAGAAGAACGGCATCTCCACGCCCGGCTCCATCATTCATGAGGTCGGTACCGTCCGCATGGGCGCCGATCCGCGGTCCTCGGCACTCAACAAGTATTGCCAGTCGCACGAGGTAAAGAACCTGTTTTGTGTCGATGGCGGCTTCTTCGTCAGTAATCCCGACAAAAACCCCACCATTACGATTAATGCCTTCGCATGGCGCGCCGCCGACTATCTGGCCGAGGAGATGAGGAAGGGCAATGTCTAACCAGCAATCGACAACCACGCGGCGCGATGCGCTCCGGCAGATCGCGCTGGCACTGACGGCGGCCGGTGGCGGCTCACTCACTGTCGAAGCCGCGCAGCACGTACATAGCGCAACGGCTGCTGATCGCGCAGCCGGCCCTTACAAGCCGAAGGTGTTCTCGGCGCACGAATGGTCTACGCTGCGGCGGCTCACCGAGTTGATTGTGCCCGCCGACGCGACCTCGCCCAGCGCGCTCGATGCCGGCGCTCCCGAGTTCATCGATCTGCTCGCGAGCCAGAACATCGATCTCGCGCGGATCTTTCATGGCGGCATCGCCTGGCTCGACGCCGAAATGCACCGCCGCCACGGCAAGGAGTTCGCCGAGGCCGCGCCCGCGCAACAGACGGCGATGCTCGATGCCCTTGTGGAAGCGGAGCGCGTGATGCGCGAGCAATCCGCCGAGGAATCCGCATACGTTCGCGGCGAAGTCTACAAGATGTTCTCGAACTACACCGCAAAGACCGGGTCGCCACTCGCCGCCGGCGCCCGCTTCTTTGACTGGGTTCGCAGAATGACCGTCGATGCCTATTACACAAGCCCCGCCGGCATCAAGGATCTGGGCTTCATTGGCAACGCCGCGCTGTCGAAATACGAAGTGCCGAAAGAGGTCCTGGAGTACGCTCTGAAACGGAGCCCGTTCGGCACTGCCTGAGGCCCTGCGGATGCTGGCCGCACCCCGGCGGGGGCGGCCAGCTTTCATCAATCTACTTGGTCTTGAACCACGTTCCTTCCGGTCCAAAGAAGGTCTTCAGGAATGTGGCTAATTGCACATCGCTAGGTTCTGTCCAGTTGGTGAGCGACTGATCGGCTGGCAGTCCAAACAACTGTGCGAAGCTGCGGTGGCAGGTTGCGCACGAGTTGGGCTGACCACCCGCGGACTGCGCCTGGAGTGTGGCGTCCGGGGGAACCATTCTGAACAGATGCGACGAGATGTCGTAGGCATCGCCCGAAGCAGCCATGTTGGCCATGTGGCACGTCGTGCAGCCGATCGAACGGGTTGGATTCTCCGCGTCGAAGCGATGCCGCGAGTGCGCATTGACCACTGTGTTGATGGTGGACGCATTCGTCTTCAGGTCGGCGATATCGGCGCGCTTGAGCTTGTCAAATGGCCCGAATCCGGCGTGGCATGCCAGGCACAGCGCATTCGTGTTGCCCTTCACGTTGATGTTCAGCGCGTTGCCTGGAGACGCCTCCACGCGAATGGTATCGCGAAGATGTGCGCGGTTATCATTGTGGGTTTCGTGGCAGTCGCTGCAGGTCGATTTATGGAATTCGAACTCCCATTTCGCCGACTTCATCAGGTCGTTTAGCTGTTGATGGTGCTGCCGCGAGGTCTGGCGGTCCGGCCAGAGTCCCGCCTTGTCGGCGAAGAACCGGCTGAACAAGGGCTCGCCCAACGCGCCGCCGTAGTCCGTATTCGTTTTCTCGTCATACGGATACTCATGCAGGTTATCTGGTAGAGACGCCCCGCGCGAGTGACACCCTCCGCACAACTCGTTCTGCTGTTTCGCCGTCATGTTCTTCGGGTTGAGGATCGCGTCGGGATCTCCCCGGCCCAGCACATGCCGGCCTCCGGGACCATGGCATCGCTCGCAACCGGTGTTGTATTGCTCCGGCTGACCGTCGAAGTTCAGGTCCAGATAGTGAACGTCGTCATCCGCTGTGAGAATCGCCGGTGGCACCGCGGTGAGGTACTCATCGTTCGCATCTTTGTAGGCAACCACATTGCTTGCGTGACACCCCGCGCACAGCTTATGAAATGAGTTTGATTTCGCGGCGTCCTTGGCCGTGGAGGAGGGGGTGAAGATCGGGCGGTTGTCAGAAGTGTACCAATACTGAGCGTTGTAGACTACATAGGTCTTGGAGGTTTCGTTGAACTGCACCGGGGATTCATAAACTCCGGCGCTCAGTTTGTCCGGCCGGTCGGCCACTGGTATCCGCACCACCACGCGCTGCTTATAGAGTCCTGATCCGCCATGTGCGAACACCACCGGGAAATCCACTTGCCCAATTCGGAGCAGATACCCCTTGGCCGCGTCGTACTTGAGCACGGGCGCGTTTGGCTTGAAACGGTCAAAGGCGCTGGCAATTGCATTGAAGTCCAGCCCATCCTTGAAGTCATCCACGCCGTTCTTGTTTGCGTCGAAGATGATGCCGTCCTTCAGTTTCATGCTATTGCTGTCGGTCGGAACCACCTTCAGGCCAGTCGCGTGCAAACTGCGGCGCCATCCGCCGGCATCCTTATGGCATGCCAGACAAATCTCCGATCCAAGAAAAACCTGCGATGCCGCAACACCCGGCCCGTAGAAGTCCGTTACGGCCTTGACAACCCGATCGGTGGTTGCCTGTGGGATCTTCTGCTTGTTGGCGGCCAGGGAAGGGGAAACGAGGAAAACGCACAGCGACGCAACGGCCAATGCCGGCGCCCTGGTTGTGAACATAGTGCCTCCTTAGGGTTTGGAGGGCTGATGGGACAAAGCTCGCCTTGTCGCAGGAATTACGGGGCTATTCTCATCCGGCCGGCGGCCCTTCGCCCAACGCACAGCTTGGCTTGCATCCACTGTCAGGAAGGGCAGGTCCGGACGCTTGGCCTCTCCGTTACACCGGAATCCCTCATTGCGCGAATCCAGTGCACAGGAGAGGTGGTAGCCCGCATTCGCCCGTGGCCACCTCGAATCGAGAAAACCGGATGCCTTCAGCTCCTCAATTGTTCCGAATCGGCGATGAGACCGATGGAAACTTAGCTGCGTAGCTGCTGCCAGCCGCAGATCTTGAACTGCATGAACTGTATCCGGCACCATCGGGCTCTCCGGGCGCTTCTGAGCCTGCAACAGCGGCACCGAAATCAGAAGCAGCACGATTGCAACCGGCTCGATGGAATGGGTACCCCGTTTCTTACCCAAATCAGACCTCGCACGCCAGACAGCAATCCAGTGGCCAGCGCCGCCACTCGGCCTGGGAGCAGTTGGGCGCCCCCCCGGATGGGCCGGACTGTGGGAAATCCCGCAAAGCCTGAGGGATTTGACCACTCGTTGGATCGATCGTTCGCGGATCTCTTTCCAGAACTGCCGAGTTTCACAACACCTGTGGAGAAGATGTCGGAACCACCGCGAGGACCCTGCTCGTGCCTCCCGCTTGGTGCTCCGTAGTTCCTTCATTTCGTGCTTCAATGGAGGCATGTCCGCCGCGACAATGGCGCGAGAAAAGCGCGGGCGAAAATGGAACGCGCCAGGGGGATTGCATTCGGTTCGTTCTTTCGGATAAAAAGGATGGGCGTTGTATTTTTTCCCTTCTAGAATTGATCAAGCACATGTTGGAGGATTGAGATGGTCACCTGCCCGGCCTGCGATGCGGTAATCGATGTGGATGAAGAAGATCTCGACGAAGGCGATCCGCTAGGATGCGATGAGTGCGGCGCCAGTCTGCGAGTGGTGGGCGTGGATCCGCTGGAACTCGAGTCTGACGACGATTCCGACGACGAAGACGACGAGGACTACGACGACTTCGACGAGGACGAGGACGAAGAGGAAGAAGAAGAAGAAGAGGAAGACTGGTAAACCGTGAAACCCAGGGTCTGCGGAATCGCGGTACTGGCCGGAGGCCGGCGTTTCAGCAAGCGAATTGCGCCGCTCAGCCTTGCGCTCTTCCTGTGGTTATCTCCAGCGCTTCCACCAGGGGCCCCGGCCGCTCTTGCCCAAAGCGAGAAGCCGAAGGACAAGCCCCAGAAGCCGCCCAAAGACAAAGACAAGAAAGCGCACGCCCTCATTGCCGGCACCGTTTTCCGCGATCCGGGTTTCGCCTTCCCCGGTGTGGCCGTTCTCTTGGAACCCGCACCCGAGGGGAAAACGTCTCCCAAAGTGAAGAAGATGGATCTCGTCTCCGATAGCCGCGGTGAGTTCGCATTCCGGGTTCCGCCCGTTGCCATGCGGTATAATCTAACTTTCCAGGCTACTGGCCATGCCACGGAGAAACGGACCGTGACGATTTCCGGTGAAGAGCGTCAGGATCTCTATGTGACGCTTCAAGCCGCCAAGGAGGGTGCGCGATGAGGGTGTTCCGCGTTGCGGCAGGCGTGGTTGCCGCTGTGGTTCTCGCCGGATTCGTGGGCGCGCAACAGGTTCCACAACAGAAAAGTCCCCCGTTCTTCAAGGGCGAAAAGCGCCCCAAGGATGAGGACTCCAAGACCCGCAGCCTCACCGGCGCGGTCAAGGACGAAAAGGACAATTCGGTGGACGGCGCGATTGTTCAGTTGAAGGACACCAAGAGTCTTCAGGTGCGCTCCTTCATCACAAAGGAAGATGGAACCTACCATTTCCACGGGCTCAGCACCGATGTCGACTATCAGGTGAAGGCGGACCGTCAGGGCGCCTCGAGCGGAGTGCGCACGCTCAGCGTGTTCGATTCCCGCAAGTCGGCCATCATTAACTTGAAGCTCGAACCGAAGAAATAGCCGCGCCCCGCGCGCGACCTGAGGAGTGTTTCCATGACGCTGCATTCCGCGGCCATCGCGCTTCTTTTCGCCTCGACGGCATGCTTTGCCGCCACCTCCGATCCTGTGCGTTCGCTCACCGCGCAGGACCTCGCTGGCAAAACCCATCAGATCACCACTCAAGGCCGGGTCACCGTCGTCGTGTTTCTATCCTCCGTGTGCCCCATCTCCAATGACTATAACGATCGCCTCAGCGCGCTCTATCGCGAATACGTCCCCAAAGGCGTCCAGTTCCTCTTCGTGAACTCCAACAGCAATGAGAGCGCGCGCGACATCCTCCAGCACGCCAAAGCGGCCGAGTATCCCTTCGCGGTCCATCAGGACCCCGGCAATCATGTCGCCGACGTGCTGGGCGCCACCGTCACGCCTGAAGTGTTCATCCTCGACCGTGAGGGCATGGTCCGTTACAAGGGCCAGATTGACGATGCGCGCAATCCTGCCCGGGTCCAGGTGCATGGCGTCAAGGCTGCGGTGGAAGATCTGCTGGCGGGGCGCGAGGTCGCACGCAAGGAAACCAAGGCATTCGGCTGCACCATCAAGCGCGTGAAGAAAGCTTCTTAAGGAGACAGTCCTCATCACCGTGAGTTTCAACGCAAAACATTGGATCGCGATTCTGTTTTTAGCCGCCCTGTCCGCGCAGGCGGCCAATTTGACGCCGGTGGACGAGGCCGCATACCGCAAAGCTGTCGCCTCCCAGAAGGGTAAGGTGGTGCTGGTGAATTTCTGGGCCACTTACTGCGTGCCCTGCCGGAAGGAAATGCCCGCGCTTGTGAAGCTCGCCGCGAAGTATCAGGCCAAGGGCTTCGTGTTCGTCACCGTGTCGGCGGACGAGCCGGAGCAGGAAGCGGCGGCCGAGAAGTTCCTGCTCAACAACAAAGTCCCCACGCCGCACTATCTACGGAAAGCCAAGGACGACGATGCCTTCATCAACTCGATTGAACCCAAATGGAGCGGCGCGTTGCCTGCATCGTTTCTCTATGACCGTGGTGGGAAGAAGGTGCAGTCGTTCATTGGGGAAGTGGATTTGAGGGTGTTGGAAGCCGCCTTGGTGAAGCTTCTGTAGCAGGTGACGCCGGCTCCCCGCTCGCGGGCAACTGTTGCCGAATCCAATACCGGGCCGCTCTGGTTTGCAGGGCCGCTGTGAAGCACCGGGTGCGGTTCGTTGGAGGCGCACACGATGGCGGGCCGCCCTTCCGGGCCGGCACCACGAATCCGCCTTGGACCGGGGTGTCGCGCGGTCGGGCACATGACACTTGTCTGTTGCGAGCCAGTTGCAAATGCGAGGCGCCGCTCTGCTGGGTTCGTCACCGGGCTTGGTGCAAGGGCGGGGCACTCCGTAGCTGCCTTGACGGGCGGCCGAACGGCCTGGTTCCCATCGGTGTGAAGACCGGAGCCGGGGCGATGGCGCGTCAGGGGCGATCCCGTCCGTTGCGAGCCGACGGACGTCGGCGGCGCCGGTCTCACCGGGCCGGCGGGGCACACCGTAGCTGCCGTCACGGGCGGCCAAGCGGCACGGTTCGCGCCGGTGCAAGGGACCGGATGAGGCGCGATCGGGCGCCAGTAGGCTATCCTTAGAATCTTAAGCATGACACGTGTCCGTTTCGCACCCTCGCCCACAGGTTATCTGCACATCGGGGGAGCCCGAACCTTTATCTTCAATTGGCTTCACGCCCGGCATGTTGGCGGAACCGTCATCCTCCGCATCGACGATACGGACGTGGAACGAAACACCCAGACGTCCCTCGATTCGATTTACGAGGGGCTCGAGTGGCTCGATCTCGGCTGGGACGAGTTCTACCGCCAATCCGACCGGCTTGATCTGCACCGGCAGGCCGCTTGGGCCATTTTCAAGAAGGGGCTTGCCTATCGCGACTTTACGCCGGCCTCGGCGGCGCCCGAGAATCCGGCGGGCGGATGGCTCTTCAATCCCGGGATGCGGGATCTGCCGCGCGAGGAGAGCGACCGCCGGGCGCAAGCCGGGGAAGCCTTTGTGCTGCGGTTCAAAGTGCCTCGCGACTCACGCCCCGAAGTGGTTGTGCCGGATCTGGTCTACGGGATTGTGAGCAAGTCGACCAGCGATCTGGAGGACTTCGCGCTGCTGCGGTCAAACGGCATGCCGACCTATCACATGGCCTCCTGCGCCGATGACGCCGACCTGCGGATCACCGACATCCTGCGTGGACAGGAACACCTGGCCAACACGTTCAAGCATGTGCTGATCTTCGAAGCGCTGGGCGTTGCGCCGCCGAGAACGGCGCACTTACCTTTGTTGATGGCGCCCGACGGCGCGAAGCTCTCCAAGCGCGTACACGGTCCGGTCGTGAGCGTGACTACTTATCGCGACGCGGGCTTTCTGCCGCACGGGTTTGTGAACTTTCTGAGCCTGCTCGGATGGTCGCCGAAGAATGATCGCGAGAAGCTGTCGCGCGAGGAACTTATCGAGTTGTTCACGCTCGACGGCATTAACCGCAGCAACGCCACGATTAACTTCACCGAAGAGGATCCGTTCGATCCGAAGGCGGTCTGGCTCAATGCCGAGCATCTGCGCGGACTTACGATGGATGATCTTGCCGCACAGTTAGTGCCGCATGCGGAGAAGGCCGGATTTACGGCGGCCACGCCGGAGAAACTCCGTGCCATCGCTCCGCTGATTCAGGAGCGTATGCGGCTGTTGCGTGATGTGGGTGCGGTGGCGGACTTCTTCTTTGTCGAACCGCGGTCTTACGATGCCGCGGAACTCATTCCGCAGAAGGGGGACGCTGCGATGGCCGCGGAGGCGCTGCGTAAGTCGAAGGAAGTTCTTTCGGCTGTGGCAGGCTTCGATCACGCCACGATCGAGGCGGCGCTCCGGACAGCGGCCACCGATCTCAAGATAAAGACTGGTCAGATGTTTCAGCCCATTCGCGTCGCCGTGTGTGGACGCAAGAATGCGCCGCCGCTGTTTGAAACGCTGGAGGCGCTAGGGCGTGAGGCCGTGCTGAACCGGATCGATTTTGCTTTAGGACTTGTTTCATGAACGACGCCGATTCCACTCCTTCGAATTTCGTCCGCGACATCATTCTTGCCGACAATGCGAGCGGCAAGCATGGTGGACGCGTCCATACGCGGTTTCCTCCCGAGCCCAACGGCTATCTGCACGTCGGCCACGCCAAGAGCATCATGCTGAACTTTGGCCTCGCCGAGGAGTTTGGTGGTAAGTGCAACCTGCGATTTGACGACACTAATCCCACGAAAGAGGAGCAGGAGTACGTCGATTCAATCATCGAAGACGTGAAATGGCTGGGTGGCGACTATGGCGACCGGCTCTTTTACGCGTCGGATTACTTTCAGCAGCTCTATGATTGGGCGTTGGAACTGATTCAGAAGGGCAAGGCGTTCGTTTGCGACCTGAACAGCGAAGAGGTCCGCAAGACGCGCGGCACGCCGACCGAGGCAGGCCAGAACAGCCCGTACCGGGATCGCAGCATTGGGGAAAATCTGGACCTGTTCACGCGGATGAAGGACGGGGAGTTTCCCGACGGCTCGCGCACATTGCGGGCGAAGATCGACATGGCTTCGCCGAACCTCAACCTGCGTGATCCCGTGATGTACCGGATCCTGCGCGCCGAGCATCACCGCACGGGAAACCGCTGGTGCATTTATCCGATGTATGATTGGGCGCACGGCGAGTGTGACTCGATTGAAGGCATCACGCACTCGATTTGTACCCTTGAATTCGAGGATCACCGTCCGCTTTATGACTGGTATCTCGATCAATTGGGAGTATTTCATCCGCAGCAGATCGAATTTGACCGGTTGAATCTGACTTACACGCTATTGAGTAAGCGAAAGCTGCTGCAACTGGTGCAACAGGGCGTGG
>JAEUQE010000272.1 GCA_016789785.1 Bryobacterales bacterium
CTCGTGGCGTCCGGTGGGACGCGCGCCTGAAGCGATTCTCGGCGCCGATACAGCGACTCCGACCGTGCGTTTCGCGCCGCTTGCATACGGCGAGTATGTGTTCGAACTCACGGTTACGGATAGCCGTGGCCGGTTCAGCCGGGCTACGACGAAAGTGTTCTTCGGCGCTTACTGATTCTGACCACCTCTTCCGAGGCGCTGTTGCCCGAGACACGCAGGGCGATGATCCGAGACCCATCGCCCTGCGAGCAGCGCAGTGGACGCAGCGGGTGGACGAGTCACGGCGATCGGGCAGAGCGGTCCGGTAACATGGTGGAAGTGCCCCAGACTCCCGCAACGAACTCCGGCGATACCTTTGCCCCGCGCGCGGCGGTGGCCGTGGTGCACGCACTCGGGCCGCAAGAGAGCGTGCTGCTGATCCGGCGCGCCAGCCGAAGTGACGACCCATGGTCGGGCCAGTGGTCGTTCCCGGGTGGGCGGCGCGATCCGCAGGACGTGGACCTCCTGGATACCGCACGGAGGGAGTTGCAGGAAGAGTGCGCGCTGGCGCTCTCGCGGGAACAGTGTCTGAGGGCACTGAAAGTCACGCATGCCGGACGTTCTTCGGGCCGGCTGGTCGCTGTTGCTCCGTACCTGTTCCAAGTAGAGGAACCTCTGGCAACCACCGTGGATCAGCGTGAAGCGGAGAGCGCCACGTGGCTGCCTCTGTCCGTGCTCCATGACCCGTCGCAGCACCAGATCCACACCGGGCCTGGAGTTCCGCCGGGAATGCGAGTTCCCGGCATCGCGCTGGATGGCGTGCCGTTGTGGGGATTCACCTATCGTGTTCTCTGTTCGTGGTTGGGGATTGCGGTCGGGAATCCGGTTTAGGGCTTCTGTTCATTGCCGGACGTCAAATCCGGGATCCGGCGGCTGACTCACCTTCAGCCGCCGGGCCGTGGTGGCGTGGGTCAATCCTGCGTTGCCGATGAGCTTGCGAAGCGCGAACTTCCCGTCGCTGAAGCGCTCCCAGATCTACGGCGCGATTGCTTTCTACTTGGATCATCAAGCCGAAACCGACAAGTACCTCGAGGACACCAAGCACGAGTTCGAGGGGAACGCCATCCCGTTGGAGCAAGCCAACCCTGCGTTTTGGGCAAAGATCCAACGCGCGAAAGCCGGGGCAGCCCAAGGTGACGGGCATTCTTGATAATCCACGGCCCCTGCCTGCACGCAGTTCGCCCGATGTTTTGAAAACCTGACTGAACTATGTTGCGCAACAGGTTTTCGAAATTTCTCTATGCGGGCACATCCCCACTAGGGATCGGTGCCATGATGTGGACATGCCTACAGCGCTTCCACCGGCGTGACGCGCCAGACGCTCCGCACGCAGATCGACCGCGCGCAATGCATCCGACTGTAGGGGATAAGCGAAATCAAGGTTCGGGACATAATCAGGCAATGGAAAAGGACGGTTGGGTGATCGACCGGACACGTGGCGACCACCGGCAGTACCGGCACCCCGGCCGCCCGGAAGCAGGAACGGTTACGGTCCCCGGCCACCCTGGGGACGATATGCCTGCGGGAACGCTAAGCTCTATACTGAAGAAGGCAGGCCTGAAATGAAAGAGTATGCCGTCGTCTTTGAAAAAGCGCCGAACAACTGGGCGGCGTACGTGCCGGATCTCCCCGGCTGCGTCACCACTGGCAAGACGCTGGAGGAAACGCGCCCGCTGATCGTGGAAGCGATCGAGTTTCATATCGAGGGGATGCGACTACGCGGCGAATCCGTTCCCGAGCCGACCACGGTGGCGGAATCGATCCCGGTCCGGGCGGCGTAAGCATGCCATCATGGGATCACGATCGGCCAAGAGGTACTATCGAGTACCGCAGCCCAGTCCATTTCCGAAGATATAGTTTCGGTCACTGATTCTCGCCGTCCAGCTCGGCAAAAGGAAGCAGACCGTCTTCAAAGTTATCAGGCGGCTCCGCATCGAGCCATAAAGCGCCGCAGCGCTGGTCGTGGTGGCTAACTCGTCTCGTATGTTACAGCTCTGGAATCTCGC
Source organism: Bryobacterales bacterium (assembly GCA_016789785.1). Next base: position 2,046 of record JAEUQE010000272.1, read on the forward strand.
TTGATAGCGGCCGAATTGCGCTCTCTAGCTCCGCGATCGAGGACCGACGGCACACTTACAACCCCGCCCGAGTACCTACCAGATGACCACGGCGTGTTTTACTTGCTCCAACTGGAACCCGAACACGATCCGGGACGAATCAAAGTTGGGTTTGCCGTGAGCCTGCCCGAGCGGCTTCGCACGTTGCGCTGTTCAGCTCCGTTCACGAGAGTCGTCCAGACTTGGCCATGCAAGGTGTTGTGGGAAAGAACGGCCATCGAAAGCGTTACGGATGGCTGCAAGCAGCTTCACACCGAAGTTTTCCGCACCGCTTCGATTGAGTCCGTAGTCCACCGATGCGATCAGTTTTTCGGCCTAATGCCCAAGCTCCAAGGCCGGGGTGACCTCACGGAATAACTCCACACGGCAGCCCGGAGTGGTCCAGACACAACAAACGCGACGGCTACACCGAGGAACTGCTACGGGCTCAGACTGGCCACGGCACAAATCCGAGTTCATCACCAGATCTCCTGGTCAAGGCCCAAGAGGTCGCCGAAGTCGCCGGACAGCAAGTCGATCAAAACACTCCGGCAACGACCAACGGAATGCAAGGTCCAAGTCTAGTCGGATCTGTAAGTCTTGGAAATGTTTGGTCGGGGCGAGAGGATTCGAACCTCCGACCTCCTGGTCCCGAACCAGGCGCTCTAGCCAGGCTGAGCCACGCCCCGACGAGTGCAGAAAGTTGCGAGTTTCGGGATCACGCTCAAGCCGCTTTCTCAAGTGGCGCGAGCGCACCGCAACGATCTTCAGGATACCAGCTTTTGCAGGTGATGTCCAAAACGGCTCCGGGCTCGAAAGCGCTCCCCCCGGCACTACCACCGAAAAATCCTACCCTTTGTCGATTCTCCCGCACCCCGTTCGTCCCACCTGCGAAACCCGCTCCAAGCGGGCATACTAAATCGAAGGGACTCACCGATCGAATGCCTCAGTACATGCTTCTGCTCCACGAACCCGCAGGCGCGTTTGAACACATCAGCGCGGATGAAGCGCAGGCCATCATTCTGCGATACACGAACTGGGCCGAAAGCCTGGCCGCGAAGGGCCATCTGCGTGGCGGCAACAAACTACAGGACGGCACCGGCCGCACGCTACGGCAGAATTCCGGCAAGCTCAACATCACCGACGGACCCTATTCCGAAACCAAAGAAGTGGTCGGCGGCTATTTCCTCATCGAAGCCGCCAATTATGACGAGGCCGTGACGCTTGCCAGCGATTGCCCGCACCTGGCCTTCGGCGCCGTGGAACTCCGCGAAGTCGAACCCACCTAGTCCGTCATGTCCGAAGTTCCCGAACTTGTGGACCATCTGTTCCGGCGCCAGTCCGGACGGATGGTCTCCACGCTTACCGCGATCCTCGGCTCCAAGCACATCCAACTGGCCGAGGACGTGGTGCAGGAGGCGCTCGTGCGCGCGCTTCAACTCTGGCCCTTCCAGGGTGTGCCGGACAATCCACGTGCGTGGCTGATCCAGGTTGCCCGCAATCAAGCGCTCGACAGGTTGCGGCGCGATCAGAATCTGGCATCGAAAGCCCCGGAAATCGAGCGCCGCATGACGCCGCGGGACTCGCCAGACACCGATGATCAGCTTGCCATGATGTTTCTGTGCTGTCACCCGAGGCTGCCTGACTATGCGCGCGTCTGCCTCACACTCAAGACCGTGAGCGGCTTCAGCGTCGCTGAGATCGCCCGCGCTCTGCTGGCTCGGGAGGACGCCGTCGCCCAACGGATTGTGCGTGCAAAACGGCAGATCCGAGAAGAAGGGATCGCGATCCGGATGCCTCCGCCCACGGAACTGCCGGAGCGGCTCGAATCGGTCCTCCAAGTCCTCTATCTTGTCTTCAACGAAGGCTACTCGGCGACGCAGGGACCCCATCTCATCCGCCGGGAACTGTGCGACGAGGCTATCTATCTCGGGGGTTTGCTCGCCAGCGATCCGGTCACCGCGGCGCCGCAAGTTCATGCGCTGCTCGCGCTGATGCTGTTCCAGGCGGCGCGCTTTGAGGCGCGGATGGATGAAAGCGGAGAACTGTTGCTGTTGCCGGACCAGGACCGGTCGCGCTGGGATCGCCGAATGATCGCAGCCGCGTTCCGTCAGTTGGACCGAAGTGCCGCCGGCGAAGAAGTCACCGAGTATCACCTGCAAGCGGCGATTGCAGCCGAGCACGCGAGTGCGCCTGGCTTGGATCAAACGAACTGGACGCACATCGTGCAACTGTACGATCAACTGAGCCTGCGCAATCCATCGCCCGTCATCCTGCTGAATCGCGCCGTCGCCATCGGCCATCTGGCGGGTCCGGCGGCAGGGTTGGCGGCACTGGCCGGGATCCCAGCCGAGCCGCTCGCAGGATACTATCTGTTCCATGCCACGCGCGCGTTTCTCCACGCCTCGAACGGCGATAAGGAATCGGCCGCGGAGCATTACCGCAAGGCTCTCGCCTGCAACTGCAACGATGCGGAGCGCGCCTTTCTCGACCGCCGCCTGCTGGAACTCGCGTAACGCTTCACATCTGCGAAATCCGGTCTGAGACGGGCCCCAGAAGCCCGGCTCGCGATTGATCGGCGGGCTTCGTGGTCAGCAGCACCAGGATCAAATCCTTCGCTGGATCCGCCCACGTCACCGTGCCCGTCGAGCCCCAATGGCCGAACGTGTTCGTGGAGCACGATTTGCCGAACGCGGATCCATCCACCATGAAGCCAATGCCCCAGGGCTTGTTCAAACCCGCGTTTTGATTGGTCACCATCTGCCGTGCGGTGCTTGCCTTCAGTATGCCGTCGCGAGGGTGCAGGAAATAGGAGAGGAACTTCCCGACATCCCCGGCCGAAGCATGCGCGCCACCCCACGGTGCGCCAAGATCCCGCCAGTACATGCTGTTCCAGTTCCAATCGTCGTCACCCGTTACCTGACTGCGTGCCGTGTCGGCGATTTCGCGCCCGCCCAAGCCGAGCGAAGCCGACGTCATCTTCAGCGGCCCGAACACCTCCCTTCGCAGAAACTCGCGCAGGGGTTGTCTGGTCACACGCTCGACAATTTCCGCCGCAAGCAGGATGCCCATGCTCTGATAGCGCACTTCACTGCCGGGCGCGAACAGCAGCGGCGTCTTGCATGTTGCGGCGACGAAGTCCTTCAGCGGTGCGTGACGTTTGCGCAATTCGGTGTTCTCCGGCAACATGTCCGGCAGACCGGAGGTGTGCGTGAGAAGCTGGCGGACGGTGATGCGGTCGCGATCGCCGCCCTGGAACTCAGGCACATAGGTCTTTGCTGTCCTATCGAGCGACACCGCACCACGATCCACCAACCGCATGACGGCGGCCGCGGTCATCGGCTTCGTAATCGACGCGAGGAGAAACACCTCCTTTGCGGACCGAGCCTTGCCGAAACCTCGCTCGAACACCTGGCCACGCTGTTGGACATGGAGCACCGCGGCGGACACTTCTCCCGTCGATGTGGCGCTCTGCAGTTTCGCGCACGCCTCGTCAATGCGCCCGTTGGTCAAGGAAGCGGCGGCCGACATCAGAAAGGTCCTGCGGGTGAACATTGGCCTACTCTATCAGGCGCAAAGTTGGTTCGCGGAGCACCCTTGCCGAATTTCCGGCCGAGCACCTACCCGCGTTGTTAGCGTGAGACGTTACCTATCTTCCGCAGGACCGCAGCCGCTCTTGAAGCGCTGCTCGGCGTCCATGACGTTGGCCAGAATTGCGTTGATGCGGCTCAAGTGCCCCGGGCCCTTGGACTTCAACCAACTGAGTACGTCGTTTTGAACGCGAAACGAGATGAGAGTCGTCTTCGAGCGCAGACGATTCGGAACCATCTGAGCAAGTTGCTCATCGGTCAACGGAGGGATGTCGGAGACATCTATCTCCGAGTCCGGCTTCCCGGCTAGCCGTGCAAGGCGTTCACGCTGAACCTTCGTGATCGGCTTGCCGAAAATGCGCCCGGCGCTCACGCGCACAAGCTTTTCTTGCCGAGATGATACGGATGATTTCTTCGCCATCGCTTGCCTCCCTGTAGACGTGCACGACCAGTAGTAGCGGTTCCAAACCCGCGGCCAAACCAAGAGCATGCCATCGTCGCTCACCTGTCTCGTCCACCCGGTCCTCCCTCAGCGTCAATTGAGGGTCCGCAAACACCAATGCAGCCGTGGCAAAATCGATTCCTTGCTTCGCGAGGTTGGCTCGATTCTTGTGCGGGTGCCATTCGAACTGCATCGGTCAATACAAGCGTATATACAGAATACTCGGAAAGCAAACAGCTTCGGAATTCGCTCGCCGAGGCGTGTCGCACCGGCGGTTTATCCGGGAGCGATGCTGCTGCTGTCCGTGCAATCCAATCTTCGCCGTCAGACAGCCCATTCGTGAGCTTCAAGTGCGGTCCGAGGAAGCGTGCTCGCTCATTGCTGAGATGTGCAAGATTGCCGGCCCTACCGCCGTTACGTTCGTCGGTGGATTTCCACCGTTGGCCGGAAGGGGCGTGAAATTCAGCGGAACTGGATTGGGGTTCGAAGCCTTCCCGCTTACTCTACCCATAGAGGAGAGCTAAATGCGAAACACTCAAAAGTTGCTTGCGGCGGGGATGCTTGCTTTCGGAATCAGCTTCACCGCTTCCATACTCAACGGACAGAACGATCGCTTCGATCACAAAGTCCGCAACGATTTCTTTGCCGGATTCGGCGGAGACCGCGAGGCATTCGCGCGTGGAATGAAAGCCGCGGCCGAGACGATTGCCGCGAATCCGAATCATGCCGAAGCGCTGGTCTGGCACGGCGGAGGACTCTACTTCCAGGCTGGAGCGGCCTTCCAACGTGGCGACTCGGCAAAGGGCATGGAACTCTACCAGAAGGGTATGGCGCAGATGAACCGTGCGGTTGAGATCGCGCCCGACAATATCGGAGTGCGCATTCCGCGAGCGGCAATCCTCTTGGCCGCGACGTCGTTTCAGCAAATGGATGAGCGGGTGGAAGGAGAAATCCGGAGCGCGATTGCGGACTATCTGCGCGCATACGATCTTCAGAAGGCGCAGTTCTCCTCGCTCGGCGAGCACCCGCTTGGCGAGCTGCTGAAGGGACTTGGCGACGGCTATTCCCGCCTCGGCGAAAAGGACAAGGCGAAAGTGTACTTCGATCAGATTGAGGAGCTGTTGCCGAAGTCGGAGTACGCCAAGCGCGCCGCATCCTGGAAGAAGAACGGTACGCTCACCATGGAAGAGCGCCAATGCTATGGCTGCCACGTGGGGAAGTAGCGCGCGGCTTCACTCCACGAGGAAGTAGTAGTAATTGATCAACTCGCGCTTGCCGCTCGCTTCGATGCCGGTAAGCGCGAGTTCGTGCATGCTCTTCGAGAGGAGGCGCCGCTCCACCAGCAGTTGAAACGCTGCACTGGGCAGTGCGACCCGCAGCACGCGCATGCCGGAGGCAGTCTTCAACTCAGCCTCAATGTCGCGATATCTGCCGAACTCCGCCCGGTCGACATTCAACTCCACGGTTTCCACGCCCTCCGGAATGCGAATGCGGCGAACGGCGCCGGGGTCGCGCACAGCGCCGGCACTCAGCGAGAAAGAGGCGACCCGCGCCTGGGGTGTTACGGCCTTCGGAATTGGGGAGCCCACTTGGTTTCGCAGGTCGCGCGGATCTCGCAGGTCGCGGCTCTGATTCGCCAACCATCCCATCCACACCGCGAATGACGCGCCGGCAGCAATCGCCGTGAACCGGATCCACATGCGACGAGGGCTCTTGTGCCGTGCAAGCGCCTGCGCGAAGCGGAGGCGGTCCACCTGCCCCGTCGCCTGCAGATACTCTCGAACCTTGCGGTCCTCCTGCTGATCGAGATCGCCAAGGGCACACGCATCCACCAGATCGTTCTCCACGTCGCGGATGCGCGCATGGAACTCCGGATCAGCGATTGCCTGCTGGCCAATCGCATCCCTCTCAGCTTCTGGCAGTTCGCCGAGGAGGTACTTGCGAATCGCGGCGTCGTCCAAACCTATCTCCTATTCCAATGTGACCGTAATCCCGATTTCATCACGATGGCCGCGAGGCAAGGCATCCCTGCAGGCACGCCTCCAACCGCTCGCGCAGCCGCAACGCGCGGTTCCGCAGCGCGTTGAGCTGGATGCCGAGTTCTGACGCCATCGCCTTCCGGTTGCGAATTTTGACCGCCTCCTCGCCCTGGTAATAGCGCAGAATGAACCGCTGCTGATCGGCGGGCAACTCCGCCATGCACTTCTCCAGACAGTCCAGTTCCGGCGTGAGTTCGTTGCTCGCCTGCTTCACTGGCAGTTCGATCAACGCGCGTTCCCGCAATTTACGCTGTCCTTGGTCTTCCTTCACAAGAAAGCGCGCCACGCCGTGAACATAGGCGTCCAGGCGCTCCACCCGTTCCCCTTCCCGCAGACGTTTGGCGACTCGATTGAACGTCTCGTCCGCGCAGTGCTCGGGATCCGCGCATCGCTCCCAACGGAAAAACCGGATCAGACGCTGCCGCAGTTCTTCGTAGTGATCCGCGGAGCCGGCCGCTTCCAACAGCGCGGCGAGCGCCTGCTGGTCAAGGTTCCACTTCGCACGTGGGCCGGACATCGCCACCTATTGCCCGTCACCCTGCACGTTGAATGCGGCCCAGAAATATGGGTGCGCGAAACGCGAGTCGGCACGCAATCGAAGTTGAGCCTGCCGCAGTGCCGCGGCGGGAGTGAGTTGCCTCTTCAGCAATCCCTCGTAGAAGTACTCCATCAGCTTCGCCGTGGCACGATCCTGTATGCTCCACAGGCTGGTTACCACGCTCGACGCGCCGGCATGCAGAAAGGCACGAGTCAGGCCGATCACTCCTTCGCCGCGCATCTGCTTGCCGAGCGCAGTGCGGCAGGCGCTCAACACGACCAGATCGGATTCGAGCGGCAGATTGTAGATTTCGTACAAGCGGAGCAAGCCGTCGGTTGCCCTGCCCTGCGAATTGACCCGCGACAGCACAATCCCGGAAAGTGCAGGCTGATCTTCCTGTATGACGGCATGGGTCGCCAGATGAAGAACACGTGAGTTGAGAAACGCGGGCTTTGCCAAGGCGGCACGGCTCGCTTCGAAGTCTACCGCGCGTTTCAGTTGGCCTGCCGGCAACATGCGGGCTACGGAGTCCGCTTCAATCCGGGAGAAATGGAGCCGGGGATAGGCGGCATCCGCGGTCGAACGCGCCGTCGAGACGTTCATCAATGGCGGCTGCGGAAACCTCGCATCCTCGCGTTGGAAAACCGGATCGGCCAGGATGGACACAGTGGTCTGGTGCGAACGCGGCGTTTTCGCGGCCCGGAGTTGCGCCACAAGCGAAGCCGAGGGTAGCACATGCAGTTCGGCCTTGGTGAGAAGCGGCTGCGTACCGCCCGGCAGAGGCAGCGCCGCGAACGGGACAAGGTGGAGCGCACCATCGGGCACAATCAGCAGCCGCTTGGCCTGGATCCGGGGCGCCAGTTTGCCAAGCAGCGCCGTGCTGAGCGCTCTCGCACTCTGCTGAAATGCGGCATCCCGCTGCTCCAGGCGCAGACGGCGCATCGCGGCGTTTTCTTCCTGAGCCGCCTCATGGCGCCCATCCAGTGCCTCATGCATGGTTCGCGCCAGAGCTTCAATGCGCGCGCGGGATGGGAGAGCCGCCGAATGAAGACCGGTGCGCGTCACAATCCACGCGTAGCTCTTCGGCGATCCTAGATGAAACTCCACGAGCGCCGTATCGTCATCGAGCAACTGGCTGCGGATCTCATCCACGGAGAGGGTGCGTGGACGCACCAGTGCCGCATAGCGCGGGCTGGATGCGCGCAACTCCGCTTCCAGTGCATCCCACGAACGAAGCAACTCATCCATCTGCCCGCGCGCTGCCGGGGTGGGCGCCTGCTGCAGACGTTGCGCCGCCGCGTTGATCTCCTTCTGCAGTGTTCTCTCGCGGTCGAGCAGGTTCGGGTCCGCACCGCGGCGCACATCGGCCTTTGATTCCGCGACCAGATCGAGAAGGACGCGAGCCCGGCTTCGCTCACTGACCGCGAAAGCTTCGGTTTCGCGGCCGGAGTCCATGAGCAGAGAGATGTAGTCCTGATAGAAATGCTGTGTCGACTCGAGGTGTGCCGCTTTCAACTGCTGACGGGAGAGCTGGCCGCGAAGGGTCTCGATGAGAGCGAGCGCCGCAGAGTAGTGTTGCATCGCGTCCGCTGCGTTTCCAATCTCACGTTGGGCCCGTCCAAGGAGAGAGAGACTCTCCGCTTCGCCAGCCCGATCCCCGGTGCTGCGCCTTAGCTCCAGTGACTGCGTCGCGGGCTCGATGCCGCCCTCCGGATTCTTCCGTTCCAGCCGCATTCGTGCGATTCCCGCAAGCGCAGCCGATTCCCCCATGCGATCGCCAATATCGCGGCTTCGCTGCAAGCCTTCGC
>JAEUQE010000273.1 GCA_016789785.1 Bryobacterales bacterium
ACCCATGGCGCTGTCCACCACCAATGCACGTCCCGCCGTCGCGCAGAACTTCGCGCCCGCCGGGGCATCTTCGGTTCGCGCGGCAAGCCCAGCGGTGCAGAGCCGCCAGCCGAGGTCGACCGGAAAGTCCGTCGCCATCGTCGCCGGTAGCGCGGGCGCCGGAGCCGCGATCGGGGGAATCGCGGGAGGCGGAAAGGGTGCGGGGATCGGCGCCATTTCCGGCGGCACGGCAGGCTTCGTCTACGACCGCCTGACGCGCAAGTAACTTCCCACGGAGTGCTACCGGGGAACGAAGCGTCGAGAAGTGTCGCGGATCGGCCCCGGTGCCCGCATTTTTGCGGCGGCCCACACACGCCCAAGTGAGTGGCCGCCGTTCGCGGTCCTACGCACATGCGAAAACCACTCGTTTTTCGTCATGCGCGAGACATGCCATACGATATACTTCCCTCATGAGATTGTCACGCCTTCTGCGAGTGAAGCAGAACTTCCCGGATCGAAGAATTGCTGATGTGGCGGGTGAGGTTGCAAAGCAACTCTCCGCGTCTCCATTTGCATCCCGAGTGGAGCCGGGAGGGCGCGTGGCGATCGGTGTCGGCAGCCGCGGGATCACCAATCTGGCCACCATCGTGCGAAGCGTGGTGGACTACTTCAAGTCGCACGGTTTGCATCCGCATATCTTCCCCGCCATGGGCAGTCACGGCGCCGCCACCGCGCAGGGCCAGGCCGATGTTCTGGCGCACTACGGAATCACCGAAGCGGCCATGGGTTGCCCCGTCATCAGCCAGTTGGAAGTGGTGCCGCTTGGCGCCACGGCCGACGGCATCGAAGCCTTCATGGACAAGACCGCTCATGAGGCCGACGGCGTGATGCTCATCGGCCGTGTGAAGTGGCACACGGACTTTGCCGGAAAGATCGAAAGCGGTCTCTTCAAGATGATGGCCATTGGCCTTGGCAAGTTCGCGGGCGCACAGCGCTATCACACTTATGCCTACCGGTTGGGCCTGGAACACGTCATTCGCAGCGTGGGCCGTCAGGTGTTGAAGTCGGGCAAGATCCTCGGTGGCCTCGCCATTCTCGAAGACGCCTATCACCAGACCGGCCAACTCACTCCCGTCATGGTGGAGGAGATGGAGCAGAAGGAAGAGGAACTGCTGGCGCTGGTCAAATCGTGGATGGGCAGGATTCCGGTGCCCGAGTTGGACATGCTGATCCTGGATGAGATCGGCAAGAACATCAGCGGCGCGGGCATGGACACGAAGGTGGTGAATCGCGGCGTGCACGGGCAGTACAACCCGTGGCCCGATACGCCCCGCATTCATCGCGTGTTCGTGCGGAACATCAGCGACCTCTCCTACAACAATGGCGTGGGCCTCGGGATGGCGGACGTGGTGCACGACCGTCTGGTGAAGCGCATCGATTGGACGCCGACCATGATCAATTCGCTTACGGCGTCGACACCAGCGGCCATCCGGACGCCCTTGCATTTCGCTTCCGACCGCGAGTGTCTGGAGAAGATGTGGCCCACGGTGGGCAAATTTGCTTCCGAGGAACTCACCATCGCCTGGATTCGCAACACGATGGAACTGTCACCGATCCTGCTGAGCGAGAATCTGCTGCCGGAGATCCGCAGGAATCCGCTGCTCGAGGTGGTTGGGGAGGCTGCCGAAATCGAGTTCGACGGGGCGGGGGATTTGGTTCCGATGCTGGAACCCGTGGCTGCGGGCGCCCACTGAGCCCTGTGGCCGTCTCCTCAGCGCCTACCCTGGCCTTCTGGAAGGCCTGTCATCAAAAAGCAAAGGAGAGGACCCGAGGGCCCTCTCCTGGAATTGCCTCCGTTGCCTGCCAGTCCGTTTGGACTAGCTGGCTGCGGCGTTCGCCAGAATCGTGCTGATCTTTTCAAAGATCGTGCTGATGCTGTTTGAAATGTTCGGCATGAAGGCGCCTGCTGCGACCGCAACAAAGCCGGCCATCAATGCGTATTCAATCAGGTCCTGACCGCGAGTATCCCGGCGGAGCTTGCTGACGAAGTTCATCAAAAAGGTGTTCATCCTGTCCTCTCAATCCTGAGTGAGTTATGTAACTCGATTCACATTAACCTGCCCCGGCCCACTTGAGAAATCAGAGAAACCCCCCGAGTGTGCATCGGAATCCTCCGGCATGGAGCCCAGTACTGAGGTACGGGGGAGTGGGGTGGAACCTTAGTGCTTCCGCTGTAAACAAGGTGGATCGATGCCACACCAAACGTGTGGGTGTGGGGTCTCCCTGCCGGCGTGGCGGTGGCCGGTTCCTGGCCGTGCCCGGAGTCGCCGGGGGGCGCCTTGCGCGCAGTTCCCCGGACAAAGCACCCCAAAAAGGAAAGGAGAGGACCCGAGGCCCCCTCCTTCTTGGTAATGATTCTTCCGGCTGAGCCGGTTGGATTAGCTTGCCGCGGCTGCCGCGAGAATGGTGCTGATCTTCGCGAAGATCGTGCTAATGCTCGTTGAAATGTTCGGCATGAACGCGCCCGCTGCCACGGCGACAAAGCCGGCCATGAGTGCATATTCAATCAGGTCCTGGCCGCGGGTATCCCGGCGGAGCCTGTAAACCAAGTTCATCAATGTGAGATTCATCCTGTCCTCTTCTTCCTGACGAAATTTCGAAACGTGAACCAAAGTAACCCGGTTCGGCGCGTGAGAGAATCAGCGAAATCCCCAGAGTGGGTACGGGAATGCCCCCGCATCCGGGGTAGTACTTATGTAAGTGAAGTACGGGACCACCTTAACCGGACGTTCGAGGGCGTTGTCAGGAGAGCCGGAGAGGAACCGCTTCGAGAGTTTCGTGGTGAGCGGGGCAGGGGGAGAGAGGGGGCGAGCAAGGTGAGCTGGTAGCTTGCCTCCCAGAAAAGGAAAGGAGGGGACCCGAGGCCCCCTCCTTCTTGGTAATGATTCTTCCGGTTGAACCCGGCTGGTTAGCTCGCCGCGGCGTTCGCCAGGATGGTGCTGATCTTTGCGAAGATCGTGCTAATGCTGGTCGAAATATTCGGCATGAATGCGCCCGCAGCTACCGCCACAAAGCCGGCCATCAATGCGTATTCAATCAGGTCCTGACCGCGAGTATCCCGGCGGAGCTTCCAAACCAAGTTCATCAAAAGAGTGTTCATGCTGTCCTCTCATTCCTTACGGAATTCGTAACGTGCTTCCAAGTTAACCTGCTTCGGACAATCAGAGAATCAGCAGAATCCCCTGAACCTGCACGGGAATCCCCCCGCATCCCGGGCAGTACTCAGGTACTGGCGCGGGTGGGAGAACCTTAGAACGCTGGGGTGCATCGTTTATGCCAACCCCGTCACCCGGACTTCCCGGCCTTCCTCTTCGCCGCCCTGCATACGCTGGATTTCCACGCGAATCGCGCCCTCCGGCATCCACTCCGGAAACTTGTCCGCCCACTCCACCAACACCACCGCCTCGCGGTCGAAGATCTCCTCCAACCCTAAGGTACGCACCTGAAGCGGCTCCTCCAGCCGGTACAGGTCGATGTGGTAGACCCGCACGGGATCCCCGTATTCATGGACCAACGTGAAGGTCGGGCTCGACACTTCCCCGGCCTCCGCTGCCCCCAGCCCGTGCACGATCCCCTTGGTCAGAGTCGTCTTCCCAGCGCCGAGATTGCCGATCAGCAGCACCACGGCTCTTCGTGGCAACAGCCCAGCCAGCGCCTCGCCCAGCGCCAGCATCTCGTCCTCACTGCCCGGAAAGTAGCTCTTGCAGTTCACGAATCGCCTCCGGTAGAAAACGGAGCAGGTCCGTCGCGATCAGGCACTTCTCTCCGACCACACCCGCTCCGATCTCGCCGGCGCGCCCGTGCAGCCACACCGCCGCTGCCACCGCATCATCGGTGTCGTTGGGATGCTGGGCCACCAAGCCGGCAATCAGGCCGGTGAGGATGTCGCCGGATCCCGCCGTTGCGAGTGCCGGCGTTCCGGTCGGGTTCACCCAGATCCGCCCGTCGGGAAACGCGATCTGCGTGCGTTGCCCCTTCAGCACCACCGTCACACCGTGATCCATGGCGTATCCGTTCGCCATGCCAAGCCGGTCGGCCTGGATATCGGCAACGTGGCATCCGCAGAGCCGGGCCAACTCGCCGGGATGCGGCGTGAAGATGCGCGGGCCGCCGGGCCGGAGGAAGCTGCCCGAGAGCGCGTTCAGCCCATCGGCATCCACCACCGCGGGCAGCGGCAGACGCTCATGCAGAGCCCGCACGAAGGAGGTGGTGTCGGCATGCAGACCCATTCCCGGTCCCACCGCCACCACGTTCTTCCGGTCGAGCAATTGTTCGAAGGCGCCGTAGCCCCGAAGCGAGATTGTCCCTGCCTCGGTTTCGGCCAGCGGCTCGGTCATCAATTCCGGCGCATGCGACCCGATCATGCCAAGCACCGCGGGCGTGGAAGCCACCGTCACGAGACCCGCGCCCGCCCGGAGCGCCGCCAGCCCGGTCATCGCCGCCGCGCCCGACTTGCCCACGGAGCCACCGGCGATCAGCAGATGCCCGAAATGCCCCTTGTGAAAGCTGCGCGGTCTGGGAGCGAACAGTCGCGCAAACCATCGCGGTTCCACCAGCGACAGGGCCAGCGCTCCGTCCTCCTCCAACATCACCTTCGGCGTGCCGATCTGCGCCACCGTTAACTCGCCTACGCGGTCGCAGTTGGGAGCCAGGACGTGGCAGATCTTCGGCGCGGTGAAGGTGACCGTGGCGCCGGCGCGCGCGCAAACGCCATCGTTGTCCGCACGATCGCTCGCCATGCCCGATGGCACATCCACCGCGACCACCTTCGCTTGGGGGAACCCGCTGTTGATCGCTTCGATCAGCGCCGCGGCACGGCCTGTCGCCGCCCCGTTCAAGCCCGTCCCGAGCAGAGCGTCGATCACCAGTGTTGCCTGCTGCATACCGGCACTTACTTCATGTACTACATCCAGTCCCGCCGCCCGCAGCATCCGCAGATTCTCCGCCGCATCGTCGCGCAGTTCGTTCTCCGCCGCGGCCAGCAATACCTCCAGGCGCTTCGGCGCGAATCGCACACTGAGCAGCCTCGCGATCGCAAGGCCATCGCCCCCGTTGTTGCCCTTGCCGCACAGGATCACGATGTGGTGGCGCGACAGCGGGGCAAACGCCCGTTCCAGATACTCCACCACACGGTGCGCCGCGTTCTCCATCAGGATCAAGCCGGGAATGCCGCGCTCGATGGTGAGCCGGTCAATCTCGCGCATCTGCGCCGCGGTGAGTACCTTCATGCGCGAGCCCCTTCGAGAAGGCTCTCCAGCTTCCGCAACCCCGCCGGCTCACCCATCACGATGACGAAATCGCCGGCATTCAGAATCGCGTCCGCGGGCGGATTGAATTCCATTTGTGCGCCGCCGCGGCGAATGGCGAGCACAATCACGCCCAGATCGCGCCTCAGTTGCAGATCCTTGAGCGACCTTCCAGCCACTTCGCTGCCCGTCGCCACCTGCACTTGCTCCATGGACGCGTTCAGTCCCAGGTTGCGTGTGAACACATCCATGAACTCCTGCACATGCGGCTTGATCAACGATTGCGCCATGCGCGTACCGGTCATGGAGTAGGGCGCGAACACCATGTCGGCACCCGCGCGCCGCAGCTTCTGCTCCGCTTCTTCCTCACCCGCGCGTGCCGAGACGTTCAGCTTCGGATTTAGCGTCTTCGCCGATAGTATGAGGAACATGTTGTCGGCATCGGTTGCCAGCGCGGCCACCATGCCGCGCGCTTTGCCGATCTGCAGTTCCTTCAGCGTTTCGTCGCGCGTGCAATCGGCCACCACCGCCAGCATGCCCATTCGCATGGCCCGCTCCACGCGTTCCTCGCTATGGTCGGCCACCACGAAGCTCGCGCCCTCGCGTTGCATCGCCAGCGCCGCGCCGCGGCCTACGCGGCCGAATCCGCAAATGATGTAGTGATCCTGTAACTTCTCAATCATCCGTTTCTTCTTCTTGAAACCGAGGAACTCGGCGAACTCACGCTCAACCACCGCCCGCGCCAGCACACCCACGGCCTGAAACATGATACCCACGCCGAACAGAATCAGGAGGGAGTTGAACATTCGTCCCCGCTGGCTCAAAGGATGGATCTCGCCATAGCCTACCGTGGTCATCGTAGTCAGCGTCATGTAAAACGCGTCCAGCCACGGATACTCTTCAAGCAGCCGGAATCCAATTGTCCCGGTCGCGAGCACCGCGAACAGCGAGATCCACAACAACCGCAGGTTCGCCATCAGATCCTTTGCGCCAGCAGCAGAGTCATATCATCCTGCAATTCCGAAGAAGCCGTCCACTCCTGTACGGCTTCGATGATGGAGCAGACAATGTCCTCCGGCGGCAACTCGCGGTTCTTTCGCAACAGCGCCAGCAGACGCTCTTCGCCGTACTGTTCGCCGTACGCGTTCTCCGGCTCCGTAATGCCATCGGTGTAGAACAGCAGCAGATCGCCCGGTTCCAGGCTTACACTCGACTCCTGATAGCGGGCAAACGGAAACGCACCCACCACGATCCCGTTCACCTGCAGGAGCTGAGGCTCGCCCTTGCGCAACAGGATTGGCGGAAGATGGCCGGCATTCGTATAGGTGAACAACGCCGTCTGCTCGTCATAGACGCCGAAACAGAAGGTCGCGTACTTCTCCGGGGAGGTATGCGCGTAGAGGTGCTGGTTGAGTTGGCCGACGAGAGTGGATGTCGATATCTCCGATCCGTCCTTCTTCTGAACCTCCAGACAGTGCCGGATCTGCGTGCGCAGCGCCGATTGCACTGTGGCCATCAGCAGCGCCGCGCTGATTCCTTTGCCCGCCACATCACCGATTGCGATCGCGATGCGCGACGAATCCAGCCGCTGGTAATCGTAGTAATCACCCGAGACCATGCGCGCAGGGTTGCACACCGCCTTCAAGTTCAATCCCTTGGCTTCCGGTGTCACCCGCGGATAGAGCTGCGCCTGCACTTCGCGCGCGATCTCCAGTTCGGCCTGCAAGCGCTCGTTCTCTTTGGCAATCGACAACAGCCGCTGCACATTGGCCGTCATGCTGTTGAACGATTCGGAGAGCGTGGCAAGCTGGTCCTGCCCGTGCGCGCGAATGCGATGCGAGAAGTCGCCCTCGCGCACCCGCTCGGTTCCCTCATAGAGATCGTGCACCGCGCCCGTGATGGTGCGCGTCAACGATACGCCAATCACAATCGCGATGATCTCAGCGATCAGAAACGCGATCGACACTACCAGCAGCATTGCCGGCACCGCGCCTTTGGCAAAGTCGACTTTCTGAGCGAACACCGCTCCCAGCACCGCGTACGGCCGCGTGCGCACACGCAGAAATTCGTTCTCCACCTGACCAGGCAGGTCCCACAGATACACCGGGTAGGCCGTGAACCAACTGATGATGACGTCCAGCCGCGATTGCTTCTCGGGAATGCGGTTCGGCGTGATCTCGATCTCGCCCGCAAGCCCGGAGGAACGGTGCAGACGCACGCGGCGCGCCGGTTGCGCAAAATCCTCATCCAGGCGCATGAACGTGAACTCGCCCATGTTCGGCGCCAGACTGGCGAGGAAGCGCGAACTCAGCGGAAGCAGCACCGTCACCTCCGACTCTTCGCGCCCAATGTGCGCCCACGCATAGAGTAGATCGTTCTTGATCACCAGCCCGCCCGCGTCGCCCCAACCCATCGGCGGATCCTCGAGCGCGGCGCCTTCCGGAAAAACAAACCGGCCTTGTTTTGTTTTGGCCAGAATCTCCAGTCCCGGGAGCCGGCTGGTCAGCAGCGGATAAGCTTGTGGGATCGCCGGAACGCGCTGATCCGTATCACGCTCGGCAAGCCATGTCGCGATCTGAATCACCTGCGTGATGCGCCGCTCCAGTTCCACCGTCACCATGTGCAGCGACACCTGGCCAAGAATGCCATACAGCATCAGCCCGGCCATCAGGATCACCAGCACAATCGGAACCAGCGCGATGAAACCGTAAGCCACCAGCAGACGGTTGCGCAGGCGCCACAGTAGACGCTCGCGAATCCACGGCCCGGCCACGCCCACCACAAAGCGGCGAAGCATGCGCAGGCCCAGCCACACGCCGCTGATCCACGCCAGCAGCCACGCCAATGCGCGGAAGCCCGCCGGTCCGCTGAAGGCGCCCAGCACACACACTACGAGCGTCACGGCCAGCACCGTGTCGAATATCATGCGGATTCGTTGCGGCTTCTGTTTTTCGCTCTGGGCGCTCATGCGCGGCACACCCATTGTGCCGTGTCCAATGCTGCGTTGTCAGACTCTCGATTTCGCGATCGCCGGGACCATCTGCTCGAACTCCGGCAGTTGCGTGTCCGGCTTCAAATAGTGCTCCGTGAGCCCGTCCACCAGCAGTTTCATCGCGGTGTCCGGATCATCCACGAATTCGAACAGATTCATGTCTTCCGGACTGATCATGCCGTACTTCACCAGCGCATCGAAGTTCAGCACTTCTTTCCAGAACGTACTCCCGTAGAGCAGGATGATGATCTTCTTTTCGAGCTTGCGGGTTTGCGCCAGCGTGAGCAGTTCGCTCAGTTCATCCAGCGTGCCGAAGCCGCCCGGAAACACAATGAGCGCCTTCGCCAGATACGCAAACCAGAACTTGCGCATGAAGAAGTAGTGGAACTCAAAGCTCAACTCGGGCGTGATGTAAGGATTCGGCCATTGCTCAAACGGCAGACCAATGTTGAGCCCGATCGACTTTCCGCCTGCGTCCATCGCGCCGCGATTGCCGGCTTCCATGATCCCGGGGCCGCCGCCCGTCGTCACCACGAATCGCCAGGGTTTGTTCAACGTTTCCGACCATTCCGTCACGCGCCGGGCCAGCTCCCGTGCTTCGTGATAATACCGTCCGAGCGGATGATCCCCGCTCTCCGGAATCCGTGCCGATCCGAAAAATACCACCGTGTCGCGAATCTGCTCACGGCGGAAGTGGTCCAGGGGCTCCTGATATTCGGAAAGAATCCGCACACTGCGCGCGGCCGAAGAGTTCAGGAAACGTTCGTCTTTGTAGGCGACAGGTCTACGTGTTCGATTTTCCATGGGTACCAGAGGATGAGGACGCCTGTTCGAGTTGCTCGACCTTTCTTTCCAATTCTCGCACTGACTTCAAGAGTTCCGGCAGCTTCGGATACGCGGTGATGGCGCGCAGCCACTGCCTGGCTTCAAATGCTGGTGAGCCCGAGATCACGCTGCCCGGCGCGATGTCGCCACCCACGCCGCTTTGCGCGTAAACGACAACGTTGTCGTGGATGGTGAGATGGCCCGACACGCCCACCTGTCCCGCCAGCAGCACGTTCTTTTCGAGAATCGTCGATCCCGCCAGCCCCACCTGCGCGCAGATGATGTTGTCTTCGCCCACCACGCAGCCGTGCCCGATCTGCACCAGGCTGTCGATGCGGGCTCCGCGCTTCACGCGCGTTTCTCCGATCGATGCGCGATCCACTGACGTGTTGGTCTGAATCTCGACATCGTCTTCAATCACCGTGATGCCGGATTGCACGATCTTGTAATGCGTGCCCTGTTTGGTCTTGGCGAATCCGAAGCCGTCGCCGCCGATGATCACGCCATTCTGCAGCGTCACGCGATGGCCGATGCGGCAGTACTCGCGCACCACGGAGTTGGAATGCGCGGTGAAGTCATCGCCGATCGTCACGCCCGTGTAGATCACCACGTGCGGATGGATCACCGCGTTGGCGCCGATGGTCACATGATCGCCGATGACTGCATATGCAGCAATCGACGCGCCAGGGCCGATGGTAGCCGTGGGCGAAATGGCGGCGGTGGGATGAATGCCCGCGGGTGGGCGCGGCGGCTGATAGAAGAGTTCGAGCGCGCGCGCAAAATCGTGATAGGGGTTGGGCGAGATCAGCGATGCGATCTCGAGCCCAGCGATCGCGTCCTGCACGAGGATCGCCCCGGCCTTGGTTTTTCGGGCTTTCGGCGCGTACTTGGGATTCGAGAGGAAGGTGAGTTGTTCCGGTCCCGCCTGCTCGATCCCCGCCACTGCGCTGATCTCGACGGCACCGTCACCGATCAGGCGGCAGCCCAGCCGCTCCGCGATTTCATTGAGTTTCATGGGTCCCAGAATCAGGCTGACACAGTGGGGTGCAGTGCGGCAAGGGACGGCGGATGCGCAGGTGCATTTCGCACATCACGATGTTTCGCGGATGAAGCGTGGAGGGCATAGCCGGCGGGATTTCCGTCCACCCAGGAGCGCAATCTCGCTGGACCACGACGCGTCGTGTCCACCGCTCACCAGGCGTTCCCGCGCCGGGCATTCATGGACGGTCGCATCAACGGCTCGTCCGGCGGACTCTCCCATCTTGGCGGAAGCCATCTTCCCGGAGGCACGCAGTCAATCCCAGTATCTGCTAATCTTTTGTTTCATCCGGTCTCATGCGTATTCTTCTTTTGATCGTGGGGCTGGCGCC
>JAEUQE010000274.1 GCA_016789785.1 Bryobacterales bacterium
GGCGGCGGAGTATGCGAATGTGAATCCTGTGGAGTTAGGGACGACATACTATAGCCGTGATTCACTGGGAAGCACGCGGGTAGTGAGTGGGGCCGGGGGGACGGTGCGGAGGCGGATCGACTACTGGCCGTTTGGGGAGGAAGTGTCGGGGTTGGACCGAGGGAGCTACCCGGGCTACGGTGGGAATGTGTATCCGGGTGCGCGGGGGATGGTGGATGAGAAATTCACCGGCAAAGAGCGGGATGCGGAGACGGGGCTGGACTATTTTGGGGCGCGGTACATGTCGGCGGTGCAGGGGAGATTCTCATCTCCCGACCCGCTTCCGGGTTGGCAGAAAGACCCTCAGAGCTGGAACATGTACGCATATGGAAGGAACAACCCCCTCAAGTACGTCGATCCCACTGGCGAGACCTATCGAGTATGTGACGCCAAGGAAGAGAATTGCGCGAACATCAGTGACGCAGAGTTTGAGAAATTCCGCAAGGACAACAAGGATCTGAACTTCAGAGGTGGGAGTGCCGGATCGATCTACGCCGGAAGAACGTTGAGCGGCACGTTCACCCAAACGGATGTAGACATTGACCCTGGCGTTGCGATGGTGCTGTATGCGGCTGGTGTGACGGCCGATCGCGAAGTTAAGAACTTCGCGCGAGCCATTCTCATTACTGCGGCAACCGGTCCACTTCTGGGCACGGCCGCTGGAACCCTAACCAAGATTACGGCGAATCTTCCGTTGCTACGACAGGTTTCACGCCTCGTCAGCAACAATACCTTTAAGCATCTTGTGAACCGGGGCCACGTAGCGGACTTCCAGAAGCTCGATCCAACACTCACCGTTGACGGTGTGATTAAGATTGGTATCGAAGTCGCCGAAACCGGCAGCCAGGTTGCGGGCAATGCTTTTGTCAAAGCGGTGCAAGTTGGAGGGAAGGAAGTGACGGTTCGCTCAGTATTGAATTCGAACAATGCGATTCGGACAGTTCATATTCTTGAGTAGCATGGCATTCACAATTGACTGGGAATTAGATACCGAAGAGCCGCTGGTAGCGGAGTCGCTGCTTGGGCGAATCACTCTGCACAACGGTGAGGAGAAAATCGTGGAGGGTTCGGTTTACCTCGATAGTTGGCTCGAAACTCTTGCTCGGGCGGCGAAAGAATCCCCGCCGACGGAGGCAGATGGCGCGACATTCGAGATTGTAGAAGAGTCAAAACCACTGAAGGTCCGCGCGTGGAATGGAGGTCTGATTGTCTCATTTCGCGGCCAGGACGTGAGTAGTGATTCGCAAGAGGACTTTCAGCGGGCCGTCGTGAGAGCCGGAACCACCTTCCTTGATCGAACGCGGAATCTCCGAGGAGCTAGCGAGAACAGCCGCCTTGAGCGGCTGAGGTTACTACTCAATGAGTTCCATTTGTTCCGATAACGTCATTCGCGAGGTTGCCGGCATCAGTAACCACAAAGGCCTGGCCTAATCGACTTCGGAGGCGGCTGCAGACGGCCACAAATCCGGAAACCGGGATGGTCACTTTCACGTATGATCCGAACGGCAATCTGGTGAGCAGAGTCGCTCCGAAGACGGTTATTCCCGCGATTTCGGTGACCACAACGAACACTTATGACGCCTTGAATCGCGTTCAAAAGCGAACGTATTCCGATGCGACGCAGGCCGTGACATTCTGCTACGACGGGAAAGCGGGCGCGACAACCGTGGCGGGTGAGTGCGATGGGACACTGCTGGGAGCCTACGAAAGCCCGCCTGTTCGAAATGATTGTCCGCGGTCAGAGCGTCCCGAGTGTTCCGGCGCTCCATCACGACGAAGGAAAGGCAATCCGTCAGGCTCCAGTCCTTGTCCAAGCGGCTGGCGAAGAGGCGGAGGGCGGCCTCACTCAAGTCTTCGGGATGCGGAATCACTTCAATGAGCGAATCGCGGCGAATTTGTTCGAAGCCGTCAGCGGCAACCTTGCGTGTGGCGGAATCCGGACATCGCGTTCAGCCATTCCCAGCACACAGCCTCCGTGGTGACGATCACCGCGCCCGATTCGACCAGATGGACGTGCCACGCCAACGTGTCGCGGTGGTACTGATCGCGTGCGCGGGACAAGGCGATCCAGAACGCGGTGTCGACGAAAAAAAGAGGGATTCGGATTACCTCCGCTTGGCGGTTCCATAGAGGTAGTGGTCGTGATGAGCTGAAAGATCGCTCGGGAGTTCGTCTTCCACTGCGTTGTCCGCTAGCCACCGCAGGCCGCTCAAGGGCTCACTGGTGGGCCCTGCATCCGCATCGCGGTCCGTCTCAATGTGCACTACAAAGGCTCGGTCGACCGGCAGATCCACCGGATGTTCCGGCACAATCACCTTGCCGTCAAAGTGCGCGTTAAAAGCAATCATGGGAAGCTCTGCGTTTTTCCAAGTATGCCAGAAGTCACCGGGGCACGGATCGCGAAGGCAACCGCAAAACCAAATGCGCCGGGAACGAATCCAGGCACGCCTCGTGGAATTCCGCTTTCGAGTGTTCGCCGAGCTGCCTCAGATCGTTGGTGTGCGAACCAGTTCTGCTTCTTTCGGGATTCCGCGACCTTGAATTGCTCTCTAGGAAGGCCGGAGACAGGCACGGCAATCGTTCGAAACGCCGGTCGAAGATCAGCGATCACCACCGGTCAGAGGTCTGGCTACGATCCGCTGTGGCCAACGGACTGGTTGCAAACACGGTGCCGTGAGGGTGGATCTGCGCCGCCCTGATTTCGCTGCCCGCCGGACGCCGTCAGTCGCTCCGCATCGCTGTCATCGGATCGATCCGTGACGCTCTCCGAGCCGGGATGTAGCCGGCCAGAAGCACGGCGCCAAGCAGAATGCCCACCGACAACAGCATGGTCGACGGATCCGCCGGCTCCACTCCGTAAAGGAACGACTCCACGAGCCGCGAGGAAAGGAAGGCCACGGGTAAACCAAGCGCCAGCCCCGCCACGCCGAGCCCGACGGCGTGCCGCAAAACCAACCACACTACGTCACCGCGCCGGGCCCCGAGCGCTACCCGGATACCGATCTCGCCGGTACGCCGCTCGACCGAGTAGGCCATCGTGCCGTAGAGACCGACGCAGGCAATCAGCAAGGCCAGGACTGCGAACGCGGTGCAGAGCCGCGCAAAGAGGATTTCCTGGTTCATCATCTGATCGATCTGAGCGGTCTGGGTCTGGATATCGGTGACCGGCACGCGTGGATCGGCATTCCGGACGATCTCGCGCACGGTAGCGGCAAAGCGTTGCGGATCCCCGCTGGTGCGCAGCGCGTAGGTCACCTCGTCCACTGGATAGTAGGAGTCCTGGCCGATGGGAAGATACACAATGCACCGATGCTCGCCCTTCAGAGCGCCGTACCGGGCATTTCGCGCCACGCCGACAACGTCCAACTCCCGGTTCTGAAGCGGCGCCCTGCGGCGAAGCGTGATGCGCTGGCCGATCGGATTACCACCTTCCAAGTAGGTCTTCGCGTACGCCTCATTGACCACCGCCACAGGTGTTGCCCCGGCGCGATCGCGGTCGTCGAAGACGCGGCCGGTTTGCACCGGGATCTGCTGGGCGGCGAAGAAGTCCGGCCCGACGAGTAAGATGTGTGGGTACTTGCCAGGCTTGGCCTCAACGCCGGCCGGCATGACGGGTGAACTCCAGGTGCCCTGTCCGAGCATCGGATGATGCGTAAACGTAGCCTGACTTACCCCGGGGAGCGCACGGAACCGGGCCCATAAGCCGGCATAGAAAGCGTGTATCTCCGGGTCACGATGCCCCGCTTGGCGTGCGTTCATGCGGAAGAGCAGGACGCTTTCGCGGTTGAAGCCCAACTCGATGGACTGTAGATTCGACAACGTGCCGACGAACAGGCCGGCGGCCAGCAGCAGCACCAGCGACAGCCCGATCTGCGCTGCCACCAGGACCTGGCTCGTGCTGAACCGGCGCGAGCGGCGGCCCGCCTGGCCCGCGCAGGTCTCCTTCAACGCGCCCACCACATTCACACGCGTCGACGCGACGGCCGGCGCCAGCCCAAAGGCAATCCCCGTGAGGACCGACAGCGCCGCGGCGGCACCGAGCACATTCCAGTTGAGGGTGGGACTCATCGTGAAGTCCTCCTGGCCATTGGCCAGCAGTGCTGTGAGAGTCCGGATTCCCGAAATCGCAAAGACGATTCCCAGCGCGCCGCCCAGCGAGGAGAGCAACACGCTTTCGGTCAGCAATTGGCGGATGACGCGGAAGCGCCCGGCGCCAATGCTCAGTCGCACCGCGATTTCGCGGCGGCGCGCCGTGGCTCTCGCCAGCAGCAGGTTGGCGATGTTGACGCAGGAGATGGTGAGGATCAGCGCCACCATTGCCAGGAGGACGTACAGGGGTTTCGAATACTGCCGCCGCAGCGTGTCCAGTCCCGTGGCGCCCTCGCGGATCCGCAGTTCCGGCAGGTGGACGCGCTCCCGCTCGTTGGCTGCCGTGGACTCCACCCAGCGGTGAAACAAGGGGCCGAGTGCGGTCTGCGCCTGCGACGGGCTCACGCCGGGCCGCAGGCGCGCCATCATTTCAAGCCAATAGTAATGCTGGTCCAGAAAAACACCGGCCTCGTTCGCGCCGAACGTCTGCCGGAGCAAGAGACCCGTGCGAAGCGGAATGTAGAAATCAGGCGCAGCCGCGGGATCCACGCCAAAGAAACCGAGCGGCGCCACGCCGGCCACGATAAACGGCACGTTGTTGATCGAGATCGACTGGCCCGGAGCTTTCGCCGCATCGCCAAACCGCTTCTGGCTATAGGCGAAGCTGAGGACGGCGACGGCCGGAGCACCCACCCGGTCGTCATCGGGGCCAATCAACCGTCCCGTTGCCGGCGCTACGGCCAGTCCAGAAAAGTAGTCGCCGGTGACGTACTCACCGCTGGCGATCTCCGCGTATCCGTTCGCCAGCAGGTTGAGCTTTCCCGCGGGATAGTAAGCGAAGACGGTGGAGAAGACCCCGCGAGCGTTGGACCGGATCAGGTCGAAAGCCGGATACGGGAAGATGCCCGCCACGGTTCCAGAGTCGCCCTCCTCCCACATGCTCCCATTCATGTTCTGAACCACACTGTCGCGGCCGGAACGGTCAGCGACCCGCCAGTTGAGCACGACCAGCGATTCGGGATTCGCTACCGGCAGCGAGCGCATCAACAGCCAATCCATGAAGCTATAGATGGCCGTATTGGCACCGATGCCAAGAGCCAAGGAGAGGATCGCCAGCAAGCTGAATGTCTTGTTGGTGGCTAACGTCCGCAGACCATAGCGGCAATCCTGGAGGAGTTGTTCGAGTCCAACCCAGGTCCAAACGGCGCGCGTTTCCTCCTGCACAAGAGTGGCGTTGCCGAGATCGCGGCGCGCGGCGAGGCGGGCGTGTTCCGCGGGGAGCCCCTCGGCCTGGAGCTCCTCGGCTTCCTGGTCGAGGTGAAACTGTAGCTCCTCGCGAAGGTCGTCCTCTTTGCGACGGCGAAAGAAGAGCGCCCGCAGCTTTTGAAAGAACAGATTCATTGTCCCTCCTGCCGGGCTGGATTCATCACCAGCCGCATGGCGCGGGAGAATGCCTCCCATTTCGACTGCTCGCTGACAAGTTGTTTCCGGCCGCGGGGGGTGAGGCGGTATACTCTGGCCCGCTTGCCCTTGTCAGACAACTCCCAGGAGGCAGTGACCCAGCCCTTGGCTTCGAGCCGGTGAAGGGCCGGGTAGAGCGACCCGGTTTCGACTTTCAGCAGGTCCTCGGAAGTGCGTTGGATGTGTTTGGCGATGGCATGGCCGTGGGTAGGTCCGTTGAGAAGGGTTTGGAGGATCAGAAGATCGAGCGAACCCCTCATCAATTCGATGCTGGAGATCGGCGTGGCAGGCATTGTGTAGAAATCCTACCATTGATTGTGTAGAAAGTCTACTGCTCTGATATCTGACCGGTTGCGATTGGGAACACCTCCATGCAGCCCAGCAGCATGATGTGGCAGCCGGCAAGGTTCGGCTGATGCGGTGGCGCTCAGAGTGCCAAGGAAGCGAATCGTCTGTGTACGGTAGGCTTTGCTGCCACGGCCGTGCCGCGAGTGATCGGCAGCGCGATCCGGTGGGGCAAGTGAAAGCGACGTGGCGTTCAGACATTCGGCCGTGTGCATCGTTCCTCAGAACCTCTACGAGTTGTGGACAGTCGCGACCAGGCCAGCGGCCAGTAACGGACTTGCGCTCACACCCGAGCAAGCCAATCGCGTTCTCACTCGCATTGAACAGCTTCTCGTTCTGATGCGCGACACGCCAGGGATCTACGACGAGTGGCGTCGCCTTGTTTCTGTCCACTCGATATCCGGCAAGGCTTCACACGATGCGCGACTGGCCGCCGCCATGAACGTGCACGGAATCGGCCATGTGCTCACCTTCCACACCGGAGACTTCAAACGCTTTCCGGGAATCACGGTTCCTGATCCGCGCAAGGTTTCGGCCAAGCCGGCCGAACCGCAGAGGGAGTCATAACGGGGGCGTTGCCCCTGCGACACCCGAGAGAGGCGTTCCCCAGGCGATTCCAGGCGGCTTGCATTGCGCGAGGACGCGCACTGCGATGTTGAAGGGCAGCTAAGCTTCGCTCCGGGTTTGACGATGCGCGGCCCCAGGCGAGGCGGCGCCGCTTTCCTGCTCCCGCCGGCAGCTTGCAGGATACTCACGGCTCTGCGTCCATGCTGTTGTCCGCAGGCTCGAAGCTGCTCTCGAGCTTCCCGCGGCTGGCTGTATCGCGATCCCCAGAGCACGAAGTCTTGACCGGTTCCACACGCTCCAGGCGAAGGCGTGTTCTTTAATGTTGCAACTGATTTGCAAAACGAATATACTGGATCCACGCGAGCAAGACCATGTTTCCCTTTGTATCGAACCCGCGAGCCTGGAAGCCGAGGAAGTGGTTCTTCCAGGTACACCTTTACGCCGGCATCGTGGTTGGTTTTCTGGCACTCGTGATCGGGTTGTCCGGCGCCGCGCTGGTCTACTCGCCAGAGCTGGAAGTCGCGCCAAGATGGGCTTCGGCGTCCGTTTCGAAGCCCATGGCGCTCGCTGATCTGACCCGCGCCGTTGCCCGGCAGTATCCGGGGTTTCGCGTCGAGGACATCAGGTTCAGCACGGCGGGGATCGCCACGCAGGTTCACGTCAAGAAAGCGCTCGCCAACGACGGCGGCAACGGGAAGGCGCCGGGAACCGATCTGCAACTCGTTGTCGATCCACAGACGGGTCAAGTACTCAAGGCGGTGGACCGGCACACTGGCGTCTGGAATTTCCTTCGCGACCTGCACCACGATCTGCTGGCGGGCAGGACCGGCCGTGTGGTGAACGGTCTCGGCGCCTTGGCCCTGTTCACGCTTTGTGTGACTGGAATGGTCATCTGGTGGCCAGGCACACGGCTGTGGAAGCAGAGAGTGAAAGTCCAGAGCGGGACCAGTTGGAAGCGTTTCAACTGGGACTTGCACAACGCAGGGGGATTCTGGCTTGCGGCGGGTCTTGCGTTCTTCTCGTTCACTGGTTTTCAATACGCGTTTCCGCAGGTGACAAAAGGTGCGCTGCGCTGGATGACCGGGAGTCCGGAGCGGCCCAAGAAGCCGAAGCTTGCCGTGCGAACCGGCGGGATGGCTGATCTCGATACCGTTGCCCGGCAGGCGATGGGTGCGGTTCCCGATGGACGCCTCGCGCAGATCAAACTGCCGAAGAAGGCAGACGAGCCATTCGAAGTGCGGATGAAGACGGCCTTCGACGGACACCATGAGGGAAACAACAAGGTCTTCCTGGACGGGCCGACCGGCGATGTGCTGCTGGTGGATCGATTCGACCGGCTGCCGCTCGCGAGCCGTGCAATTGAGTTGCTAGAGCCGCTGCACAACGCGCGGTTCATGACGCTCAATGAAGCGAGTGTGTTGGCGCGTGCGCCTTGGATCGTGATGGGACTGGCGCCCGGCTTTCTCTTCCTTACGGGCTTCCTGATGTGGTGGAACCGGGTGGTCTCGAAGAAACTGGTGGCGGTACGCTCGCAGGCGGCACGGGTTGAACTGGTCAAGCCCGCGCGGGCAGCGGGAATCGCGATCTTGCTGTTTATGGCGCAGACGCAGCTTCATGCTCAACTCACCGCGGAGCAGAACGTGCTGAGCGGTCTGGTGTTGGACCCGGCTGGCGCGGCCGTTGCCGGCGCGAAGATTACGTTGCGGATCTCACCGGAGAGAACCGCGAGATCGCAGGCCGATGGAAGGTTTGAGTTTTTGAATGTTGCGCCGGGTGAATATCCGGCCAGTGTGGAAGCGGCGGGTTTCACTTCGTGGTTCGGGACGTTGAAGCGGGCGGCGGGGACGGAGGTACGGCTCGAGGTGGCGGCCGCGGTCGAGTCGATCACGGTCAACGCGGGTACGTTGGAGGAGCAGCGTCTTGAAGAGCCTTTGATGAGCACCAGCATTGGACGCGCCGATATCGCGAGCCGGAACAACCGGCGTTTGAGCGACGTTGTGGCGCGCATGCCTGGTGTGTTTCTGACCGGGCCTCCGGGCGGCGAGAAGGATATCCGGGTGCGAGGCCTCGACAAGGAATACGCGCGGACACAGGTCGATGGAGTCATGATTCCAGATGGCGGCGAGAAGCGAGAGTTGCAACTCAATCGCATCCCGTCATCCGTGGTGGATTCGGTGCGGCTGATTCGGAATCCAACCGCCGAGTTCGAAAGTGACGGCCTGGCCGGCCGCGTTGACGTGCAGACCCGGCCCATTCCGGAGGGGCTTCACGTGGATGGAAGGCTAGGATACGGCGCCCGCGGCGCGAGGACCAACAGCGTGGCCCAGGGACAACTCTCGGCCGGGTGGCGTTTCAG
The DNA here is from genome assembly GCA_016789785.1 of Bryobacterales bacterium. The sequence goes on from JAEUQE010000274.1 coordinate 8,858, forward strand.
CCGGCGCTTTGGCTTCATGGCGGGATACAACTACATCGACGACCACCTGCCAATCGATCGCAACAGGCTACTGTCCAATCGCAACACGGAGGTTGAAACGGAGCAGCAGAACCAACGATCGGGGAACTTCTTCGGCAACTTCGGAGTGTACACAGATCGCTTGGGCACATTTCACGTGAAGCCCGTAGTGATGGACTTCTTGACCGGGATGGAGCGGCTGCGGACGAGCGAGAATTTCGCTGGCGCGCTTCTGAACCGTACCGGCGAAGCGGAAGACAAGTCGCAGAGGACGCGCGGGCTGTCGCTGACGCACCAGTACGCCCGATCAAACGGTCTCGTTTGGGATACGCAGGCGGCGTTCTTCCGGAGCACGGAAGGCAAGGACAAGCTGGCGACGGCATTCAAAGTGAGCAACCAGATCGCGACGCTCGATAAGAGAACTCCCGAATTGGAGACGAAGGCGGACCAGACCTGGAACTTTGCGAGCGCGGCCGCTGTGCCGTTCCAGTTCGGTGTATGGAATGAGTTGAAGTTTGGCGCTGCCGCTCGCATGCGGGACCGGTTTCGCGATAAGAGCAAGTATGAAATCGATCTGGCGGGCAGGCAAAAGGACGTGAGCACTCCCAAGGACCGGTACAACCTGACCGAGGATTATCAGGCGTTCTTCGTGCAAGACCGGTTCCGGTTTACGGAGCGTTTCTCCATCATGCCCGGTTTGCGAATTGAGCGTGTCACGCTCGATGCGGGGAATCCACTGGTGCAAGCGGACCGGCGCGTGTTTGTGGATGTGAATCCTTCGACGCACCTCCTCTATCGCGTCCGCCGCAATGTGAGTCTGCACGCGGCGGTGTCACGCGGGCTGGCGCGCCCGAAGTTCGACGAGCTGTCACCGTTCGAAGTCGCCAGTGCGACGAAGATCGTGGTTGGCAATCCGGACCTGGATCCGGCCCGGGCCTGGAACTATGACGCGGGAGTGGATTATGCGACGAGCCGGGTATCCTTCTCGGTCAACGCGTTCCGAAAGACGATTCGGGGCGTGATTGAAGAGGTGGACACGCTTGAGAACCGCGGTACGGTGGACATCTACCAGGTGCGGAACGCCGGCAACGGCTGGCTGCGTGGGATCGAGTTCGAGCAGCGGTTGCGGATGCCGCAGGCGGCGCCGGTCTGGATGAGGGCGTTTTCGGTGTGGTCGAACCAGACGCTGATCAGCAGCCGCCTGCTGGCGGCCAGCGGGTTGCACCGGCCATTCAAGGAGCAACCCCGATGGATCGCCAACGTGGGCCTGGACTTCAACAACGACGAGCGCAGTGGCACTTCGATGTCGGTGATCTCGAATTTCACCGCGCGCCGTTTTGACTATAAGACCTCCGGCGATGTGACGGGGAAGGGCGGGTCGTCCAACTTCGACATGGCAGTGTACCAGAGGGTGCGTGGCAACTGGCGCCTCTTCGCGGAGATGAATAACCTGATGAATCGCGACCGCAGTGAGGACGAGATGTTCGTGAACGGCACGGTGAACCGGAGAGTGGAGCGCTACGGCCGGACGGCGCT
>JAEUQE010000275.1 GCA_016789785.1 Bryobacterales bacterium
GACAACATCAATGGAGCGACGAAAGCCGTGCGTGAATTTGAGCGCGTCTACCTTCGAAAACAGCAGCACTACCGGTGGATCGACGACCGGAACTTGGTCTTCGGCCGCAGTGGGCCACGCCATGCCGAAGCTCCGTTTCCGCGCGGATGGAAGCTCTCCTACCGGCTACCAAACGGCTTCCACTACGATATTACTCACCTCGAATCGCGAAGATCCTCTGTCACCGATGTTGCTGGGGAGTCACATCCATTGCCGGCGAAAGGGTACATCAACATGGACCCCCATGGTCACGTAAGACGCTGAGAGATACGGATTTCTCCGGGCAGTCGATGCACCCCGCCTTCACAGGACCACCGGACTCAACACGCCTGACGATGGCGACGTGATCGTCGAGCGCGGCTCCGGCGGGACCCGTGAAGGCATTGGCAGTCACGGCGAACCGGTCGGATCCAGCGATCCTACGCCCACAACTCGTGAATCGGCCCGTAGAGATCGCGATCCGCAAATGGCACGTACTCAAACCCGCGTCCCAACGGATCGTCACGGCGAATCGTCGTCCAGTCGATACCAAGCGCCGAGTAGATCGTCGCTTCGATATCTTCCGCCCGGATATCGCGTTCGCGGCCCCAGCCAGGCTCCTTCGTCGCACGCCCGAGATCATCCGTCGATCCGAGCACGCGCTTGCCTCGCACCTTCGCACCGGCAATCAGAGCCGTCTGCTGCATATGATGATCGCGGCCGGCCGACACGTTCAGCGGACCCACCGTCCGCCCGAACTCGCCCATCGCAATCACCAGGGTCTCCTCCAGCAGACCATCCGCCTTCAGATCGGACAGCAACACGCCCATCGCATTGTCGAACTGCCGGCTCAGCGCCTGCAGGTTTGCATTCGGCTGATAGATGTTCACGTGATGATCCCAGCCACCGAATGTGATCTGCACGAAGCGCGTCCCCATGTTCGACCGGAACAGATTCCGCGCAGTGATGCAGGCGTTGCCGAAGCCGGTGTTCCCATAGCGGTTGCGTTCGTTCTGGTCGAAGTTGAAGATGTTGTTGACTGCCGGGTTGTACATCAGCTTCCGCGCGCTGTCGTTGAAAGTGAACATCTCATCCGGCTTCGGCCCCAACTCCGCGGAACCGCGCATCTCCGCATCCATCGCCAGCAGCAGGTTCGCACGGCGTTCATAGGCAGCCGGGCCATCGCGATGCGTCGTGTTCGCGAGTCCGCCGCCATTCGGATTCACGTAAAACGGACCGTTATCCGGCGGGAAGTAACCTGCGCCCGGACCATTGTTCGTATTCAATGAGATGAACGCAGGCAGCGTGCGATCCGGCGACTTCGGACCAAGCTCCAGCGCCACCACAGACCCGATATGCGGCGCGATCTTCGACAAGCCGGAGATCGGATTGCGCCCGATCAGCAGCCAGTCGCGCGCAAGCTGATGCACCGCGGCCCACGGCCTGATGGAGCGCACCAGCGCAATATTGTCGAGTTGCTCCGCAAGCCTCGGCATCAACCCCTGCGGCCAGCGGATATCGTCATAGCTGGTTGGGTTGAAGAATGCGGGAGTCCATGGGCCTTCTTTCAAGTCGAACGTGTCCATGTGGCTCGGCGCACCGGCCAGATGAATAAACAGACAGTTCTTCGCGGTACCCATCGGCGATCCCGCGGCTTTCGCCACAGTCTCCATGGGCCGTGATGGCAGCAGATAGTAACCACCCACCGCCGTTGCCAGATGACGGAAAAACACTCGCCGGCTGAAGTGAGGGTTCCGCCAGAAATGAGTCCCTTGAATGCCGGACCAGTCGAATCCGAAACGGTCTTTCATGGCTTGCCTCCTTCAGTAACTGAAAATGAACTCCACCTTGTTGATCAGCACCCATGCCAGATCTTCCACTGCGGTGTTGCGAGCCGCCGGAGTGGTGGCCGCCGCAAACAGTTTCTGGCCTTCCGCCTGCTCGCGGCCGGTCGGCGTCCGTCCGAGGAAGCGAAGGAACATCTCCTCCACCAGCTTGGCGGTGTCGGTTCTTCCGGCATAGGCCCGAAGCACCGGCGACGCTCCTACCTTGTTGCGCGTGAGCACAAAGGGATCGTTCATCAGATTCAGTTGTTGAAGGATGGAGCCGGACTGGCTCCGCTGCTGCGTGTCGCGATTACCACGCAGAAACGCACTCATGAAATTCACCACCGCGCCATTGCTGCGCGGCTCCAGCGGATCCGGCAACTGCATGGCCCAGTTCACGGTCAAAGGGAAGTTCTGCACCGTGTACGTCACCGCCGTGCCCGTGGTCAGCAGAATCGCGTCGTGAATCTCTTCCCCTTCGAGCCGGCGCGGATAGTGGCGCGCGAACATGGGCACATAGTCGATCTTCCACTCACCGCTATAGCGCGAACTCAACTGATAGGCGCTGCTCATCGCAAGCAGCTTCACAAAGCTCCTGAATTGGAAGTTGTCTTCCACCAGACGTTGCGCCAGTTTCTCAAGCAGTATCGGGTGCGAAGCCTGCAACGTCCAGGGATCGCCCGGCGGATTGTTGGGATCCAGACGCGCGGGATCCAGCGTATCCACGGGGTCCACCAGGCCGAGATTGAACATCTCTTTCCACAAACGATTCGCCATGTTGCGCGCGAACATCGGGTCCCAAACCATGCTCTCGGCAAACTGCTCGCGCCAGGCTTGCCCCGAAGCCGGTTTGCGTCCCGTGAAGTGATACTCGGGCTGCAGATTGATGCCCGCCGAACAGCGGTTATTCGCCACCGTCGCGTTCGGCGCGCAGCGCGGCGGGCGGTTCCCGTTCGTGGTGTTCGCCACGTAGTCGCCCGTCGCCGCGTCCGCGACCATGAACGAGCCGGCAAAGAACGAATCCCGCATATTCGACTCGGGATGATTCGTGATCCTCTGCCGGGAGAAGAACGCCGCCATCCGGTGCGACTCCATGCGCGTCGCCGTGCGTCCCCAAAGACTGAGCTGATCCAGATGCCCGCGTCCATTGTGGCAAAGGATGCAGTCGTAGTAGCCCATCCCGAGGAACGTCGACGCCGATTTCGAGAACATCGTGTCGTACTGATCCTGCACCGGTCCGCCGGGAGTGATGGACCCGGCCACGAAATTCGAGGCGCCCGTCTCCATCAGGAAGTTGCTCCCCGATCCCGTCACCGCCTGATAGGCGATGTCTTTCAGCGACCCGTTATCGCTCACCATCGACCGCAGCCACAAGTAGTAAGCATTGCGACCGTTGATCTGGCGATTGACGTTCGTCGAAGTCGCGTTGACCTGCATCAGGTCGCCCAGCCACCAAGTCCATTTGTCGATGAACTCGGGCGATGCAATCAGTTTGTCAATGAGCGCCTCGCGCTTGCTGGGATTCGAGTCCGCGAGAAACGCAGCATGATCTTCCGGCGATGGAATTCGGCCCGTCAGATCGAGCGTCACCCGGCGCAAGAACTCCCCATCGGAGGTCAGCGGCGCCGAGGCCACCTTCGCTTCCGCGAGTTTGCCGAAGATCTCGTGGTCAATGAAATTGCGCCGTTGGATGGAATTGGGGTCCACATTTTGGGAAGCGGCCATCCGGCCCAGTTTGGCCAGACTGTCCACCGTGCGCTGGCGCGCGCGCGATTGTCCACTCAGGAACTCGTCAGGTTGGATGAGGTAGTTGCAGTCCGCTGCTGTGATGCCTCGCTCGTCGGCAGAGGCCGTTGCCATCACGAGAACAGCAGCGATTCCCGCGCCTCCAATGAGGGCGGTCCTTCGAAATCGCTTCAGTTGAACCATCGAGAAATTCCCCGTTAGAATTCTCTGGACGCGTGATTAGTGTAACACCCGGCAGTGCCCCCGAGTTTCGGTTGCGAAACGGTTTTTTCTCAGCGCGCGTCACATCTGTCAAATGCGACTCGTGACTGTTCTCGCCCTCGCCGTGGGCCTCCCCTTCCTTGCCGAGGCGCAATACCGCTATCCCCGCCACAATTTCAATGCCGGACTGGGAGCGGGAGTGCCGCAGGCCGATCTCCGGCCCCTATTTGACCCCAAGGTCGGATTCCGGTTCGGCTATGGCTACCGGTTCCACCGGTTCTTCCAGGCCGATGCGGGTTTCGAGACGGTGGTAGGTGCGGCGGGCGTTCGCGACTTCGTTGAAACCCAGCTTGGCACCCAGCGGATTCGCGACTTTCAGTACTTCATTCCTGTGGGTGGCCGCGCCATCATTCCGCTCGCTGGGGACAGATTGCTCATCCACGGCGGTGGCGGCGGAGCGTACATGCGTTACTCCGAACGGCTCAGCCAGCCGAGCGACTACATCCGCATCGCCTGTCCCGTTTGCAGTGCACGAAGCGGTTGGGGCTACTACGCGCAGGCCGGATTCAGCGTAGCTATCGACCGTTTCCAGCGCTTCCGCCTGGGCGTGGTTTCGCGCGTGTATCGCGGCTATACGAATGGGGAAGCGATCGGCGCGGTGCCCGGCATCCGGACGCGCGATCACTGGGTAAATACGATGGCCGAGTTCGGCATCGCGTTCTGATTCTGCCCCGTCTGACACTCGGCGGGAGACTGGCGATAACGAAGTGAGCTGTGAGACCCAAAGTACAACCTGAACTGCAAGTCCTGGGAGTGTCCTCGGTCCACTTGAGCTTGGCTGGGTATCGCCAACTCCAGCGCCGTCGTCGAGTCGGACCGAGTCTCGGCGGGGTAAGCACCCTCCTCATTGCGTCGTCAGAGGCGTGAGCGAGAGAGAGCGGTGGTTCCGCCAGCTGTGGAATTGGGTATAATTGAGAGTGACCGTTGTGGCGCTATCGTCTAAGGGTTAGGACAAGGCCCTCTCAAGGCTTAAATACGGGTTCGAATCCCGTTAGCGCTACCAATTCCTTCTCAAGCGAAGAGACTCGATTCCACGCCACCGTTGTACTGATGTCCCCAATGCTCGGTAACGGGCTTCGCAACACCCTCATCACGCGCAACTTCCACGATAACCGCGTCGGCGCCAGCGCTGGCAGATTCACACCAGAGCAACGAACTGGTCTACTAACATGCCGGCCCCGCGGATCAACGCGCGCAACGTTCCCGGAGCTATTTCGCGATGCTGGGGCACTGACAAACTCGCCCCGTGTCCTGACTTGATCAAAATCACGTGGCTTCCCCGCTGACGATCCCTATACACCCCGCCCTCTGGAAAGCTCGCACCGCCCGATCTCCCAACACGATGGGCAACGCCGAACAAGCTCTTCGTCGGCGCTGAGCGTGATGTTCTTCATGCTTGCAGTGTACACGAGCCATGTGCACTGAAGAAGATCCGCGTTCGAGACATAAACCGCCAAACGCTTGCGGAAATCCTCATATCGCTGGGAAGGCGGTGCGAGATACACCTGAAGGGTCGTGTTTCTGGTGTCCGCTTCGATCACTCCGGGCGCCGGACGGTACAGCCCGCGCTGGGGGCAAGCAGCCGATCGCCGTTCGACGCTCGGGTAGGAACCTGAATCCCAGCGCCTTCTGGTGACAGCCGCAGTACCCATGCCCATGCCCACGCCGCGGCATCCAACCGGTAGAGCGAGGTCCGATTGCCTGCCAACAAGTACCCCGAACCCGCCAAGCCCGTACGATCGTTGACGAGATGGAGTTCGCCGCAAGTTGCCGCCGCCGGTTCAGGCATGCCGGACCCCTTCCTTGACCCCTTTGGTTTCAATCGCCTAGAATACGAGTCGAGGGACTATTTCAATCCTCGTGTCCTTGGCGAGAAACCTATGAGAATCGGTGGCAACGACAGGAAATCTGCTCTCCCCGCTCGCTCCGCGGAGATCCTGCATTCGATTGTCCATGCATACATCGAAAGCGGCGAGCCTGTGGCCTCCCGCACGATTTCGCGTCGTGCTGGGACCAATTTGAGTCCGGCATCCATCCGCAACATCATGGCGGACCTGTCGGATGAAGGATATCTTTCCCAACCGCACACCTCCGCGGGCCGTGTACCGACGGCTAAGGCATTCCAGGACTACGTGCAAACGCTCCAGGTGGTGCGTCATGTCTCGATGGAGGCAAGCCGGCTCCGCGACGAAATCCGCCATGCCGATGGTGTGGAAGCGCGCGTGGAGAAGTCTTCCCATCTGCTCACCCAGTACTCCAAAAGCATGGGGATCGCGGCTGCGATTCCCACCGACAATCAGATTCTCCATCAAGTGGAGTTGATGCCGCTGGTGGACCGGCGTGTCCTCATGATCGTGGTCACGCGCGACCGCATTGTCCGCGATAAGGTGGTCACGCTGGAGCAGGATATCCCGCGGGACGAACTGATCTCCATACGCAATTACATCAACGAGAACTTCTCCGGATGGACGTTCTCCTCCATCCAGCGGGAGATGTACCTGCGTCTGGATGAGGAGCGCGCCGTCTACGACCGTATCCTGCAGCGTCTCACCTCCCTCGTCGAGCAGGGCTTACTCGACATTGGCCTCGCGCCAACGCTTCACACCGAAGGCGCTTCGAATCTGGTCGGCATTGATCTTCATCTCACCAGGGAGAAGATGCGGGAGTTGTTCCGCGCGCTGGAGGAAAAGAAGCGCATCCTCGATCTGCTCGACCGGTTCTTACAGCCGAACGGCGAGGTCGGGATTCAGGTGGGTCTCGAAGAAGTGCATCCCAACATGGGCGAACTCGCCCTGATCGGCTTCACGGTCGAGTTGCCCAGCGGTTTGTCGGCCAAAGTCGCCGTACTGGGGCCGATGCGGATGAACTACGAGCGGGTGATGGCGGCCGTTTATCATGTCGGCTTGGCTCTGTCGGCGGCGACCTAGCGGACCTGCAAGGACCGCACCGGAAAGACCGCTTCGACAGGCACGAACACTCTCGTAAAACCTCGATTGACGCGCGAATTCGAATTCAAACTTGGTAGGCTGGAAGTATGGAAGAAGTGAAAAGCGGCTCCGAATCTGTGAATGGCGCAAGCGCGGCCGACGGATCGGAATCCGGCGGCGTGGGCGTGGATGAACAGGCGCCACCCAGTGGAAGCGGCGATTCCGTTGAGATTTCTGATCCCCTGGAACAACTCGCGGCGCTGACCGCGGAGCGGGATCAATTGCTGGCCGAGAAGGCAGACCTTCAGGACCGTCTGATGCGCAGGCAGGCCGAGTTCGACAACTTCCGCCGCCGTTCCGAGCGCGAAAAGGCTGAAATGGTGGACTTCGGAAAAATGGAAGCCATCCAGGCCGTGCTGCCGGTTGTGGACGACTTCGAACGCGCCCTCAAGGTGGAAACCGCCGACAAGGAATATGTTCGCGGTTTGACGTTGATCTATCAGCGGCTGGAAGACGCAATGAAGAAGCTGGGCTTGACGCCGCTTGAAACCATCGGTAAGAAGTTCGACCCGAATCTCCACCATGCGGTGGACAAGTTCCCGACCAGCGAACAGGAAGAGGACACGATTCTGGATGAGTACCAGAAAGGGTACAACTTCCGCGATCGCCTGTTGCGGCCGGCCATGGTGAAAGTCTCCGTCCGGTCTTCCTAGGATGGTGGGAAAGCAGGAATGATGGCCGAAACGAAGAGGGACTACTACGAGGTTCTGGGTGTGGAGCGCGCAGCCGACGATCAGGCGATCAAGGGCGCCTACCGCAAACTCGCGCTCAAATACCATCCCGACCGCAACCCCGGCGACAAGGAAGCGGAAGAGCGCTTCAAGGAAGCCGCCGAGGCATATTCAATCCTCAGCGACGCGCAGAAACGGGCCACTTACGACCGCTATGGCCATCAGGGTTTGCAGGGCCCGGGCGGCATGCCGAACGGCTTCGATCCTTCTGTATTCTCCGATTTTGGCGATATTCTCGGCGATTTCTTCGGATTTGGCGACATCTTCGGCGGCGGAAGGGGCCAGCGTGGCTCCCGCGCTCATCGTGGCGACGATGTCCGCTTCGATCTCGAGATCACGCTCGAAGAAGTGCTGAACGGCAAGAATGCGGAGATGATGGTTCCCCGGATGGAGCCTTGCTCGCGCTGCAAGACCACAGGGGCCGAACCCGGCGGGATGTCGGCGTGTCCCACCTGCCATGGCCGTGGCGAGTTGATGTATCAGCAGGGCTTCCTCTCCATCCGCCGCACCTGCAACAACTGCGGAGGCCGCGGTCAGATCGTGAAGCGCACCTGCACGCAGTGCAAAGGTGAGGGCTACCTGCGCGCGGACCGCAAACTCAAGGTCACCATCCCTCCCGGCGTCGACAACAATACCCGTTTGCGCTTGCAGGGCGAAGGGCAGCCCGGGCTGAATGGCGGTCCTGCTGGCGACCTTTACGTCGTGCTTAAAGTGAAGGAGCACCCGATCTTCGAACGTGCCGCCGACGATCTCCATTGCATCGTGCCCGTCAACATCGCGCAGGCCGCGCTCGGCACCGAGGTCGATCTCCTGACCCTGGATGGTCTCCAGACCGTGAAGATTCCGGAGGGCGTGCAACCCGGCGCCCAGGTGAAGCTGCGAGGTATGGGCGTCCCGAGACTCAATGCCAGCGGCCGCGGTGATCTGGTGGTCCACGTGGAGGTGCGTGTGCCTGACAAACTCAGCCGCGAGCAGCGCAAGATCTTTGAACAGCTACTAGCCACGCTCCCCACCGAGAATGAGCCCAAGGAAAAAGGGATCTTCGAAAAGGTAAAAGACTACTTCATGTAAGCGCTGGAGTTGACGGACTTACTTGCGGATTGCCCGCGTCATGGCCGAAGGCGCCCGCCCGTACCCGTACCCGATGTAAAATCCAAGCGGCTTCACGGACGCCCCTTCCTCGGAATACGCTTTCTTCAAGTCCGGTTGCACCATAAAGCGGAAGCTTCCGTAGGGCTGCGTGTATTTGCCGTAGAGTTGGACGTCCCATTTGCCGCGGTCCCAGAAACGGTAAGGAATCCCAGTGTCGTCCTGGATCACACCGGAACTGATTTCGAGCACGTAGGCCCGCACCTGGCCGAAACCCTTCTGATGCGGCAGGTACGAAGCAGCTTTGAAGAAGGCCGCCACAGGCTTGTGGCCGTCCATGTACTTTCGAAACGCGGCGTTGCTTTCGAACGCGGAATCGTGCAGGTTCACCGAGAGATAGACCACGCGATTCGCTTCCTTGCTGCCATCGGCCTGGTACTCGATCACCACGCCGCGGTTCTTGCGGGAAGTTGGGGGCTCATCGCCAGGCTGCCATGGAACCAGGCGCCCCTCGCCGTTGATCTCAACGTGCTGATAGCCGAGCACGCGATGTCCCGTTCGGACTAACTCGATCAGCAGCAGGGGGAGCACACCGTCCGTAATCTGTCCGCGAATCTGCTTGTCCATCGCCTCCGTGACAAAAAAACTGCGGTACAGCAGACTGTAAATGGTCCGCCGGATGCGAGGCAGATATTCCTGAGGGTCGCGCTTTCCGATGAGTTCCTTGGTGGGCAGGCTGCCGGGTGGCTCCAGGCCCACTAGCACGAACGTCCGCGCGGACGGAAAGAAAATGGAGGCGGTGAGGATATCAGGGCCGCCAAAAGGATAGAACACCACGGGCCGCTGTAACTGGGGAACCGCCAGTTCCGACTTCTGAAAGCGCGTCAGCATCGGCCGCCGCACTTGATCGAACTTATTCCACAGCGCATCAAACTCGCGACGGTGATCCTGCCAGGGCTGCCCGGCCAGCAGGTCCGAGAACGGCGAACCGTCCTGTGCGACCATCCCCGCCAGGTATCTCCCCACATGATCCGCATCAGACTGCTGGGGAACAGCCAGCGGTCGGGAAACGGATGTTTCCGCCCCCTGGGGACGAGACGCACACGACGTGAGTGTGACAAGTCCGAAGAAGACAACAAAGAACAGCGGCAACTTGGCTCAATTGTAACCCAAGCGCTTAGCAATAGTTGATGAAATTTTCTAAAGAATTCCGGTTTCCGCGCCTTCGGTGCGGCTCGCACTCTCGGCAAGAAACTTTCGCAGCCATGCCTCGGCAGCCCGCAGGTCGCGCGATACGGTCGCTTCGGAGATGCTTAGCGCCTCTGCCGTTTCTTCGATGGTAAGCCCGCCGAAGTACTTCAGTTCGATTACGCGCACCTTGCGCTCGTCGAACTTTCCAAGTTCCATCAACGCATCGTCGAGTGCGACGAGGTCCGGCGCGCGCGATACGGAAACCACCACACTTGTCTCCAGGCTGGTGTTCCTCCCCGCGCCCCGCTTTGCCGCCCGATGCTTGCGCGCGGCATCCACCAGCACCTGGCGCATGATCTGCGCCGCAACTCCGAAGAAGTGAGCCCGGTTCTTCCACTCCGGCAGCCGCTGGTCGGCCAGACGCAAATAGGCTTCGTGAATGAGTGCCGTCGGCTGAAGCGTATGATCCGCGCGTTCGTTCCGCAGATAGTGATCGGC
>JAEUQE010000276.1 GCA_016789785.1 Bryobacterales bacterium
CGCCCGCGGAGGCGACACGCAGAGTCTGCGCAATCGCCGCCTCGCTGATGCCGTGAAACGCCGCCTTCTCCCGATCGAGCGTGATCCGCTGCTTCGGCTGATCGTCTTCGACGTACCAGTCAATGTCCACGATGCCTTTCACCGACTCCATGTGACGCATGATCTCGCGAGCAATCCTGGTGCGCCCTTCTTCATCGGGACCGTACACCTCCGCAACCAATGTCTGCAATACGGGAGGCCCTGGCGGCACCTCTGCCGCCTTGATGTTGGCGTTCCACTTTGACGCCACCGGCAGCAGCGCCTCACGCATGGCTTTCGCAATCTCATGACTCTGCCGCTTCCGGTCGTGCTTGCCCAGCAGATTCACCTGAATGTCTGCAACGTTCGCCCCCTGCCGCAAATAGTAATGCCGCACCAGACCGTTGAAGTTGAATGGCGATGCCGTGCCTGCGTAGGTCTGCACGTTCACCACTTCAGGCACCGTCAGAGCCACGTCCGCCAATCGCCGTGCGGCTTCCGCGGTTGTCTCCAGCGGCGTTCCTTCCGGCACGTCGATGATCACCTGGAACTCGCTCTTGTTGTCGAACGGCAGCATCTTCACTTTGACGAACTGCACATAAACGAGCGCCATCGACCCGAGCAGCATCACCACCACCGCGCCGAGAAACGCCCATCGCGCCAACCCCTGATGCAGCAGCGCGCCCATGAATCGCCGGTAGGACCGGGTGGCCCAGTCTTCTTTGCCCTCGTGCGAATGGCCGCCATCGTTGCGCAGCACGCGCACGGCAACATACGGTGTAACGACAAAGGCCACGATCAGAGAGAACAGCATCGCCGCCGACGCGCCAACCGGAATCGGACGCATGTACGGCCCCATCAATCCACTCACGAACGCCATCGGGAGAATCGCCGCGATCACCGTGAGCGTGGCGAGGATGGTGGGGTTGCCCACTTCATCCACCGCCTCCGCGGCCAGCGCCATCAGCGACTTCTTCGCATTGCCGGGCAAGCGCTGATGCCGCACCAGATTTTCCACCACCACAATCGCATCGTCGACAAGAATACCGATGGAGAAGATCAGCGCGAAGAGTGTGATCCGGTTCAGCGTGTAGCCGTAGAGATAGAACGTGGTCAACGTCAGCGCAAGCGTCACGGGAATCGCGGCGAACACAATCAACGATTCGCGCAGCCCGAGCGTGATCGCGATGAGCAAACTCACCGACACCACCGCGATGCCCATGTGTTCCAGCAGTTCATTCGACTTCTCGGCTGCCGTTTCGCCATAGTGGCGAGTAATGGTCATCTCGACATCCGACGGCAGCCGCACCGTCTTCACCCGCGCCAGCGCCTGCTCGGCTACATCGATTGCATTCGTGCCCTTGCGCTTCGACACCGACAGCGTCACTGCCGGCTGAAAGCCCTGTTGCGGCGATGCGAACTGCACATACTGCACCGGCTCCTCACCGCCATCCACGGTCTCGGCCACGTCGCGCAGGTACACGGGCCGGCCATTGGCCACACCCACCACCACATCGCGCACCTGCGCAGCGGTCTGCAGGAATGCACCTGCTTCCATGACGAACTCGCGATCGCCCGACGTATACTTGCCTAGCGGCAATCGCTGGTTCGAAGCACCAAGCGCCCGATGGATTTCCCCCGGCGTCATCCCATACATCGCAAGCCTCGTGGGCTCCAACAGCACACGAATCTGGCGGCGCTGTCCGCCGATCAACTGGACAGCCGACACGTCGGGAGTCTGCTTCACCGCGTCGTGCACCTGCGCCGCCACCATGCGCAGTTGATGGTCGTTGTAGCGCTTGCTGTGAAACGTCAGTGCGAGAATCGGCACGTCGTCAATCGAACGCGGCTTCACCAGAGGCGGCGTAGCGCCCGGTGGAATCAGATCGAAGTTCGCGAACATCTTCTGATTCAGCCGGACAATCGCCTTTTCCTCATCCTCACCGACCTTGAAGCGTACAATCGCCAGAGCCATGCCGGGGCTCGACGTGGAGTAGATGTACTCGACACCTGGGATCTCCCACAGCAGTTTCTCCATCGGCCGTGTGACGCGCTCTTCCACCTCGCGCGCCGAGGCGCCAGGCATTCCGACGAAGATGTCGATCATCGGGACAATGATCTGCGGCTCTTCCTCGCGGGGCAGCTTCACGAGAGAGAACAAGCCCACCAAAATCGACGACACGATGAACAGCGGCGTGAGACGCGAGTTGACGAACGCCTTGGCGATGCGTCCCGACACGCCGAGCTTTGCGGATTCGGTGCTCACTCCTTCGCCTCCACTCGCGCGCCGTCTTCCAGGCCCGCGGGCACCGGATGGATTACCGGCTCATTCGCGTTCAAACCCGACAGCACGCGCACCTGCTCTCCGCGAACTTCACCGGTTGTCACCAGCCGGCTCCGGGCCACGCCCTGATCCACCACGAACACGGTCTCAATCGACCCCTGCCTTCGCACTGCGCCCACAGGCACGCTGATCGCAGTCCCGGTTTCACCAGGAAACTTCGCGCGCCCCGACATACCGGTACGCAATCCCGACATCGGTGGCAGGTTGATCTTCACTGTCACCGCGCGCGACGCCGCATCCACCGCCGGCACAATCTCGCCGATGGTTGCGTCGAGCGTGCGGTCGAGCGCCTCAATCGAAACACGCACCGGCTGCCCGCGCTTCAACTTCGGAAGCATCGACTCTTCCACCGGCACTTCCAGCCGGTAGGCGCCGGCCTGCTCAATCATCAGCAGCGGCGTGCCCGGAGTCACCAGATTGCCAGGCTCCACTTTGCGCTCCGTCACCACACCCGCGAACGGCGCGGTGATGGTCGTGTACGCCCGCAGGATGTTCGCCGATTGAATTGCTTCCGAAGCCGAATCGAGCTTCGCACTCAACTGACTCTTGCGCGACGCGGTCATGTCGTAGCTCGCCTGCGCCAACCGCAGCTTCGCCTGGGCTTCATCGAACTCCTGATTCGAAATCGACTTCTTGTCGAACAGGTCCTTCATGCGGCGGAATGTCACTTGCGCGAGTTCCAACTGCGCCTTCGCGGCGGTGATCGCGCTGTCCATCTCCGCTTCGGTGCTCTGCGCCTCGCGCCGCGCTGCCTCGGCCTGCCGCACCGCGCTGTCGAAGTCCTTCGAATCCAGGGTAATCAGCGTTTGCCCCGCGGAGAACGTATCGCCGGTGTTGACGCGGATCTCGCGCACATAGGCCATCAGCTTTGCAGCGATCATGCTGGTGGTGCGTGCCTGCACGGTCCCCACCACTTCGCGTTCCACAGGCCATGGCGAGGACGCCGCCGGTATCTGATTGACGCGCACCGCCGGCGCCGTCGATACTGCCTTCTTTTGGGGCTCCGGCGCACTTCCGCAACTCGCCAGCGCCATCAGCCCCGCTCCGAAAATGAGCATCTTCCTCAACGCAACACCTCCGAATCCGGCGTCAACTCACCCGCCGCAAGCGCCACCATCGCCGCAGCCACGCGCTGATCATGTACCGCCATCAGCCTCCGCAACTGCGCTTCGTTCTTCGCGGTCTCCGTGCGCAGCAGATCCGTCACCGTCGCCAGACCCGCTTCATAGCGATTTCGCGTGATGCGCAGACTCTCTTCTGCCTGTGCCACCGCCGCCTCCGCCGTCACAATCCGTTCGGCCGCGGCAGTCCACTCCGCATGGGCTTTTCGCACTTGCAGCTTCAGCGCCGAGCCCACTTGCTTCTGCTGAGCTTCGTAGCTGCGCGCCATCGATTGCGCCTCGCGGATCTTCGACCGGTCCGCGTATCCGTTGAACAGGTTCCATCGCAGGCTCACTCCGGCAAACCAATTGCCGCCCGCCTGCGTGACGAACCGTCCGCGATCCGCTTCCAACACGCCGCGTGCCGAGATCTGCGGCAGCAGAGCCAACTTCGCGAGTTCCGATTGCTTCTGGGCAGCCTCCAGTCCGAGCGAGGCCTGCTTTGCATCGGGCCGTTCGGCAATGGCGCGCTTTTCCAAATCCTCCAATGCCGCGGGCAGCGCGGTGACCGGCGTCAGCTTCGTCGTCAGTTGACGATCCGTATCGAGCGGCGCGCCCAGCGCATCGTTCAACGCAGCCAGCGCGATCTGCACATCGCTCCGCCGTGCGATCTCGTTCTCCTTCACCGCCGCCAGATGCACCTTGATCGACAGCACATCGGCATCGGTGCTCATGCCAGCCGCGCGAACATCCTCCGCGCGCTTCAGATCGGCGGCCGCGCTTGCCACAGCTTCCCGCGCCATCTGCAACGCCTGCTCCGCGAGAAGTACGCCAAGGTAAACTCGCGCCGCACCAGCCGCCAAATTCATCTCAAGCAGCCGCCGCTCCTCACTGGTCAACCGGCGCTGCAACTCCGCAAGCTGCGTTTGCCGCCGCGTCATCCCGAAGTCATAGAGCGTCTGATCCACCGAGAGCACCGACTGGAAATTCTGCACGGACGCCGGATTGTTCAGTGGTCCGATGCGAAAGTTCTCTTCGAGAAAACGGCGTTGGGTGAGCAGAGTGCTGAACACGAACACAGGATTGTTGCTGCGCTGGTACGACTCCTGATAGTTCAACTTCGGCAGCATTCCGCTACGTGCCTGCTCAATGCGATGCACCGCCGCATCCAACCGCGCCGAAGCCGCCTGTATCGAGGGGTGCGATGTCTGCGCCGTCCTCACTGCTTCGGCAAGCGTGATTGGCTGCTGCGCACCCAGCAGGAACGGCAGCAAACCTGCCCCAAGCCATTTCATGCGCGTACGCCCAGCTTTCTCAGAAAGGTCATCATCGGGCACCAGTTCGTGAATGCTGACTGGAACAGGTTCAGCCCCACGAAGGCCGTGAACAGAAACCAGCCTGGGTGCACCCAGTAGCCCAGCGCCACGCTGAGCATCACGAATGCGCCGGCAATCAGTCGCAAAAAACGCTCTACGTTCATCAGAGTAAGCTCCTCGCTTTCGGAGATGCATTCCACCGCCGAAAGTGACACCGCACACACATGCCGCGGTTATCTATCATGGGAGTGCACATGCAACCACCGCCGGAAGAGGTTATCCTGGCCCGCCGCCTCATGGCCGGGGACCTTACAGCATTCGACCGCTTTGTCGGGATCTTTCAGCAGAAGCTGTTCCAGTACGTCTATATGACCTGCGGCCAGCGCGAAGATGCTGAAGAAGTGGCCCAGGAAACGCTGCTCAAAGTCTTCCAGAGCTTCGATCAGTTGCGCGAGCCGGAACGCATCAAGCCCTGGGTCTTCACCATTGCCAGAAATGTCTGTTACATGAAGCGCCGGAAAAGCATCTTCGCTCCTGAGGAAGAGATTTCGCTCGATGCGTTGATGCCCGAGTTCCGGCAGACTGGCGAAGGGCGGCGCCTTGAGATCGCCGACTGGTCGCACCTGCCGGAAGACGAAGCCATGCAACGGGAAGTCCGCGAGATCGTCGACCAGGCGATTCGCGAACTGCCGGAGATGTACCGGAGTACGCTGTTGTTGCGTGACATTGAGGAGTTGACCACGGAGGAGACGGCGGAGGTGCTCGGTGTGAGCGTGGATGTCGTCAAGACGCGCCTCCATCGCGCCCGCCTCATGGTACGCAATAAGCTGGACAGACATCTGCTCGAATCGGTAGGTGCGCGATGACGAATACCGCAAGGATGAGTTGCAAGGAGATCTTCGAGATGCTGTCTCAGTATCTCGACCGTGAGCTTCCCGCGGAAGTGTGTGATTGCATGGAGACGCACATTGAGGCTTGTCCACCGTGCGTCGAATTCGTCCAAACGCTCGAAAAGACCGTTCGGATCTGCCGCACCATGCAAGCCCAACGGAAGCCTGCCGCCATTCCGCCTGAACTACGCGAGGAGTTGCTGGCCGCCTATCAGCGCAGCGTTCGGTGAGCGGCGCTAACCTCTTCGGCGCCTGGCATCGACCGTAATGCCCACCGCGTAGTGCGACTCACCGACGGCCCTGCGAATGCCTCGGTCGGCGCGCCGGCACACGCCGATCGCCGCCAATCATGCAGCCTCGATACAATCGGGAACCATGGATCGCCGCCAATTCCTCGCGCTGACATCGCAGGCGCCCGCGCTTCTTCGAGCTCAGTCTCAGCGCCCCAACGTACTCATGATCGCCGTCGACGATTGGAACGATTGGATCGCGACGCTGGGCGGCCATCCGCAGGTGAAGACACCGAATGTCGATCGCCTGGCGGCGCGCGGGCTTCTGTTCACGGACGCTCACACCGCAAGTCCGCTCTGCAATCCTTCGCGATCCGCGCTCATGACGGGGCGCCGTCCCACCACCTCCGGTGTGTACGATAACGATCAGCCCTGGCGTGCCGCGATGCCGAATGTCATCACGCTGCCTCAGCACTTCCGCGCCAATGGCTACGCGGCCTACGGTGCGGGCAAGCTGTTCCATCACGGCCGGGGCTACAACGATCCGCGCTGTTGGGATGAGTATTTCCACTGGAATCCAAAGGCACGCGCCAACGGCATGACCGATGGCTACAGCTTCCCTCCCGATCCTGAACCCGCGCGTCCCGTCACGCCGATGCCTTCGGTAAGCTGGCGCAACTTCGATTGGGCGCCGCTTGAAGCTGCGGACGATGAGATGCCCGACTACAAGGTCGCATCCTGGACCGCATCCATGCTGGCGCGCAAACACACGAAGCCCTTCTTTCTTGCGGCAGGCATGTTCCGCCCGCACATCCCATGGTTCGTGCCGCGCAAATACTTCGACATGTATCCGCTGGATGAGATCGTGGTCCCGCAAGTGAAGGAAGATGATCTCGCCGACCTTCCTCCCGCCGCCCGCCAGATCGCGTTGAACGAGCATTCGCGCCACGATCTGCTGGTCAGCACCGGCAATTGGAAGAAGGCAGTGCAGGCTTACCTTGCTTGCATCACATTCTCCGACGCAATGATCGGCCGCATGCTGGATGCGCTGGATCAAAGCGCCTACCGCGACAACACGGTCATCTGCTTCTGGTCCGATCACGGCTATCATCTCGGCGAGAAGTGGCACTGGCACAAGCAGGCGTTATGGCAACGGGCGACACATGTGCCGTTGATCTTCCATGTGCCGGGGCTTACGAAAGCCAACACACGTTGCCACCGGCCCGTGGATCTGGCAAACGTGTATCCCACGCTTGCCGATGCCGCTGGATTGCCCGTGCCCGCCGGTGTCGACGGCGTGAGTCTGCGGCCTCTACTCGCGGACCCGTCCGCCAACTGGCAGCGGCCCGCCATCAGCACCTACCTGCACGGCAACAACTGTGTATTCACGGAACGCTGGCACTACATCCGGTATCACGATGGCTCCGAGGAGCTTTACGATCGCCGCCAGGATCCCGCGGAGTGGATCAATCTCGCGACGCAGACATCCACACAACCACTGCGCAAAGAACTCGCCGCAATGCTGCCCCGGGATGCTCCGAATTCTCCTCGGGCAAACACGCTCAGCTTCGATCCGGCGACTGTGACGTGGCGGCCGAAGGCATAGCGCAAGACGGCCCACACCTCACCACGAATAGTGCACCGTGTAGGTGAGCACCTGCTCCTGATCCGGCGCGAGCTTTACCAAAAACTCCGCGGTGCGGCTATCCATCTTGCGATGCGCCAGGCTCTCAGCGGAGACGCGCCAGTTCGTCCAGCGGTACATGCGTTCGACCACGCGGACCTCGACGGTCTCCTTCTTGCGGTTGCGCAAACGGATCTCAAAGGATTCATCGATCCAACGGCCCTGATGGTCCGTGACGAAGTTGGTGCGCTTGCGCTCGCCCACAATGTCGAACGCGTCGCCGGTGTAGACACGGACCGTCTCATTGCGCGGCGTATGGTCGATGTTGTTTTCGCCGGTGAACTCGAGTGCCCCACCCTGATCGCGGCGGTAGAACCGCAAACGGCCTTTGGGTAACGCCACACCCAAACCGTTGGCCTCTGTATTCTCAAACTCGCGCATCACCCACACCTTCGGGTTCGACTGAGTGCCGTATTCCGGCTGACCACGAATCGTCATGGCGTCCCATCCCTGATAGCGCATCGAGTCAATCTTGGCGCCATCGTAGACGTAGAGACGGCGAGAGTCGACCGAAGCCGCGCGCAAAAACTCCACCTGCTTCGTCTCGCGATCGTGAAGTGTGGTTGGAAGGGGAAGGGTGTAGAGGTGGTATTCATCGAAGCTGCGCTCGTTCAGACGCAGAGCGTTGATAGACATCTGATAACTAACGGAGGAATCCTTCATCACTGCACCCTCAACGCCTTGCAGAATCTTACTCACATCCCCCGCCACCAACTTGATGCGCGCGCCTGGAAAGTCCTTCCCGCTCTGGTTGTCCATGGTCACCCAGCCCACCATTTCCAAGCGATCGCCCGTCTCACCAGCCACCATGTTGTAATCCGCTTTCCAACTCATCCCGCCTGTCACATAGCTCAACTCCGCATTCACCTTCGCGGCGGTATCCGCATGAATCCGCCAATCGAGCAACGGCTTCAAGATCGCATCCGAGGTCAAAGCGGGAAACACGGGCTTGCCTGGAAGTCCAAACATCAGCCTGCCTCCCGTCTCAATGATCGGCTGCGAGTTGCCGCTGGAGCCGTAAGCCAGTTGGGTGCGGGCGTAGTTCTGCCCATACTGCTGCATGCCACGGGCATGCGGGACATAGCCGCTGCGAATCACTTTTCCGCGCACCGTACGCCGCTCGCCGGCTTGATTCACGATCTCGAAATCAAGTTCCTTGCCTTCAAAAAGGTTCAGCAGCAGGCCCTCGGAAATGGGCTCGGCGCGATAGTTCTGCTCCAGAATGCGCAGGGCGATCTTCCCGGCGGGATCACGGAGCATCACCGAATCCGGCTCCAGATGAAAGGTGGCGTTGGTGAACTGGATCGTGTTCGTGCCCTGCTTCAATTCGAGTGGAATCGTTTCCCGCACCACGGCGAAACGCTGGTTGTAAATCGTAAGGCTCGGCTGTGCGAACAGACTCTGGATGCCAAGCACGGCAATGGCGGCAAGTTTCATGAATTGAGAGTACCTTCGCTCTTGTAGTGCTTTGACGCGCGAGACCCTTTCACGGTTAAGGGAATTTTTCGGCCGGTTCCCCTCGGCACCGGATCCGGCGGAACACACTCTCCGCTGTGATATGGTGTCGCACGAGAGGACTTCCATGTTCAAACTCGCCTCTGCGTTTCTCTTCTTCGTTGCCCCCGTCCTGGCTCAATCCACTGCCAACATCGTCGGTACCATTCGCGACTCCTCCGGTGCAGCCGTTCCCGGCGCGAAGATCACCGCCACGAACACCCAAACCGGTTTCCGCCAAACCCGCGAATCCAGCGGCGAAGGCGCTTACTCCATTCCGCTGCTGCCCATCGGACAGTACCGGCTCGATGTCGAGAAGGAAGGCTTTCAGCGCTATGTGCAATCTGGCATCACGCTCGCCGTCAGCGACATCGCCACGCTCGACGTCACACTGCAACTCGGTTCCGTTTCGGAGTCCGTCACGGTGGAAGGCGCGGCGCCGCTGCTTGAGACTCAGACCGGCACGATTCGCGGAGTGGTGGATCAACAGCGCATCGTGAGCCTGCCTCTCAATGGCCGTCAGATCACGCAACTCATGACCATTCAAGCAGGCGTGATTCAACGCTCCTCCGGCACCAGCGAAGGCGATGCGTTCGTCGTCAACGGCAGCCGCCAAAGCGGTGTCTACTTCCTGCTCGACGGCGGAATGAACACCGATTCCTATCGCAACTTCAGCGGCGTTTTCCCCAATCCTGACGCCGTGCAGGAATTCAGCGTGCAAAAGAGCAACTTCAGCGCCGAGTATGCCAACGCGACCGGCGCGGTAATGAGTGTGGCCACCAAATCGGGCACCAATGAACTGCACGGGTCGGCCTTCGAGTTTCTGCGCAACGGCGTCTTCAACGCGCGGAACTTCTTCGCCGCACGCCGCGACTCGTTGAAGCGCTCGCAGTTCGGCGGCACACTCGGCGGGCCGATCAAGAAGGACAAGCTCTTCTTCTTCGGCGCTTATCAGGGCACGCGCATTCGCAGTGATCCGGGTCTGACGCGGCAGTTTCTTCCCACGGCTGCCATGCGCCGTGGCGACTTCGTGGCCGGCGGCCGCGATATCACCGATCCGCTCACCCGCGCACCATTCCCCGGCCGCGTGATCCCAGCCTCGCGCATCAGTTCGGTCACGCAATCGCTGCTGCGCTTCATTCCCGATCCGGGCACTCCCGATGGCCAGCGCTTCGTCGGCGTGCCGCTGAAGAATCGCGAC
>JAEUQE010000277.1 GCA_016789785.1 Bryobacterales bacterium
CCTGAATTGCGATCGGCGCGCGGACGTTGTCATAGAGACCGCCCACGGACCAGCGGTGATGCGGCTCGCTCATCGCGTAGGTCACCCCCGCCGTGCAATCCACAAATGCGTTGGGCCCGCAGATGCGCGCACCGACGACGAAGTCGTGCCGGCCGCTGTCGGAGTCGCACCGCTCAATCAAACATAACTGGCCTTCCACGTTGTAGGAGTAGCGGCGGCTTCCGGTAATTTCGGAAACCATGTCGCGGTTGTCGCAGTCGCGCACGGTGACCCATCGGGCCCGGCCGATATCGACACACGCGAAGCCGAAGTGCCGCGAATCGATTTCGCGAACCCACACGTTGTTCGCGTTTTCGATGCCGATGAAGGACCATGCATGGCGCTCGTCGGCGAAGTAGCGTGTGCCGCGAAGCTCGCGCTGCACGGAAGGATCGAACTCGGAGACTCCGCTCATGTGTTCGATGCCCACGTTCCAGATGCGCGTCGATTCGTCGTACTTGCGAATCTCGCCGCCGCCCCATCGCTGCTCGATCGCGCAGGTGATGGGCGCATCCAGCGTGACGCGGCCATCTTCCACCGCCACCACGTGACGCTCGAAGTCGAGGTTGAACGGAGTCCATTGCACGGTGTTGCCTGGATCGTCGGGCCTGGGCGTAATACGATCCATTGCGATCGCGCTGATCCATGCCGCATTGCTGATGCGGCGCACGATCACCGTGTCACCGGGCCGCAGCGTACCCACGGATGCAACCGGGATGGCGGTCTCACCGACAGGAACATACTCCGCTGTGATGCGTCCTTCCACTGCCAGAACGCGGCCGGAGGAAGTGCCGCGAATCTCGATCAGAGTGCGCTGCTGCCTGCCTGTTGCGTAGAGTACGGTGCCATCGGTACCGCGGCCTTCGCCACGCAGCACCACGCCCGTTGCGGCAATCCGCAGCACGCCGCCGATTTCGTAGCGTCCACGGGTGAGAAGTACGGCGCCACGGAATCCGGCTTCATCCAACTCCATGCCCGATACGGCATCAATTGCCGCCTGGATCCGCGCGGTTGCGTCGCCGGTTGTGGGCAGTACGGTCGCTTTCACCGCCACCTCGGGAATCGGCGCGCCGCCACCCAGATAGCCGCAAGCGGAGAAGTCCGGGATGCGATTGCCCAATTCATCGCGCCTGTATTGAAGCCGGCCGTCAGTGCCTGGATACACCAACGAACTCAGAGGCCTTTCCTGCGCGGACAGCAGTGTTGCGAGTGCGGAAGCACCAGCGCGAAAGCAGTGTCTGCGAGTGATCATTCGATTTCGCTCCCACGGCCGACAGCTACCACGAAAGAGGACCGGCACTGAAGCAACGGTCCCCTTCCGTTCTCATTTGAGGTCTTGTGCTTCATCATATCGCTGGCGGGATGGTTCAAGGGCGTCCCGAATACGGACACCCCGTTCCAGGCCCGGTCACACGGAGTCTCTTCCGGCAATGTGATTTGAGCGAGATGGCGTGGCAACCTTCGTGCCTCCTGCTCATCCCATGCAGTCTTCCCTCTGGCAGTTGCCACGCAGACGGCCCTCGCTGTATCTGTTGCTCGTTGCGACCCTCGCAGCGGCGATCGGCTTACCGACAGCGGCCTTCAGTGTTCTTTACGGCGTGCTCTACGATCCGCTTCCGTATCCTGCATCCGAGCGGCTGGTGATGCTCTGGACGCAGTGGGAGAAGCTGATGCCCGGCAACCTGCTGGTGGGTGCGGCGAACATGCGCGATTGGAAAGCGCAATCGCAGCTCTTCGAAGACATGGCCGTGGTCCGCCATATCGCGAACTACAGTCTCACGGGCGAAGGAACGCCGGAGCGTCTCATTGGTGCGCGCGCCACGGGTAATCTGTTTCGCATCCTGGGCGTCGCGCCGATTCTCGGAACCACGTTCACCGAGGAGCACAACGAGGAAGCCAAGGCATACGTGGTGGTGTTGAGCGAGCGCTTGTGGAAACGCCGCTTTGGCGCTGATCCCAACATTGTTGGCCGCAAGGTGCAGTTGAATGGGTTCGGCTATACGGTCCTCGGTGTCATGCCGGAGCACTTTCGTTTTCCGAACGGCGAATTCGAACTCTGGGCGCCGGCGGTCTTTCGCAAAGAGGAGTTCGAGCAGCGTCTTGGCCTCGACTATCTCGGCGTGGGGCGCCTGCGCGCGGGTGTTGCACGCGAGGCCGCTCAATCGGAGTTGAATGCGATCTCCGCGCGGTTGGAGCAGCAGTATGCCATCAATCAGGGCATGCGCGCCGCCATCACGCCGATGCTGACGGAAGAGACCCAGGCAGCACGGCCCGTGATGTGGCTTGTGTTCGGGGCAGCGGGTTTGTTGATGTTGCTCGGGTGTGCGAATATCGCGAACCTGATGCTGGCTCGCGGCAGTGCGCGACAACGTGAGCTTTCGATTCGCGCTGCCTTGGGCGCGAGTACCGGCCGCATCGCATGGGACCTGTGCCTGGAGTTGGCGCCGGTGCTGTTCGCCGCCGTGGGCGCCGGAGTTCTGCTGGCAGGCTGGATGATCGAGTTCGCGGTACCGATGCTGCCGGCGGGCACTCCGCGCATGGAGAACGTGAAGTTACATCCAGCAGTGCTTCTGTTTGCGGTGCTCTCGGCCTGTGTGGTCGCAGTGTTGACAGCGCTGCTTCCCGCGATTCACGCATCGTCGCGGTATGGCAGGACATCGGTGAACACGCGGTCCACCACTGCCGATCGATCCACATTGCGGCTGCGCGATCTGCTGGTAGTGGGACAACTCGCACTTGCGACGCTGCTGCTGCTCGGTGCGGGGCTGCTTGGGCGGTCGATGATGAAACTGCGCGATGTGAATCCAGGCTTCCGTGCGGAAAGCGCGTTGAGCTTGCAGATGGCCATCGCGCGTGGGCGCTACCCGAAGGATGAACAGATCGCGCAGGTGTGTGATCGCTTCGTCGATAGTGTGAGGAAGGTGCCCGGTGTGAAGAGCGCGGGAATGGTGAACCGGCTTCCGATGAGCGGTATTCAGCAGCTTGGCGTGATGGAAGTGGACAACGGCGGCTCGGAACCTGCGAAGGTCGGCAGCGTGGATTGGCGAAGCGCAACGCCTGGGTATTTCGAAGCGGCGGGAATTCCCTTGCTGCGTGGGCGCATCTTCCAACAGAGCGACGCGTCGCGAACCACGCAGGTGGGCCTGATCGATCAACAGATCGCGGACCGTTTCTTTGCGAGACAGGACCCGGTGGGGAAGCGAATGCGGATCGGCCCGGGCGCGCCCTGGATCGAGATTGTGGGAGTGGTGGGACACATTCGCAATGAGTCGCTCGATCAGGACCGGCGGCCTCAAGTGTACTGGCTATCGCAACAGCGTCCGCAGGATCGCATGGCGATGATCGTTCGTGTGTCCGGGAAGCCGGAAGACTTCGTGCACGCAGTGTCCAACGCCATTCATGCGGTGGAGCCGGATCAGGCGTTGTATGACGTGCGGCCGATGGAGCAAGTTGTCGAGCGCACTCTCGGTGCGCGCAAACTGGCGTCGATCCTGCTCGCCGGCTTCGCTGGAACGGCGATTCTTCTCGCAGCGGTGGGTCTCTATGGCGTGATCTCGTTTCTGGTGGGACAGCGTAGCCGCGAATTCGGGATCCGTATGGCGCTGGGTGCGCAGCGTTCCGCGATTCTATCGGGGGTGTTGGCACGCTCGCTGTCGCTTGCAGCGATTGGTATCGCGGCGGGTGTGGCGATTGCCGCCGGCGCGGTTCGTACGATTGTGACGCTGCTTTACGGAGTGCAACCTTTCGATGCGGCTACGGGAATCGTGTCGGTGGCGGTGCTTATTTCGATTGTCACCTTTGCGGCCTGGGCTCCGGCGTGGCGCGCATCAAGGATCGACCCCGCCAGATCGCTGCGGCAGGACTGAGCAGCATGAAGGTGGAGATCCTCAAGCGGCCTGATGGGACCGGTCTGCTGGGTTCGGAATTGTGCTGGCCGCCTGCGGCCGCATCACGATAGAATCGGCTTGTTCCTATGAAGACTGCGATCTTGCTGATGCTGGCCACCTTTCCTTTGCTCGCGCAGAATGCGCAAGTGATTCGCGTGCTGAGCTACAACATTCACCACGGCGAAGGTTCCGATGCGAAGATCGATCTGGACCGGATCGCAAAGGTGATTCTGTCCGCCGAGCCTGATCTGGTCGCGGTGCAGGAAGTGGATGTTCGCACCACTCGGGTGGCTGGCGTTGATCAGGCGCATGAACTGGCGAAGCTCACGGGCATGCATGTCATCTTCGGGCGTACCATTCCGTATCGCACGGGCTGGTATGGGAACGCGCTGCTGTCCAAGTGGCCGGTGAATCACTACGTGAATCACGAGATGCCATTCACACCGGGCCGTGAGAGGCGCGGCGTGATTGAGGCGCTGATGCTGCCGCCGCCGAACACAACGGGCGGATCGCAGTACCACATGCTTGCCACGCATCTCGACACGGGGGAAGCAGACCGTCTGCTCGCTGCGCGGCGGCTGCGTGAGTTAGTGGCCGAGCGCCCCGAGGGTTGGCCCATGATCATTGCGGGAGACATGAATGCGGTGCTGGGGTCCGCGACGATGCGCCTGCTGGGTGAGGATTGGACGCCAGCGCAGGGCGATGGACCTTTGTTCACGATTCCCGTGGAAAACCCCACGCGGCAAATTGACTTCGTGATGTTCCGGCCGGCCTCGCGATGGAAGGTGTTGGAGGCTCGTGTGCTGCCGGAAGCGGTGGCCTCCGATCACCGGCCGATTCTCGCGGTGTTGGAACTGATGCCTGAGTAATTGCGCACCCCTCTCGCGGTGGTGCACCCCGCGCTACGGAAGTCCGGTCACCGATGGCGGCAGCCAGCCGCGTTATGATGGCAGTTCCTGAACATCGCTGGCCTCGCACGGGCACAGCGGAATGAGGTGCTCAATGAACCGAAGGCAATGGATGATGCTCGCCGCGGCGGGCAGTCTGCATGCGCAGGAGTGGAAGCGCGCATTTCTGGATGGCACAGGCCCGGGCTGGCGCGACTTGAAGGAAGGTGACTTCGCGCCGGTGAATGGTGATCCCGATACGTGGGTGTGGAACGGCGACATTCTGCGCTGCAAGGGAACACCCATCGGCGTGATGCGCACCAAGGACAAGTTCACGAACTTCGAACTGGTACTCGAATGGAAGCATCTCAAGTCCGCGGGCAACTCCGGAGTGTTCGTGTGGGTGCCGGAAGAAGTGCTCGTGGGGCTGAAGCCCGATGCGCTGCCGAAGGGCGGCATCGAGGTGCAGGCGCTTGATCATGGCTACATCGAACTCTACATGAAGAAGGCCGGCAAGAAGCCCGACTTCTTCACCACCAATGGCGATATTTTCGCGGTCGGAACGTCGAGGTTGAAGCCATTCCCGCCACTCTCGCCCAATGGGTCGCGCAGCTTTCCGCGCAAGAACATGAGCAAGGGCATCAACGAGTGGAATCACTACTACGTGCGGGCGATTAACGGCGAAGTGCGGCTGTGGGTGAACGGCGAGGAAGTCTCCGGCGGCTCGGATGCGGACCCGCGTTCGGGATACCTTTGCCTGGAATCAGAAGGCAGCCCCATTGAGTTCCGCAACATCCGCGTGCGGGAACTGCCGTAGATCGCGATGCCTTCCCCTGATTCCGACACAGCGCCGATTCGTGCCGGCGAGGAACTCGATGCCGCTACTTTGACGGCTTACCTCCGGGGCCGGCTGGACGGCGTGGAGAACGGCATTGAGATCGAGCAGTTTCCGGGCGGCCATTCCAACCTGACCTATTTGCTGAGGGCCGGTGGAGCGGAGTACGTGCTGCGGCGCGCGCCGCTCGGTCCGGTGGCGCCGAAGGCTCATGATATGGCGCGCGAGTTCAACGTGCTACGTGCGATTCATCCGCACTTCGCCGCGGCTCCGAAACCGTATCTGCTGTGTGAAGACTCAAACGTCATCGGAGCGGTGTTCTATTTGATGGAGCGGCGGCGGGGCGTGGTGCTTCGGAGTGAGATCGTGCCCGAATTCGCAGCCATTGCGGATCATCCGCGGCAGTTGAGCAGAGGGTTCGTGAATTGCCTGATCCAACTGCATTCCGTGGATGTGGAAGCGCACGGGCTTACCGCGCTTGGCAAGCCGCAGGGATTCGTGGAACGGCAGGTGCGCGGATGGGCAGACCGCTGGCATCGCGCGCGCACCGAAGACAAGCCGGAGATGGATCATGTGGTGCGTTATCTGCAAACGCACATTCCTCCGGATGGGCCGCCAACATTGGTCCACAACGATTTCAAGCTCGACAATCTGATGTACGCCGCCCACGATCCAAGCCATGTGGAAGCGGTGCTCGATTGGGAGATGGCCACGGTTGGCGATCCGATGGTGGATCTTGGATTGACGCTGTGTTACTGGGATCCGCCGGATGCCGATGTTCGCGAAGGTCCAGTGCCGTGCCTGACGAGAGGTCCGGGGTGGTTCACTCGTGATGATCTCATTCACGAATATTCCTTGCGCACCGGGCGTGACCTGGCTTCGTTGCCGTTTCACGAGATCCTCGGCATCTTCAAACTCGCCGTCATCATTCAACAGATTTACTACCGCTGGTTCAACGGCCAGACCCGCGATGAGCGCTTCGCACGCTTCCATCTTCGTGTCGATTCGCTGATACGTGGCGCCTATGAACGGGTTCGGCAACTCACATGAGCACTCTTTATCTTTTTCGTCATGGCCAGGCAGGCACGCGCGATCATTACGATAAGCTCTCGGAGACGGGCTTGCTCCAGTCGCGTTTACTCGGCGAACAGTTGGCGGGGGACAGCGTCCGGATCGATTTCTTCTACACGGGCGAGTTGAGGCGGCAGCAGGAAACCGCGCGTCAGATTGTGGATGCCTACCGGCGTGCGGGCGCCGATGTGCCGGAACCAACGGTGGATCCGCATTGGAACGAGTTCGATCTCGATGGTGTGTATCAGGGCATTGCGCCGCAGATGGCTCGCGACGATGAGACGTTCCGGGCGCACTACGAAGAGCTTCAGCGCGAGGCCGCGTTGGCCGGGTCCGCGGTGCACCGGCGTTGGACGGCGAGCGATATCGCGGTGGTGCGCGCATGGATTGAAGGGCGCTATTCCTATGACGGCGAGTCGTGGAACGATTTCACCACGCGAGTACGCAACGCGCGGCGGAACATCCTGCGGCATGATGAGAACGCGACGATCGCCGTGTCCACCTCCGCCACGCCGATCGGAATCTGGACAGGCCTTGCGATGGATCTGCATCCGCGGTACATCATGCGGACCGCAGGCGTTTTGCATAACTCGTCCTACAGCATGTTCCGTTTGCGGGATGGCGAGATCTCGCTCTTCAGCCTGAATAATATTCCACACTTGAAAGAGCCCGCTCTGCGGACGTTCCGCTAAAGGAGAATCCACGATGAACTTCGATTACAGTCCCAAGGTACAAGAGCTGCGCGCGAAGCTGACCGCGTTCATGGAGCAACACATCTACCCCAAGGAACAGCGCTATCTGGATGAAGTGGAGAAGGACCGCTGGGGTGTGGTGGCGGTGATTGAAGAGTTGAAGCCGGTGGCGCGCGCCGCGGGTCTGTGGAATCTCTTTCTGCCAGAGAGCGAATACGGCGCCGGCCTGACGAATCTCGAATACGCACCGTTGTGCGAGATCATGGGCCGCGTACAGTGGGCTCCGGAAGTGTTCAATTGCTCGGCGCCCGATACCGGCAACATGGAAGTGCTGGTGCGATACGGCAGCGAAGCGAATAAGCGCGAATGGCTCACGCCGCTGCTGGAAGGGCGCATGCGATCGTGCTTCTGCATGACGGAGCCCGACGTCGCCTCCTCCGATGCAACGAACATCCAGGCCAGCATCCGGCGCGACGGCGATCAGTACGTGATCAACGGGCGCAAGTGGTGGAGTTCGGGCGCGGGCGATCCGCGCTGTAAGATCTCAATCTTCATGGGTAAGACCGATCCTTCGGCGCCAAAACATAAACAGCAATCCATGATTTTGGTGCCGCTCGATCTGCCGGGCGTGAAGATCGAACGCATGCTGCATGTGTATGGCTATGATCATGGCCCGCACGGCCACGGCGAGATCTCCTTCACGGATGTGCGTGTACCGGCGTCGAACCTGCTGCTTGGGGAAGGGCGAGGTTTCGAAATCGCGCAGGGCCGTCTGGGACCGGGCCGCATCCATCACTGCATGCGTCTGATCGGTGTTGCGGAGCGCGCGCTGGAACTCATGTGCAAACGCACGTTGAAGCGTATTGCGTTTGGCCGCAGGATCGCGGAGATGGGGAGCATTCGGGCTGATATCGCGAAGTCACGCATCGAGATCGAGCAGGCTCGTTTGCTGGTACTGAAGGCCGCCTACATGATGGACACGGTGGGCAACAAGGCGGCTCGCAATGAGATCGCGGCGATCAAGGTGCTTGCTCCGAACGTGGCGCTGCAAGTATTGGAACGCGCGGTGCAGGCTAACGGCGCGGCGGGCGTTTGTCAGGACACGTTTCTTGCGGCGGCGTGGGCGAACTCGCGGACATTGCGTTTGGCCGATGGGCCTGATGAAGTACACATGGAGTCGATGGCGAAGCTGGAATTGCGCAAGTACGAGACTCCGGCATGAGTTCGCTGGTGCTTGTGCGGCACGGACAGGCACGCGCGTTTGAGAAACACTCGGACCGTCTTTCGGAGTTGGGAGAGCAGCAGGCGCGAGTTCTCGGTGAGTGGTGGCGCGCGCGGGGTGTGACGTTTGGAGCGGCGATTTGCGGGACGCTGGAAAGGCAGCGGCGTACCGCTGAACTCGCGGGTCTGGATGGCGTGATTGAGGATTCGAGATGGAACGAATATGACGCGGGCGGAGTGGTGGCCCGCGGTGTTCCTGCACTTGCAGCCGCGGATCCGGAGTTTGCCCGCCTTCACCGTGCGGCCGAAGAGCACCGGTACACACCTGAGGCAAATCGCCACTTTCAACGCATGTTCGAAATCCTCATGAACCGCTGGGTGGAGGGAACGCTGCGGCTCGACGATGTCGAACCGTGGGACGTTTTTCAGCAGCGTGTTCGCGAAGCATTGCGGGACTTGATGAAATCACACGGTTCGGGCGCGCGCGTTGCCGTGTTCACCTCCGGAGGGCCGATCGCCGTGGCTGTGCAAACGGTGCTCGCCGCGCCTGCGAACAAGATCATCGAGATCAACTGGCGTGTTCGCAATTGCTCAATCACGGAGTTTCTGTTCACTCGCGATCGCATCTCGCTCGACCTGTTCAACGCGGTCTCACACCTTGAACCTTCCGCTGTGACTTATCGTTGAAGACCCGCTTTTCTTTGGCAGTGGAAAGGAGTATGGTTCGGCTGGAGGAATCCTACATGCCGAATGTTGGCAGTATTCATAAGCTGGGGCCGGCGCGGTCCGCGGTTGGCCGGACAGCGCGGTCGAACCCCACGTTTCAGAACGTGCCTGAGGACCGCATGGCGGCGGCCGTGGCGCACATTCTTTCCGATCATGAGCCGAAGGCCGCTGTGCAAGCCGCGGAGATCCTGGTGAAGGCCGCCGGTCCACGGAGCCAGCCGCCGGACATGAAGCGCGCGAAAGAGGGAATGGAGAAGACGATGTTTGTGGCCGTGCTGGAGGAGATGGTGGAGGAAGTGGCGGCGATGCCGCAGTTTCGTCTCGAATCCGTGGTCGGCGAATTGAACCGGCGTCTGGATGAGTTGCGGAATCCGCAATCGAAGCCGAACCAGAATTTGCTGGAAGCGATGCAGCAGATGCAGATCCTGCAACAGAGCCAGCAGGTGGGCGCCTCAGTGACGCAGGCGATGCATGGTCTGCAGATGAGTGCGATCGGCGGCACGCGCAGGTAGTTGCAAATAGCCGCCAATCAGCGAATCCGCATCGTGGCATCCGTGTCGCTGTATTGCCGGAGCATGCGATGGCGGCTCTCGCGGCTTTCATCGAACCATGCTCCATCAAAGAGGACAATGCGCTAAGTCTCCCTTAACGGGCGGAGATGCGGTACTCCCTTCTTCCGCTACAGGGGCTCTCCTCATAGAGCCAAACCGCGTCGCCATAGGTTGCGGCGATGCGATTCAGTGCCCCGAGTAGTGTGGTATCTTCCAGTGAGTGGTCCTTTCCAACTGGTTTCTCGGGAACTCCATTGATCAGGCGAGGTGGTTTGGATGGGGTGGCCCCCTGGGCTGAGACAACCAGTTAAGACACTGGGTACCATTCGATGATATTTGCTGGCGGACGAAAAC
>JAEUQE010000278.1 GCA_016789785.1 Bryobacterales bacterium
ACGGTGAACGGTTGGACCTCACAGGCGCCGCTGTGGCGGCCGGCTGCGGAGGGGGCAGACCCCCAAATCAGCCCGGAAGGCAGGATTTACAGGCTTTCCGAGATGGATGCCGCGAGTCTTCCGGTCTTTCGTGACGAAGGCGCACCGGATGCGCCGTCCACTGTACTCATGCGGGTAGCGAACGCATCGGTCGCAATGAGATTACATTTCGAGGATTTTCGGCTTCCTGAAGGATCACGATTGTATGTCTATGGGCTGGATGCGGATGGGACTTTGGTATCTACCCATGGCCCTTACTTACTGGCCGGACCAATGGCCTCCGGCGAATTCTGGACACGGGCCGTCGCGGGAAAAACAATTGTCATCGAACTGCACACCAACGATTTCGACGCCACCCTGCCGTTCCGTTTGGAGGACGTTGCCGAAGTGGATGCGATCGAAGAGAGCGCGGAACTCGATAGCCGGCCGGACGTCGAAATCCGGACTTCGTGGTTCCGGGGCAGCGCCGTCCAGCACCACGTGGTGGATGGCATGGCGATCTGGGAGGGCGATATCCTCCTCGGCCGCGCCGAGGAGTTGGAACGCGCTGGCAAGCCGGGCGAGGAACGGTTTGCCGGTGCGGTTTCAGGCAGTTCCTACCGGTGGCCCAATGGCATCGTGCCCTACACCATCCACCCCTCGCTGCCCAATCAGTCGCGCATCACCGCGGCCATCAGTCACTGGAATACCAGTCTTGCGCCGAATGTGAAACTGGTTCCGCGGACGAACGAAACTTACTACATTACTTTTGTGCCCGCCTCGCCGACCACATGCTCTTCCTATCTCGGCATGGTGCGGATGGCCGGGCAGCCGGTGAATATCGGCGACTACTGTTCCACCGGGAACGTGATTCACGAGATCGGGCATGCCATTGGCCTCTACCACGAGCACACCCGGTCCGATCGCGATGGCTACGTGCGGATTCGCACGGAGAACATCCAGAGTTCCGCGTCGTATAACTTTGGCAAGCAGGCGAGCACGAACTTCGGCAACTACGACTACAACTCGATCATGCACTATAGCGCGTACGCGTTCTCGTCGAATGGACAGCCGACCATCGAGACCATTCCCGCCGGCATTGCCATTGGCCAGCGGAACACGCTCTCCACGGGTGACGTTGCGGGGGTGAGGGGTATGTACCCGCAGACGGGCACCACCACTGTTCCTCCCGCCACTGTTCCTCCCACCACTCCGCCCCCGGTTCCACCGCCGCCGACCGCTTCCACGGTTGCGATCTCTTTCACCTCCGCTCCGGCGGGCCGCACAGTCCAAGTGGACAACGCTGCTACGCTGACGCCGAAGACACTCCAGTGGCAGGCCGGATCGGCGCACACAATTTCCGCGCCAAACACGACGGAGAACGGAGCGCGCTACGTCTTCCGCCAGTGGAGTGACGGCGGCGCGCAGACGCACACCATCACAACGCCGGCATCCGCGCGCACTTACACCGCAACTTACAACGTTCTCTACAATCTCGTGGCCAACGCTTCGGCGGGTGGAAGGGTTGCCGTGAATCCGGCGGCTTCGGATGGTTACTATCCCGCCAACAGCACCGTCGCCCTCACCGCCACGCCCAACGCCAACTACTGCTTCACTTCGTGGACCGGTGTGATGCCGGTCGCCAGTTCCGCAATTGCCGTTGCACTCAGCAGGCCAGCCACCATTACGGCCAACTTCCAGGTGGGCTCCATCACGGCTCCATCTTCCATCACGGTGCCGGCCGCGGGCGGCGCGGCGACTGTGAACATCTCCGCCACCAGTGGCTGTTTGTGGCGCGCGGCAAGCTACGCAAGTTGGATCAAAGTGGAGAACGCCACCGGAACTACTTCCGCGGCACTTCGGCTGCAGGTGGAGCGGAACCCCAGCACGACGGTGCGCCGCATTGGCTACCTGCTGCTCAACTCGCAGTTGATCGTCGTGACGCAGTAATCGCTGCTTACTCACAACGATTTTCCGGCGGCCCGCAGGCTCGCGTCATCAGTAACCTTGTGAATGTGGCTGATCTGAGACTCGAGTACGCGCTGCAGACCTTGGACGAGACCAGCGTTGACCCGGACCCGGTCCGGCAGTTTGAAGAGTGGCTGGCTGCCGCTATGAAGGCGGGAATCAAAGAGCCTACCGCCATGGCGTTAGCCACCGCTTCACCGGATGGGGTTCCATCCTGCCGCATGGTGTTATTGAAGGGCGTGGATGCCTCCGGCTTCCAGTTCTTCACCAATTACGAGAGCCGCAAGGGGCGCGAACTGTCCTCAAACCCCCATGCGGCTCTCGTGTTCTTCTGGGCCGAACTGGAGCGGCAGGTGCGCATCACGGGCACTGTCTCCCGCATCAGCCGGGAAGAAAGCGAGGCCTACTTCCAGACCCGCCCGCTGCGGAGCCGGTTGGGCGCACTTGCTTCCCGCCAGAGCTGGATGCTCGGGAGCCGGGAAGAATTGGAGCGGGGCATGGCCGCTCTTGAGGCGGAATTCCAAGACGGCGCCCAAGTGCCAATGCCGGACGATTGGGGCGGTTACCGGCTTGCTCCTGATTCCATAGAGTTCTGGCAAGGCCGTCGCAGCCGGCTGCATGATCGCCTTTTGTACGCCCGCGAAGCGAGTGGCTGCTGGACTATCGCCAGACTTTCGCCCTGAAGCGCTGGGCGATCGATTGCAGATGTGTGTCGAAATGACTCAAGGTGTGTCAGTTTGTCTTGACACCCCCGCTGTTTCCCTGATACCTTAGGTGGGTTAATCCCAGGGTCGCAGCAGTTTTCATGAAGCAGCAATACTTCATCGTAGTACTCGCTCACTCCATCCATGGACGTCTCCGTCGCATCCACGTCCCATACAGCGCTCTGTATGCGGTTTTGGCTCTTGCGCTGCTGGGCTGTTTTTCCTTGTTTGGCATGGTGTCGAGCTACCTTCGCATGGCCTGGAAGGTGGCCAACTACAACACGCTCCGGCAGGAAGTGGATTCGCTCCGCGTTAAGTACCAGAATCTGGAGAAGTCGGCGAACCAAACCAACCAGCAACTCGCCACTCTTCAGTTGTTCGCCAGTGAGGTAACCGCGGCCTATGGCCTCAAACGCCAACTCGAGGGCCCGGACGATATCGTGGAAGAGGGACGCTTGGTGCCGACACTGCATCAGACCCTCGCTGAGTACGATTTTCTAAAGAGCACGCGCATCGGGCGGCATACTCGCAATACTACTTTGTTCGTCAACACTCGCCCCGCGTTGTGGCCTTTGGAAGGCCGGTTGTTGAGCTCTTTCGGCACGCGTCAGGATCCGTTCAGCGGAATGGGCGGGTTCCACGCAGGCGTCGACATTTCCGCGCCGACTGGTACCCCGGTCCGTGCGGCCGCCGACGGCGTGGTGGAATTCGCGGGATGGAACTCAGGCTATGGCAAGCTTCTCGTAGTTCAGCATCCGGGCGGAGTGGAGACGTACTATGCTCACCTTTCGCGGTTCGCGGTCATTCCCGGACAGGAAGTGCGAATGGGCGAGGTGGTAGCGTTCTCCGGTTCAACGGGTCGGTCCACTGCCCCGCACCTGCACTACGAAGTGCGAGACCACGGTAGCCCGATCAACCCGTACAAGTTCCTGCGGAACTCAGCCTACGCGCTGGCGGCGCCGAAAAAGGATTTTCCCTTCTAGGCTCTCGCGGACCCAGCGGTACGGCCAGGAACGCCGTGCGCGGCTTGGGCCCACTCTTGTTCCTGGACCCTTTGTCGCATGAGCCGTCCCATTCGTGTGCGCCCCAGAATCATATGCCTGCTGATTTCCTCTCCCGCTGGACCCTGGAAACCTACGAATCCGAGTTCGCCGGACGCCACCGCCTCCACGACGTTCCATCCTATTGGGCCGCCCGGCAGCCGGATGCGCTGGCCTGGATCAACGCGACGCGCAGCACCCAGTGGACTTGGGCCAGGTTCGACGCGGCGGCGCGGGCATGGGCCGGTGCGTTGCAGGCACGTGGCTTTCGGAAAGGCGATTTCCTGGTCACCTCCCTCCCTCTGTTCGACGAGCACATCCTTCTCGAATACGCGTGCTTCCGCCTCGGCGTGATCCATGTGCCGCTCGACTTGCGTCTGGCGCCACCGGAAGCGCTGCGGTGCCTTTCCGTGGTCCGGGCAAAGGGTTACGCTTATCTGGCTGGCTTGCTCGACCCGCTCGCCGCGTCCGTCCGTGAGACACTTCCATTCGTTGAGCACATCTGGGCTGTCGCCCCAGGATGGAGCATCGAAGGCCCGCCGGCTGACGAGCCGGAGATCCTACCCACCGATTGCGCCCAGGTGATCTTCACCACTGGTTCCACCGGAACTCCCAAAGCGGCGATGCTCTCTCATCGGGGCATCACATGCCAGAACATGGGGCTCGGCGGCGCCTTCCGGTTTGGGCCCACCGAGCGGGTACTCGTGAACCTGCCTGCGTCGCACGTTGGCTGTCAGGCCGAACTGCTCATGACTTCGTTCTTCTGCGGAGCAACGGCCGTAACTCTGGAGATCTTCGATGCAGGGCTCTCGCTGAAGGCGATTGAGGAGCATCGTGTCACGCTGATCGGGCAGATTCCCGCGATGTTCCAATTGGAATGGCGGCATTCGAGCTATGCAGAACGCGATCTGTCGAGCATCGGGGCGGCGGTGTACGGTGGGCAGTCGGTACCGCCGCCGTTTCTCGGGAAGATGCGCACCATGTCGCCTCTCATCGGCACCGGGCTCGGGCTCACCGAGGCATCCGGGTTCTGCACTTACACTCCGCTGACCGGCGACGTGGATACCGTCTCCGCGAGCATCGGGTTCGCGATCCCCGCCTACCCAATGACCATTCGAGAGCCGATGACCGCCGATGGGAACGCGGGCGCCGAACTGCCCGCCGGCACGATCGGGCATGTCTGCTTCCGTGGGCCGCAAACTTTTCTCGGCTACGTGAATGATGCCGAAGCTACCGCCCGCACCTTGTCCCGCGACGGCTACCTCTACACTGGCGACCTCGGTGCGATGACCGGGGACGGTCTGCGTTTTGCGGGCCGTGCGAAATGGGTGATCAAGCCCGCTGGGAACCAGGTGTTTCCCGGCGACGTGGAGGACCACTTCGCCGCACTCACTGGCGAGGTGGCGAGCGTCGGCATTGTCGGCCACGAGCACCAGCTCTGGAGCGAAGCGATTGTCGCTTTCATAGAGCCCAAGCCAGGCGCCGAGTTGACCGAGGCAGCCCTGCGCAAGCACGCCCGCGGGCTGACATCGTACATGCGTCCCTTGCACTATGTGCTGGTCGAGCCCGGACAGATGCCTCTGAATCGCGTCGCCAAGATCGACACTCGGAGGCTGCAGGAAATGGCCCGCGCCGAGGTCGCGAAGCTCCGCGAACGTGGGCGCTGGGATGCCGGCCGTCCCGGTGCTGGCGGTCCCGACGCTGACGGTCCGGGCGAGATGACATCCTGATGAGGCTCGTTCAACGGACCGTGCCGCCATGGCAGTCCATTGCCGGCCCACAAGGCCCGGCGCCCGGAGGAGCACGGCGACCCTCAACGGGATCACGGGCCGTCGCCAGCGGCGTCGTCCACGCGATCGTGTTCGCACCCTCGATCGCCAGTCGGGCGAGTACATAACGCCGGTCGTCGGCGTGCGCTTCTAGAATCTAGAAGATCCGTTCCTGACGCTTCAGTGTTCCGAACGAGCCAATGTTGGCAATCGCGAACGATGCCTGAAACACATTGTCGTTGCGGAATCCCAGGCGCCGGTACTGAAAGCTGAGACCACAGCAATCCCAGTTATACGTCACTTGCGTCGTGGCGAAGTCCATCAGCGCCGTCTGGAAGTTGTAAAAGGCGCTGAAGGCGGCGTTCCATCCGCGCCGGCTCTCATTGCCGATGCCGAGCAGACCCCGGAACTGGTTGAATGATTGCGAGAGTCCCGGAGCCCCTCGCACATACCCATGCCCGACGGAGACAAAGTAGTTCGAAATGCGGGCGTCGGCCGTGACAGACGTATTTGTGAAACGCTTGAAGAGTGGGTCGTAATCTGTTCGCCATTCGACGCCTACGCTCGCGGTTGGAGCTGCGCGAATGGCGGATATCAACGGCGAGTAGTGGCGGGGACCGTTGAAGAACGTGTAGCCGGTCAATTGCGTCCCGGTCAGAAGAACGTTGCGCTGTCCCTCCACCATGGCGCCGCCGAAGGTCGGGTCGAAGTAGCGCTTCTGCGACAACTGCCAGGAGAGCGCCTCCCAGGTTTTCCCATTCTTTTTCAAGAAAATGCGGTTTGTGAGTGAAATCTCAACTTCCTTCGTGTTCGACAGCAGTTCGGTTTCGTCGAAACGGATGAGGTTGCGGAAGTTGTCCACGCCTTGGACCAAGCGGAAAGTAGCCCGAGGTTCGATGACGTGCTTCATCCGGTCGCCCGCCCAATCGGGCGCATCCATGACCTTCGCGAGCGCGGGCAGCGCCAGATCCATGCCGAACTCGCGCGCGTGGCGGCGGATGTTGCTTCCGAGGAAGATACGGCGCTCAGGGTCGTAGCTGGACCCGACGAAGGTTTCGCGAATGGAGTAGTAGGGGAGAAGCGAAAAGTCCTTCCAGCGCACCGCGGTCATGATGCGAGGTTCAATATCCGCACGAGGTACGAAGGTTCGCGTCACGCGGCCCTCTTCGCTGCACTCTTCGTCATACTCCTGGCATTGCGGTTGCGCACGCCGGAGGAATCCCGCTGTCGAATCGAGAGAGACCCAAATCGGCAGCACTTTGTTCGAGATCTGCCGATCGCGGCTGTTGAACTCGACTTGGGGCATGCGCCGTACGCTGATCCGGTCGCCCGGCAGATTGCTCTGGAAGTTCTCCTTGCGCGTCGCCACAATGTTGAGGCCGTAGCTGGACCAGTGCTTCGTAACCACGCCCACGGACTGCACTTCGGAGAGGATCGCTTCGTTGAAAGTCTCAGTGAAGGCTTGCCGGAACAGGTATGAGCTGAGGTAGTTGGCGGTCCCATAGGCGTAGAAGCCCTTGCCCAGATCCGCGCGGCCATTGCCTGAGAAGAAGAAGCCCCCTTCCTTGACCCGCGTTCCGTCCGTCAGCAGACGGCCCCGGTCGTTCACGCCATAGATATAGGTGTTGAACTCGGAACGTTGGGTCGGCTTAGCCCGGAAGTCGACCGTATGGGCAAATCCGCGCTGGGTGAAAAGCTGGCTGCGATAGGCCAGGTCGTAGCTGCGGTTGATCGCCCAGTAGTAGCCAGTGCCGATCATCTTCCCGCGGCGGGAGCTGTTGCCTGCGGATGGTGTGAGGAAACCGCTTTTGCGCGGTTGCTTTTCCAGAGATTTGTAGAAGTAAGGCGTGTAGAAGAGTGGGAAGGACTTGACCTTGAACCAGGTCTTGTAGGCGATGGCGCGGTCGCCGGGCACGATGTCGAACTTCGGCGCCCGCAGAGTCCAGATGGGGCGGGGAACCTTGCAGTTCGTGATGAAGCCTTTGTATAGGATATAGCGATTCTTGATACGTTCGGCCCATTCGCCCTGAAAGTAAAAGGGATTTGTGCTGATGAGCAGGCCTGGCCGCGGGTCGATCTTGGCAGGGGCCGTGCCGCGCACGCCGTAGAACTTGCCGGTCTCTTCGTTGACGTTGAACTGGGCCCGGTCGGCCCAGAGTTCCTCGTTTCCTGCGAAGTGCTTGAAATAAACGTTGCCGCGGGCTTCCGCATCGCCCGATTCCTCGTCGTAGTCAATCTCGTCCGCCGTGAGCAGCGCTTCGCTGGTCTCGACGCGAGCCTTGCCCCGGAGCTTGTAGACCTTGCCTCGGATTTCCTGGGAGGCGAACTCCATCCAGACCTCGTCGGAAGGCGGGGCGTTTTTACGCGTGAGCGGGAGTGTCACGTTCGGATTGGTGGCCGAGCCGGGCGAAGGAGGGGGCAAGGGGCGGGGAAACCCCGGGGTACCAGGGCGTCCAAACTGGGCCGCCGCGCGTGTATCACAGAACGAAAACAATAAGATACACGCAAAAAGGAATCGACAAAGTAAAGGAACTATGGTACTAAGATAGGGTAGGGAATTGGCCGGTCTCGATTCGGACGATGCGGAGCCCAACCCCAAACCGTAGCACGGTGTGGAATGGCTCCGCAAGGCGAGTTGGGGCCGCGCTGGTGCAGCCGCAAGGCCGCTGCATGTGCCGGATGATCGCCTAGCCAGTGGAACCGCGGGTAACTCGGGAGTGGCGCAACGCTGCTGTTTCCCGATACGATGCGTCTTGCGGGGTAAGTGTGGCGCCGTCGATCGGCGGCGTGTCGGGGGTTCCGGGCAGTAACGAGGACTCCGAGGGCGGTAGTGTGGGTGTCGCAGGGATTCGTCAAGAAATGAACTGTCGCTATTGCTCGGCTCTCAATTCGAAAGAAGATCACCGTTGCGTTCGGTGTGGACGGCGGCTCTACATGGCAGCCCGGCCCGAAGTGGTCCAGGCTGGCAGCCGTTCGGCAAATGCGCATGCGTTGCAGACCGACATCTCGGCGGTGGTGGCCGAAGAGCCCATGGTGACCGAGCCTGGCCAGGGTTCGTTGTTTCCCCGGCCGGAAGCACCTCGCGAGAAGATTGTGCGCATGAAGGCGCAGCTTCCGCTTCCGGAACAGGCGCAGGCGCCCAAGCCGGAGGCGCCGCGAAGGGAAGCGCTCCAGCGGGCAGGCGGAAGAATTGCGCGCGAAGCTCCGAAGCAGACCACGGCGTCTCAGCCGCAGCAGGAGTTCGCGTTCTTCAATCCCGATCCGCAACGCGTGGTCCGCGTGGAGACGAGCAGCATCTACTGCAAGGCCCCCGTGGCAATGCCGGTGCACCGGATGATTGCAACGGCGGTGGATACTGCGATGGTTCTGCTCAGTCTCGGCCTGTTTCTTGGCATGGCGCAACTGGTGGGGATGAGCTTCGGAGTAAGTAAACCGTATCTCATTGGCTATGGCGCCGGCGCCGTGCTCATGGTGGTGCTGTACCGGCTCTTGTGGTGTGTGGCGGAGATGGATAGCATCGGGACGCGCGCGGCCGGCTTGAAGATGCTCAACTTCGACGGCGAGGTTCCGGACCGGAGGCAGCGTTTGCTGCGGTTCGCCGCGTCGTTGATCAGTATTGGACCGGCGGGTCTGGGTCTGCTGTGGGCGCTGGCTGACGAAGAGAAACTCACCTGGCACGACCACATTTCGAAGACGTTTCCCACTCCTGCGCTAGGCCGCATCGCGCGCCGCCGTTATTCGCACTAAATGGCGTCCTCAGTAGTACAGCTTGAGCCCGAACTGAATGATACGCGCCCGTTCGGCACCATTGATTCTGCCGAAATCCGGCTGCCCGAACGTGGTCCCCGACGGGTTGGCGAAATTTACGTTGTTCAAGGCGTTGAAGAACTCCGACCGGAACTGTAGTTTCATCCGCTCGCTGATCCGGAAGTCCTTCAGGACCGAAACATCCCAGTTCTGAAGCGGTGGGCCAAGGTTATCGGGCAGGAACCGGCCGAGATTGCCGAACGTGAACTGCGGTGCGTCCACAAACGCGGCCGGGTTGAACCAGCCGTAGATACGATCCCGTGTGCTCCCCTGCGACTTGCTGGAAACTCCCGTGGCGTTCGGACGCTGGCCTCCACCAAAAGACGTCGTGGTATTGTTGCGCGAGCCGATCGAGATCGGCGTGCCGGACTGCAGCGAAGTAACTCCATTTACGATCCAGCCACCAAGAACGTAATCCGCAAAGCCTGCCGCATTCAGCCAGCGCCGCCCCTTGCCGAACGGCAGTTCCCACTGATAGTTGATGGCCAGGTTGTGCGGCACGTGGATGGCGGAGAGTGAGCGGTCCAGGTCGCGGCGGTTGTTGTTGGTGTAGCCCGGATTCTGGTCACCGAGAAAACCCGCCACCGAGGATACGTCGTCAAGCGTCTTTGACCAGGTGTAAGCCACCAGGAACTGCAGGCCGTTGCTGTAACGTTTCCGGAACTTCGTCTGAAGAGCGTGATAAGTGGAGTGTGCCATCGTGCCCCAGGATTGCGTCAGGCCGGTCAGCCAGGGACGCGGAAGCAGAAGCTGGCCGTAAGTGAGCGTGGCCCGTCCCAGGCCTGTTGCCGCCGGCAGTACCCCGAAGAACGGATTGTTGACCACCGTATTCAGTCCGTTGCCCAGTGAAAGTAAGGCTCTGAGCAGGAATTCGTAAGGAGCCCGCTTTTATGCGGCATTTTGAAGAACCATGAATTCCGTTCGGCTGGCCG
>JAEUQE010000279.1:0-4898 GCA_016789785.1 Bryobacterales bacterium
GAGAAGTCGCGGCTGGCGTGGCTCGTGTGGAAGCGCGGACTTCGCGATTCGGGCGGGCACAACAATTGGACCGACGGTCTGGACGCGCCTCCGGGTAAGCCCACGGCGGAACTGAAGCGGATGTTCCCGGATGCCTCCGAGGAGTTGCTCGCCTACGCGCTCGACCGGGCGATGCATCCGCCGACGGGCACTATTAACTGCCTCGCGCTGAATACGAAGGGCGAGATCTCGGGCGTGACCACGACCAGCGGTCTGGCTTGGAAGATCCCGGGCCGCGTCGGCGATTCTCCAATCATCGGCGCTGGTCTCTATGTGGATCAGGACGTCGGCGCGGCGGGATCGACGGGCCGCGGTGAAGAGAACATTCGCGTCTCGGGAGCACACACCATTGTCGAGAACATGCGGCATGGAATGGCGCCGAAAGAAGCCTGCCTCGACGCGTTGAAACGCATCTCGCGCAACTACGGCGACGATTTGAACCGGCTTCGGAAGTTCGATATCAACTTCTATGCGCTGCGTAAGGACGGCACGTATGCGGGTGCGTCCTTGTGGAGTGGCGGCGTAAGGCGCGGCGCGGTGACGCCACGGCAGTTCTCCGTGAACGACGGCGACAAGAGCCGCTTGGAGAATTGCGCTTTCCTTTACGAGCGCAAGCCGTGATCTCTGCACCTCACGGTGGCGCTACGCTTTAGCCTGCCGCGCCAAGACGACTCATC
Organism: Bryobacterales bacterium; assembly: GCA_016789785.1. The sequence continues at coordinate 717 of JAEUQE010000279.1, forward strand.
TCGGTGCAGGGCGAAGGTGAACGACGTGCCCGGTGGAGGAAGGGTTGGCGACCCAACCGGAAGAGTGCAGTGATCGCGTCTACAGCCTTCGATGGGCCGCAGACGGAAATGCGCCTCCGGGCCGCACCTGCCCTTCCATCCCATGGCAAACTCCGCTGATAGACTGTAAGAGAAATGAAAGCACTTCTCTTAAAGCAGTACATGGAGTTGGAGTACACCGACGTTCCCGCGCCCCAAATCGGGCCGGAAGAGGTCTTGGTCCGGGTGCGTGCGGTCGGGATCTGTGGCAGCGATGTGCACGGTCTTGACGGCAGCACCGGACGCCGCATTCCCCCACTGGTGATGGGCCACGAAGCAGCCGGAGTGATCTCCGAGGTTGGCTCCGCGGTCACGGAATGGAAGCCTGGCGATCGTGTGACTTTCGATTCCACCGTGTCGTGCGGCAAGTGCCACTTCTGCCGTGCCGGTAAGGTCAACCTTTGCGAGAACCGCCAAGTGCTCGGTGTGTCGTGTGGCGACTATCGCCGCAACGGCGCCTTCGCCGAGTATGTCGCGGTCCCGCAGAACATCCTCTATCGTTTGCCCGATGCGCTGTCGTTCGAGCACGCGGCGCTGATCGAAGCGGTCTCCATCGCGGTGCATGCCGTGAATCTGACCCCGATCACGCTGGGTGACTCCGCCGTGGTGATCGGCAGCGGCATGATCGGCCTGCTCACGATTCAAGCGGCACGCGTCGCAGGATGCAGTCAGGTGTTTGCCGTCGATCTCGACGACAACAAGTTAGCTCTCGCAAAGCAGATGGGCGCGGACGAAGTATTCAACGCCAGGAATGCCGACGTGGTGAAGGAAATCCAGGCCCGTACGAACGGCCGTGGGGCCGACGTCGCACTCGAGGCCGTAGGCGCCACTGACCCGATTCGTACAGCGATTCAAGCCGTGCGCAAGGGCGGTACGGTCACGCTGATCGGCAACATTACCCCGAAGATCGAACTCCCGTTGCAGCAGGTGGTGACGCGCGAGATCCGGCTGCAAGGCACCTGCGGGTCGGCCGGCGAGTATCCGGCATGCATTGACCTGCTGGTGAAAGGCATGATCAAAGTGGATCCGATCATCAGCGCCAAGGTGCCGCTGGAAGAAGGCGCAAGCTGGTTCAACCGCCTTTACAAACACGAACCGAATCTCATGAAAGTGATCCTGCAGCCCTAACATGCCGACCCCATTCTTCGACCTTACCGGCCGCGTCGCCATTGTCACCGGAGCAAGCCGCGGTCTTGGTCAATACTTCGGGCGTGCGCTCGCGAAGTCGGGCGCGGATTTGATTATCACCAGCCGCACGCTGGAATCGCTGAAGCCGTTTCAGGCTGAGATTGAGGCACTAGGCCGCCGTGCCGTGCCGGTCGAACTGGATGTGCGCGACCACGCCAGCATTCAGAAGATGGCCGACGCCGCTGACGCTGCCTACGGCAAGATCGACATTTTGATCAACAACGCCGGCTGCAACGTTCGTAAGCCCTTCTTCGACATCACGTGGGACGAATACAACCTGGTGCTCGACACGAATCTGCGCGGCACGTTCTTCGTGGCGCAGGCGATCGCGAAGAAGATGGCGCCGAAAGGTTATGGGCGGATCGTGAACATCGGCTCAGTCACCAGCGTGTTCGGCTATGCCGGGCTTGCGCCTTACTGTTCGAGCCGGGGCGGTGTGAAGCAACTCACCATGAGCCTTGCCGACGAACTCGGACCTCATGGAATCACCGTGAATTGCCTCGCCCCCGGCTGGTTCCGCACCGAACAAAACAAGGTGCTGTACGAGAACAAGGAGTGGCTGGAGTACATCTGTGACCGTATCCCAGTGAAGCGCCCCGGCCAGCCGAATGATCTCGATGGCGCGGTGGTATTCCTAGCATCGGAAGAAAGCCGCTACGTCACGGGGCAGACACTGCTCATCGACGGTGGGATCTCCACCGGCGCAACCAAAGCCACTGTTGCCAAGAAGTAGGTAGCCAATGCTGACACGAAGGGCCGCACTCGGATCGATGCTTGCGGCAGGCGCCTCGGGTGCGTCTGCGTTTCAGGAAAAGCGTAAGCCGAACTTCATCGTGATTCTCGCCGATGATCTCGGCTATGGAGACATCGGATGCTACGGCTCGCCTGACGTTCCAACGCCTCACATCGATTCCATCGCACGGAACGGAATCCGCTTCACCGATGGCTATGTATCGGCGGCGGTGTGCAGCCCTTCGCGCGCAGCGTTGCTCACGGGCCGGTATCAGCACCGGTTCGGGCACGAATTCAACTCAGGTCCCGTGGAGCGCGAGGCACAGATCAACTTCGGCCTGCCGAAGTCGGAGAAGATTCTTCCGTCCTACTTGAAGGAAGCCGGCTACGTCAGCGGCATGTTCGGAAAGTGGCACTTGGGCGCGCGGCCCGGCTATCACCCCATCGAAAGAGGTTTCGATGAGTTCGTGGGATTCCTGCCCGGAGCGGATGACTTCGTCACGGAACGTACGCCGGATGCCCACGCGACCGCGGCGGACGGAGCGGCCGGGCGCATTCCATCGAAACGCTCGGCGCCGCTTCTGCGCGGACAGCAGGAGATCAGTGACGACCGCTACCTGACCGAGATCCTCGGCGAAGAGGCGGTGAGTTTCGTCGATCGCCACAAGGCAGATCCATTCTTCCTTTATCTGCCATTCAACGCCGTCCATACGCCTCTTCAGGCGACCACGAAGTATCTGCGGCGCTTCGACTCCATAAAGAACGAAAAGCACCGCACGCTCGCCGCAATGACTGCCGCCATGGATGACGCCGTCGGCCGGTTGCTGGCCAAGCTCAAAGAAACGAAACTCGACCAGGATACAATGGTCGTCTTTCTCAGCGATAATGGCTGCCCAATGATGACCGGCGCGGGCTCAAATGGCAATCTCAGCGGCGAAAAGGTAAGTTACTACGAGGGCGGAATTCGAGTCCCATTTCTGATGCAGTGGCCGGGTCACTTACCTTCCGGCCAGACTTACAAGCATCCCGTGGTTTCTCGCGACATCCTGCCCACCTTGGTTTCGGCGGCGGGCATGCAACTGCCCGAGAGCGTCGAGTTCGATGGCATCAACCTGCTTCCCTATCTGACCGGCAGGAACCGCTCCGCACCCCACGACATTCTCTTCTGGCGATGTGGCAACGCCCGTGTGGTGCGCAAAGGCCAGTGGAAGTTGCTGGAATTCGGGGACCGGTTCACTCGCCTGTTCAATCTCTCCGCAGACCCATCGGAGAAGGACGACCTTTCTTCGCGGCGTGTCGATCTTGTGAACGAGTTGCGTGCATCGTGGAAAGGCTGGAGCGATCGCATGTCGAAGCCGGCCTGGCCGCCGCGCTTCCGCGAAGTGACCATCCACGGCCAAACCCTGAACTGGGAACTCTGACCGTTCCGCGTTTATTGTACGAATCCGTCAAGGTTCACGCGTGAGAATTTCTAGTATCTCGATCGCCTTTCGGTCAAGACGATATTTGTAAAAGTTTGCCACCCACTTAAAAGTGGGTGCTATTATTTCGTTACATTCCGGTGTTGCGTGCCTTAACTCATGTTACAGTTGCGAGCAAGACAGGAATGGCGAGCGCGCTCGTGAAAGCGCGACAGCTTTGAGGGTTTTGGTAATGGGTTGGTGTCGTTGTGAGGGGTGAATTCGCGCTCCTCAACCGCTGCCCGTTTTCGCTCTTGGTCTTTGGATCTTTACCAGTTGGCCTCGCGGCTTGCCATGCGTTTCGCCCGGGATTCTAACGCTGAGTCTCGGGGACCGGCAACCGGTGCTCGAAGCACCGGCAGGCCTCGTTCGAGTTACCTACTGGAGGAAGCAAGACCATGCAATCGCAAAATCATGGGGCCCGAAGGACCGCAACCGCGTTCCGGGCTTCGACCGCATTCATTCTCTCGTCCCCTGCGCTCTTGCCGGCGCAGGAGCGCTACGGTCCAAAGAAATACCAGATTGGGGCGAGGTTTGTTCGCCTCGCGCAGGGGTTACTTTGTCTCCTGCTTCTGTCGACGCTGCCGCTGGCGGCGCAGGAGAACTTCGGTTCCATCTTGGGAACGGTGACGGATTCCGGCGGTGGCGTCGTCACCGGAGCGAAGATTACCATTTCCAGCCCGAACGTACCGCAGCCGCTGGAAACAGTTTCGGATGATTCAGG
>JAEUQE010000279.1:4908-10194 GCA_016789785.1 Bryobacterales bacterium
GTCGTCACCGGAGCGAAGATTACCATTTCCAGCCCGAACGTACCGCAGCCGCTGGAAACAGTTTCGGATGATTCAGGCAACTTCATATTTCCCCAGGTGCCGATCGGGACGTATCTGCTCACGGCCACCAAGGCCGGGTTTAGCACGGTGAGGCAGCAAAACCTGGTCGTGAAGCTGGGTTCCCGTTTGAGCTACTCCCCGCGCTTGGAAGTGGGGCAAATCAGCCAGATTGTGGAGGTGACGGACGCAGCGGAATCGCTGGACGTGACCTCCAGCCGTACCTCGACCAACATCACATCGAGGACTTTTGACAACTTACCGAAGGGACGCACGTTCAATTCGATTCTGCTGCTCGCCCCGGGCGTGCGGCAGGAGACAAAGAACGGCGGGGCGGGCGTTGGCGGGTTCCAGGTCGACGGCGCAAGCGGCTCCGAAAACTCATTCATCGTGGACGGCGTCGACGTGTCGGACGTCCGCCGGGGTTCGCTGCGCCAGCAGTCGGCAATTCCGCTGGAGTTTGTACAGGAAGTCCAGGTGAAAAGCGGCGGCTTCGAAGCGGAGTTCGGCGGTGCGACCGGCGGCGTGATCAACGTGGCCACCAAGGGCGGCACGAATGAGTATCACGGGCAGGCGTTCTTCCAGTTCACCAACAGCGGCCTGAACGCCGGCGACCGCGGTTACTGGCAGCGCTCGGTGGCGAATGCCGCCGTGGCGGAGTTTTTCAAGCCCAAAGAAGATGACTACCGGATCCTCTATCCTGGCGGTGTGATTGCGGGGCCGATCCTCAAGAACCGCTTGTTCTTCTTCGGCAGCTTCGCGCCTGAGCTCGAACGTACAACCCGCAACATCGCATACGCGGCCGGCGCCCGTTCTTTTGAACAGGATCAGAAGCGCTACTACGGTCTCGGACGTCTCGATTTCGCCCCGACCACGAGGCTGCAGGTCAACAGTTCATTCATCTGGTCGCCGACGAAGATCATCGGCTACCTGGCGAGCCGCGATTCCCGCCTGGCGGCGCCTTCGCAGAATCTGGGAATCCAGGGCGGCTATGCGCCGGTCAAGGCTTTCACCAGTTCCGTGGTGTACACGCTGACTTCCAAGCTGGTGGTCAGCGGCCGCTACGGCTACCGGTATATGAACGACAAGGGCGGCAGCGGCGCCGTGGGCGGCAACTACGGCTTGTCGACCCTCCCATTCATCACCTATAACAACTCTGCTCAGGCCATTACGGGTTTGCCCCCGGAACTGCGTCAAGGTACCGGGTATCGCAACGTGAACAGCACGCTGGCCAACCTGAGGGACATCACCACACGCAACAACTTGTATCTGGATGCCAGCTACACGACGGGGCGCCACACGTTCAAGGGCGGCTACAATCTGGCCCGCCTCAGCAACGACACGCTCAACGACTACACCAACGGACGTTTCGTCATGTATTGGAACGAGGCGTTTTCGCGCGCCAGTGTTCAAAACGTAAGAGGTACTTACGGCTACTACATCTGGGAAGACGGCGTGAAGAACACGGGTAACGTGAACAGCCGCAACCAGGGTTTCTATCTCCAGGACGCTTGGCGTGTGAATGCACGCTTGACCCTTAACCTCGGTGTTCGCTTCGAGAACGAGTTCCTGCCGCCCTACAAGCCAATCGTCAACGGCCGCAAGGTCGCGAACCCGGTTTCTTTCGATTGGGGTTCAAAGATCGCCCCCCGCATTGGCGGCGCCTACGATCCACTGGGCGACGGCAAGTGGAAGATCTACGGCAGCTACGGGCTGTTTTACGATGTTCTCAAGTACGAAATCGCGCGCGGTTCGTTCGGGTCCGATGTCTGGGTAAGCAATGTCTACAAACTGGATAACCTGAACCTGTTGTCGCTCGGCAATACCACGCCGGGAGCGTTGGGTGAGCGGATTACCAGCTACGATAACCGCACCCTGCCGATCAACGCAGCGGGCGAAATCGAAGGCATTGATCCGAACCTCAAACCTTTCTCAACGCGGGAATTCACGGTTGGCGTCGATCGCGCCCTGGCCTCCCGGCTGGTGGCGGGCGTCCGATACACGCGACGTGATCTCCGCAAGGCCATCGAAGACATCGGCGTGCTGGATGCGGAAGGCAGCGAAGTCTACCTCACCGGCAACCCGGGCTTCGGCCTTACTCGCAATACCAAGTCCGAGTACGGCGGGAAGACCCCGAACGGCCAGGAGTTTCTCGTTCCGAAGGCGGTTCGGCGGTATGACGGCGTCGAATTCCGTCTGCAAGGGCAGACTCGCAGCCTCACCTATATCGGCAGCTACACGTGGAGCCGGCTCTACGGCAACTACTCGGGGGCGGCCAATTCCGACGAGTCGGGCCGCAGCGACCCGGGCGTTTCCCGCGCGTTTGACCTTCCTTATTACTACTTCGACGCGACCGGCAGCCAGCAGAACGTCCTCGGCCCCTTGGGTACGGATCGGCCACACACCTTCAAGTTCTTCGGCAGCTATGACATGAAGTCGAAGGCCGGTTTGAGCACTCTGGGCTTGAACCAGATTGCTTACTCCGGTACGCCCGACTCGACGAGCATCATTTTCCTCTCCGCGCCCACGTTCCCATTTGGCCGCGGCGACCTCGGCCGGACACCGGTCCTCACGCAAACGGATTTGTCGTTCTCTCACACCTTCAGTTTCACTGAACGCCTGAAGGCGAAGTTCGACTTCAACGTGATCAATCTATTCAACCAAGCGGCCGTAATCTCACGCACCACACAGATGAACCGATCCGGGGCCATCTCGGATGCCGCACTCCCGCTGTCGAAGTTCTTTGCTGGTTACAACCCGCAGACTTACTTGAGCCAGAATGGCGGCGTCGTGAATGGTGTCAGCACCATTCCCGTGAATCCGATCTACCGCCTTCCGGCCGGCAACTATCGCAACGGCGGCGGCCCCGACGGGACCGCTGACCGGTTGTCGAGCGCATTTGCCGCCAGCTTCCCGGGGTTTGGAGCTTATCAGGATTTCCGCGCGATCCGGTTAGGCTTCAAGTTCATTTTCTGAGCGCTAACCGCGCGGCATTGATTCCAGGGAAGATTCACCGATTTTCCTTGGAGAGCGGTTAGCCGGACGGTTCGCGGCAGGATCATCGACTGAAGAGCGGACGGGCGTCACCATGCCTGCACGATCGAAAGGCCTCCCTTTGAAAGGGGGGCCTTTTTCTTTCTCCCGGCATATCGATTATTTCGACTAACTAACTAAGCTTCGCTTGTCCCGGCACCAGGCTGGGAATTCGGGTTCCATTCTGGCCGCCGCGGACATGCACCTGCCCGAGAATATCGACTTCGACGGCATCAACCTGCTCCCCTCCCTGACCGGTAGAAATCGCCCTGCACCGCACGAAACTCCGTTCTGGCGATGCGGCAACGTCCGCGTGGTGCGCAAGGGCCAGTGGAAGTTGATCGAGTTCGGCCCGGACCCTTCCGAAATGACCGGATTGTCCACAGTCGAGTTTCGCTTGTGAACGAATTGCGAACCTTCTGGAAGAACTGGAGCATCCATTGGCTCCGCCCCCTGGCCTCCAAGATTCCGGGAGGTCACCAGTATATCAACACACTCTCAACTGGGAACGATAGAGCCACATGCAAGTGGTGCCTGTAGCATTATCCAACACAGCTGCCCACGCGCGAGCAAAATCGTACCCCACTGAAGTGTGGTGTGATACGTTCGGGTGACATTCGAGGGAACAATTCAGCTTAACAAGTGTTACACTGCTGCCATTAGTTTTTCTTTTCTTGGTGGTGTGTTGTGGGTTCCGGGCCGGCTTGGTCGCCTTCGGTTCGTGGTCCCCTTCGCACATGGAATGCAGGTGCCGCAGGTGCGGCACAATTGTCCATTCTGGAGGGAAATGATGAAATCGAGTCGAGCATTGCTCGCAGTGGCGGCGTGTCTTTTCGGCGTCGCATTCTCACAGGAACGTACCGGCAAAATCGAGGGTCTGGTCACGGACCCCAGCGGTTCCGCTGTGCCCCTTGCCGAGGTTGAGGTCTCCGGACCCGCCTTGCCACAGGCGCAGAAGACTAAGACCGATGGCGCCGGCGCTTATTTATTCCCCTCGCTCCCGCCGGGAACTTATGCAGTCTCGGTAAAGGCGCAGGGCTTTTCTCAATTCAAAGCTTCAAACGTATTACTCAACGTAGGACGTACCATCCGTGTCGATGCCCGAATGGAAGTGGGCGCGGTCTCGGAGAGCGTAGTAGTCAGCGGAGAGGTGCTATTGGTCGACACAGCCAATACCACCGTGCAAACCAACGTCACCGCCGAACTCTACGACAAGTTACCCAAGGGACGTAGTTTCGATTCCTTGATCGTGATGGCGCCGGGCGTGCGCCGCGAGCCCAAGTCGGGCGGATTCCAAGTGGATGGCTCCAGCGGTTCGGAGAACTCGTTTGTTGTGGACGGAATTGAAGTCACCAGCATCCAAACCGGAGAGCTCACCCGCCAAAGCAAGGTGCCGATTGAGTGGATCTCGGAAACAAACGTCAAGTCGTCGGGCTTTGACGCGCAGTATGGCGGTGCAATCGGAGGCGTGGTTGCGGCCACCACACGCTCCGGCGGCAACGAGTTTCACGGCCAGGCTTCGCTCTACCTGATGACGGACGGCATGAACGCCGGACTGGCCAGCCCGATCGTTGGAGACCGCCGCGCGAGCCTCAGGCTGAACCCGGTGGACGATGCGATCGGCGAGTACTTCTTCAATAAGAAAGATGGTTACCGGATGCTGAATCCGGGCTTCCGCGTGGGCGGCCCCATCAAGAAGGACATGGTGTGGTTTTTCCTCAGCGCGTACCCGGAGTTCCATAATATCGACCGCACGGTAACTTATCTGCGGCCGGTAGAGACGCGAAGTTACACGAGAAAGGACCGACAGGACTTCACGCTGGCCAAGATCGACTTACAGCCGTTCTCCAAGCTCCGCACGAACTTCAGCTACTTCTACAATCCCTACAAGGTGAACGGCCTGCTCCCAACCTACCAGGGGACCGACGCGATCACCACACCCTGGGCCGACCGTGGACTCCGCCGCCCCGCAACCGGCTTCGGCTACCAGGCGGACTACACGGTCACCTCGAAGTTGGCGGCCAGCGTCTTCGGCGGCTATCAGTACAACAACAACAAGGACTACGGCATTCCCCGCGGCACGCGCTACCGGTATGCGAACGGAAACGCAGCGGTGGCCGGTGTGCCGTCCAACCTCATCGGTCCCGCCGGAAACTTCACGCCGGACAACCGCCAAACCGTGCAGGATATCTTCAC
>JAEUQE010000027.1 GCA_016789785.1 Bryobacterales bacterium
TTGGAACGAATCGACTGTTTGGGGGAGCCCGCCCGGTTTGTCGTTCGAGCCGGCGGCCGTTCGATTCCGCTCCTGGTGGAAAAGCCCGGCGATGTGCTGTTGAAGAATCTGTCGTCAGCCACGTTCGAGTTCCGGTGTGGTCCCCAGAAGCCTACCCCCGTAACCGTGGAGTACCGCAATCGTCCCGACACGAAGTTCGGTGTGGCTGGACTGGTCACCTCGATCGAGTTTCATTGACAAGGCCGCTTTTCCGCCCAGAGTTGCGGCATCCCGCCATCTCCCGTCTACAATTGATCCAATGAAGACTGTTCGCGAACTGATGCACTACCCCGTCATCACGGTCGGCCCCAACGACAGCCTGCGGCAGGTTGTGCACCTGATGAACGAGCATCACATCCGCCATGTTCCCGTCGTGGACGATGGACATCTGATCGGCATTGTCACCGACCGCGATGTGCGGCTGCACGTCATCTTCCTGGAAGACCGGTTTGAGAATGCGGACTCGTTCAACTCCGCGCTGGACGCTCCCGCCGACGGCGTCATGACTCGCGATGTCTGGGTGCTCCGCCCGGAGCACACCGTGGACGAAGCCGCCGCGCTGATGATCAGCGAGAAGTTCGGTGGCGCTCCCGTGGTGGAAGGCGAATCAAAGCTGGTTGGAATCGTCACCTACATCGACTTGCTGGCCGAATTGCGCCGGCTGGTGAATCACCGGCACTGATTCGCGTGGCGACGCTTTCGGAGTTCGATGCCATTGTCATAGGGGCCGGGCCCACCGGATGCGTAGCCGCAAAGTTGCTCGCCCGGTGGGGGCATCGTGTTGCACTGCTATCCCGCCGTGCCCCGCCGGTGAATGTCGCCGAATCTCTTCCTCCGAGCGCGGCCACGATTCTTCAGCTCGCCGGTGCCGAAGCCGCGGTCCATCACTCCGCGTTCTCGCGATGCCACGGCAATGTTGCGTGGTGGGGCGCCGGAGAGCCTCGCCGGGAAACCTACCCCGAGGATTCCGCCGGCTATCATATCCGGCGTGCTCAATTCGATGACCGGCTGCGGGGCGATGTGGCGGAGCTTCTGTTCGACGCCCCCGTCAAGGAGGTGCGCCGCGTCGCGTCTGAGTTCGAAGTGCGAACGGCGGATCGGACTTACCGTGCACCGTTCCTGTTGGATTGCTCAGGACGGGCAGGCGTGGTTGCACGCGACTACCGGATTCGCAATGATGCCCAGCGCACCATCGGAGTGGCGGCAATCTGGACGCAGGGACAAGCGTTTCCGGTCGAGACCACTTACACGTTGATCGAGGCTTACCCCGATGGATGGGCGTGGGGAATCCCGCTGTCGCTTACGGAAATCTATGCCGGGGCAATTCTCGATTCTCAGCAGACAGACAGGCTGACGGGAAGCGGGCTCGATGCGATGCTGGCTGCTGAAATCAACAAGACGCACGCCTTTCGGGAATTGCTACGAAATGCCGAGCCAGTAGAAGTTGCCAGTTGCGGCGCATCTACTTACGATTCGCGCTCTTATTCCGACGATGGTCTGTTCCTCGTAGGTGATGCCGCCAGTACCGTGGATCCGATTTCTTCGTTTGGTCTGAAGAAGGGGCTGACTTCGGCCTGGCTGGCGGCTGTCTGCGTACACACGTCCCTGATCGATTCCAGCCGCCGCCATCCGGCGCACCAGCACTATGATGTCCAGACACGGCAGAGTCATGCCGATCTGGAGCGGAATGCTGGCCGGCATTTCGCGGTGATTGCGGATCGCCAGCCTCACCCGTTCTGGACCGTGCGGGCTGCGCAGGGCAAGGCCTTCTATGACCAGTCCAGCCTGCTCAACGAACTGGCACGCTTGCGGGCACTGCCCTCGATCTCGCTGGAGCGGGCTTCTTGTGTCCGCCCGGGCCGGCGGATACGGGTCTCGGGCAACGAAATCGTCTGGGAAGAAGCTTGCGTGACGGACGCCTTACCGGCAGGGCTCGAATTTGCCTGTGGTGTCGACCTAATGCTTCTGGCACGTTTGGCCGATAACTCCGATCAGGTGGCCAGCTTGCACCTACTCTACAATCAGGCCGCGGAGCCTGTCGACCTCCCGAACTTCCTGGGCGCACTCTGCCTGTTGCTCTCCTCTGGCGTACTTCGTCATCGGGCAAGCGAGAAGGGTTGAGCGATAGACGCTTGAAGTAGCCCGCTTTGGGAATTCGGCGGTTCTTATACAAGGTATTCACGATTTTGATTGGAAACCGTCACTGTTTCCAGCTACACTAATAATGTTGAATGCATCGTCCCCGCTGACAGTCGTTTCTCTCCGTTGAGGCTGTAGAAAAACACAACAGGAAGGATCAGAAACAAGAAATGCCAGCAAATTCTCATTTCGCGAAGAACGCTCCCGAAAGAGCTTTGCTCTGCGGACTGGAACACGATGTCGCGCAGGAACTGAAAGCAGCCTTAAGGGGACAGGATGTCGCCGCGGAGCTTTGTGCGGATGTCGACAAAGCGCTCAAGCTTGTGGATCAGGCCCGCGCCGACGTCGTATTCTGCGGCTTTACCAGCGCCCTTGCCGCGCTGGTTGACGCGACGTCTGCGAAATCGCGGAAGATACCTGTAGTTGTTGTTTCCCGGCATCCCGAAGTGAATCAATGGCTCGATGCGCTGGAAGCTGGAGCTGCCGACTATTGCGCCGCTCCGTTTGAAGGAACCCAATTGCGTTGGATCCTGCAGGCAGCGTCCTCCGCCGAAATCGCCGCGTAGTCCGTCCCCGAAAATCCCACGTTCGTTTTCGGAAGTTCGAAAGCCCGTCTCTGACTCCCCGTCTGATTCGATAAGCCGCGCCGGCCAATTGTCCGGTCCTGTGGCTCCCCTCGTACGTTTGCGTCAATCTTAACCTCGTCCGTTTCGTGTCCTGACAATACTCGCGTTTCCGCCAGGAGGGCTTATTGTGTTCATAATCTGGCGCGCCGGTTACTTACTGGCGCATCTTACGCTCCTTGTGTCCTTGTTTGCCCAGGATGGGCAGCGACGCTTTCGATTGACCGGCGAAGTGGTTGCCGATAGCGGCGCCTTGCCCGGCGGTCTCACCGTGGAAGTCCATGACATCAACGGGCGCGTGCCGATCGAGAAGGTGGCCGTGCAAGATCAGGGTTCATTCGAAGCAAGCAACCTGACAACGAACCAGGTGGAACTGAGGCTTGTTTCTTTTGATGGTGTCGTCTTGCGCGCGGAGCACGTCAACCTCCTGGGTGGCCCGGCACCGGTCCGGCTGCGTTTGCCATCATTCGGTGGCTCCAGTCCAGTGCGAGGCACGGTTTCCGTCAGCAGGTTGCGGCACGTGCCAGTCAAAACCGCCCGCAAGCTTTACAACCGTTCCATTGAGGCTGCCGCGAAAGGAGATACCCGCCGTTCTCTCGACCTTCTTCAAGCCGCCGTTGCCGAGGACCCGGAGTATCTCGAAGCATGGAACAACATCGGCAGCCGGCACATGCGCGATGGAAATCCCGAACTGGCTCTCGACGCCCTTCGCCGTGCGCAGAGCCTGGATGCGGACAGTCCGCACGTGCTGACGAATCTCGGCGTTGTCCTGATGCATCTGAAGCAGCGCGAGGAGGCGGAAACGGTGTCGCGCCGCGCGCTCCGTCATGCGCGCAACGACACGAAGGCGGAGTACGTTCTCGGCCTCTGCCTGTTTCACAAAGCCGCCAACTTCGACGAGGCGATTTTCTATCTGAAGAAGGCCAAGGATGAGTTCCCTCAAGCCAGACTCTCGATTGCCCACATCTTGGTGCGCGCCGGCCGGATTCCGGAAGCTCGCCAGGAGCTCGAGAATTATCTCGACGTCACGTCCGAACGTAAGGAGTTCGTCCAGCAGTGGCTTGCGGCTTTGCCGAAAGGCACCTCACGGTAGCGCAGGCCCCCAGGCCTGCCGCGTCCCGACTCGGGACGCTTGGCTATGCCCTGGCTGAAGACGATTGCCTTTAGTCCTGGGCCGCGCGCTCAGTGTCCGAACGGCAGACGCGAATAGACCGCTACCTGAAGCGTATGGTTGTGCTCGGTCACGCGCCCGCTCCGCTGCTGCAGCGTCTGCTCCATGAACCCCACCTCGATCCGGGTCTGATGCGCGAGCTGACGGCCCAGCGCGATGTAGGCGCGATTTTGATCAAACACGTTCGCTCCGACGTTCTTCCCGAAATTGAAGAAGACCTCGTCGTACAGCCCGACGTAGTAGCGGCGGTCCTGCCACGGCAAAGGCACGTTGGTTCGTAACATGTACCGGAACCGATTCTCGTAGCGCGCCGCGTAGCCCAGGATGTGACGCTGCTCGAACCGCAGGCGGTTCTGCCAGTCGAGGCCGGCAAAGCGCTGTGTGATCTGCGCCTGTTCGTAGGTGCGGTGCTCGTTGAAGTTCTCCCGCGAAGGGTAATCGCCATAGCGGTGCGACATGATGAAGCCATATCCTCCACTCAGCATCACCTTCTTGTGGAGTTGGAAGTTCAACGCCGGACGCAACATCAGTTGCTGCCATGTCAGCCCGAGGTTGGAACGGCGCCACTGCCCTTCCAGATGCGCACCCCATCTCGATTTCCCAATCGGGTGATCGCCAAAGTACATGAACCACGCGTGGTTGTTATTGTCGATCTGCGCCGGAAGCGGCGAGGCGATCGTCGCGATCCACAGTCCCAGAACCAGTAGCCTCATACGGTCCGGAGTACCCTCGCCGCGTGCGGGTGAGACGAGAGCTGCTGATGCTGGTCGAGCCCGGTCACGGAAAGTTCCCGCTCCTCCAGTTGCCAGTCCTGCGCCAGTTCTTCCAGCTTCTTCATGACCGTGTGATCCACCAGCCGCGCACGCGACAGATCGACTTGCACGCGCGGATGCGAGGTCATTTCCGCAATGCGCTGCCGCAGGGGAAGCCAGTTGCTGAAGATCGCCGCTTCATAGACGCGAACCGTCGGCGTCCCGCTTGCCGGTTGCTCCACCACCACCTTTGGCCGCAACAGAGAACTGAGGGGCGCACCGTTGATCACATGGATGATGAGCTTCACAAGAATGCCCACCGCAATCCCGATGAGCAGGTCCGTCGCCAGGGTCGCCAACAGTGTGGAACAGAACACGGCAAGTTGTTCCTTGCCGACCATCCACATGTGACGGAACTCCTTCGGGGAAGCGAGATTGTAGCCCGTGAACACCAGCATCGCCGCCAGCGCCGCCAGCGGGATCTGATTCAGAAGCGCCGGTACACTCGCCACCAGCACCAGCAGGAGCGATCCGTGGAAGAAGTTCGCCCAGCGGGTTTTCGCGCCGTTGTTACGATTGGCGGAGGAGCGGACGATCTCACTGATCATCGGGAGCCCGCCCACGAACGCGGCCAGTGTGTTCGCCAGCCCCACCGCCAACAGGTCACGGTTGAGATCGGTACGCCGCTGGTAAGGATCGAGCAGGTCCACCGCTTTTGCGCTGAGAAGAGACTCCAGGCTCCCCACCAAACAAAACATCACGATCCACTTGATGCTTTCCGCCGTGAACACTCGCGAGAAGTCCGGGAAGGCCATCGCTCCCAGCAGACTGCCGGGCAGATGCACCAGATACTTCGGTCCAATGTCGAACTGATGGCCCGCCCATGTGTACAGATGCTGATGCGAGATGTCGAAGTAGAGACCGAGCGGTGTCGCCACCAGCAGCACAAGCATGGGCCCGGGCACAGCCTGCACGATCCTGTTGCGGAACAGGGGGCGCAGAAACAGGATCGCCAGGCTAACCAAGCCGATCAGCGCGATCTCCGGATTCAGTGCCGCAATCGAATGCGGGATCTCCGCAAGTAGCTCCAGCGGCTCCTTCGCGTGAGGACTCACGCCCAGTGCGATGTGCGCTTGTTTGGAGATGATAATCACACCAATCGCCGCGAGCATCCCATGTACGGCCGCCACAGGAAAGAACTCTCCCAACCGGCCGGCGCGCAGCAAACCGAAGAGGATCTGGATCACGCCGGCCACCACACCTACGGCAAGCGCGCGCTTGTAGCCGGTGATGGCATCGCCTTCGCCCAGCCCTTGCACGGCGCCCAGCGCGATCACGATCAGCCCCGCGGCGGGTCCCTTGATGGTCAGCTCGGAATTGCTCAGCAACGGCGTGAGCATCCCGCCGATGATCGCCGTGAAGATCCCGGCGATGGGGGGATAGCCGCTGGCCAGTGAGATGCCCAGGCAGAGAGGAAGCGCGATCAGGAACACCAGGAATCCCGAGACAAGGTCGTTCTTCCAGTAGGTGCGAAAGCCCTCCAGTGTCCCCCGCGGGGTGGGCCCATCCGGGCGTAATGGTGTGGCGTGGCTGACGGACATGAAGCAAGAATGCGGCTTTCTGGCGATACAACCCATAGCCCCGGTGGGGGAGTGCATCCCCCGGTTTTCCAGGGACCCCGGAAAACCGGGACTCTCTACCCCCTGCGGGTGGGATGCTCAAATTGCCATCGCTGCCCTCACAATGGAACGGTGAAGGAAAGTTCCCACTCGCCTGCGGACCAGTTGGTGCATATCCTGGATCACCTGGCCCATCTGCTGCCCGCGCAGGGGCCGATCGGCGTGTTTATCCACCACAACACGCTCCACGCGTTCCAGCACCTTCCTTTTGAGCAGGCTGTCACTACCGCCGCCAACCTCTTCGCCGCGGAACCTTATATGTCCGAAGCCGCTTATCGCGAAGCCTGGCAATCGGGAAGAATTCGCGATGAAGACCTGGATGCGGTTCTTGCACGGGAACTGCCTCACGATCGCGAACGTGCGCGCTTGTGGCGGCTCATGCTCACTCCAGGAATCCGTGCCTTCCGCCCGGAGACGATTCGTTGGGAGATGGAAGAAGGATCGCTTTCCGGCGAGTCAGATAGCGTACTCTTCCGTTTCTGGCTTGAGAATGCTTCTCCCAATGACGAAGCCGAAGCGCTGGTGATGCGGCCGCGCGACGGAATTCTCGCGCGCCTCCCCGTTGACATCGACGATGAGGTGAACCCGCTCCTGATCAAGCTGTCTGGCGCGTATCTCGACCAGGGGCTGGCGTACTGGCCTATGCCGCGCCGCGAAGAGGGTTTTTGGAAATCGGCGCTAGCTCTCCTCGGAAAAACCGCGATTGCCCCACATGCGCTTCGGAACCTCAGGGACCGGGCCAGGCAATGGCACGATCTCGATGCTTCCACCGCCGTCCTCTCCGCGCTCGCCGAACTCGGCGTTCCCGAATCGGACTGGGAGCCGGTGCTCCGCGCCGAACTGCTTGCCCTGCCTGGATGGGCTGGCCTGTTCCGGCAACTGGAGTTGGATCCGGCGCTCGCTCCGCATGACGCGGTTCCCGCCACATTGCTCGATTTCGTCGCTGTGCGCTTGCTCATCACGCTCTCCGCGGTAACCGCGATCCTGCCGCATCCCGGCGCCTGGCGGACGGGAGTGGGAGCAAGCCGGTCGCAAAACGAGGCGAACCGTCTGATTCGTGCGGCTGCGTGCTTTGACGCCGCCAGGCTTGCCGGTCTGGATGCAAAGTACTTTCTCACGTCTTCCGCCGAAGAGATCGAGCGGTTTCGCCAGACCGTCAACCAGTTCGGAGAATGGGAGCGCCGCCGCGTTTGGCATGCCGCCTACGAACGGCGGCACGAGCGGCAGATCCTGCTCCCCATCCAGCAGCACGCCGGCCGCGGAATCGAGGGAGTCCAGGACCGGCTGGCCGCGCAAGTGTTTTTCTGTATTGATGAACGTGAGGAGTCCATCCGCCGCCATCTCGAAGAGGCCGATCCTGAGATTGAAACCTTCGGCGCCGCGGGATTCTTCGGCGTCGCCATGAACTATACCGGGTTGGACGACGCGCATGGCGTGGCGCTCTGTCCCGTGGTGGTGAAGCCGGCCCACCTGGTGGAGGAACGGCCCGTCACCGGACATGAAGAATCGCACAGCCGCAGACGCACGTTGCGCCGCGCCTGGGCCAAGTTCGCGCGTCACTCGTTTGTCAGTTCCCGCACTTTGATCCGCGGATGGCTGGGCACCACGGTGCTTGGTCTTTTCAGCTTCTTTCCGCTTGCCGCGCGCGTTCTCAGCCCGCGCCGCTATGCGAACTGGGTCAACTGGTTGAATGCGAGCATTCTTCCCGAACCCCGTACCGAACTGACCTTCATGCGTTCCGGCGCGGAAGGCCACCATGCGGCGGAAGGCCTGATGCGGGGCTTCACGGTTGCGGAAAAGGTGGAGCGCGTGGCGAGCGTGCTTGGCCCCGCTGGAGTTCGCAAGGCGATGGCGAGACTGGTGGTGGTGCTTGGCCACGGATCCACTAGCCTCAACAATCCTCACGAATCGGCGCATGATTGCGGTGCGTGCGGAGGCCGTCGCGGTGGCCCCAACGCGAGAATCTTCGCCGCCATGGCCAATCATCCCGGCGTGCGCGCAGGTCTTCGCGACCGCGACATCCTCATCCCCGAAGACACTTGGTTCATCGGCGGATATCACGATACCTGCAACGACGATATCGACTTGTACGATCTTGAGTCCGTTCCTGCGACGCATGCCGCCGACCTCGAACGTGTGCGCGCTTCGCTCGATGCCGCGCGCGCCGCAAGCGCGCATGAGCGCACCAGGCGATTCGAAGCAGCCTCCACGTCACGCCGTGCGATCGACGGGTTGCATCATGTGCAGGAACGCGCGGAACACCTGGCTGAGCCGCGCCCCGAATACGGCCACTGCACCAACTCCGTCTGTATCGTTGGCCGCCGGGCCACCACACGCGGCCTGTTTCTCGACCGTCGTGCGTTCCTGGTGTCCTACGATGCCACGCAGGATGCGGACAACAGCAGCCTCGCCCGGCTGCTCGGCGCCGTCATCCCCGTATGTGGCGGCATCAGTCTGGAATACTACTTCTCGTTCATCGACAACGAGCGCTACGGATGCGGTACCAAGCTGCCGCACAACGTCACAGGACTCGTCGGCGTGATGAATGGATACGAGAGCGATCTTCGCACCGGCTTGCCCTGGCAGATGGTGGAGATTCACGAACCTGTGCGCATCCTCTTTGTGCTTGAGACCACTCCGGAGCGCGCACTGGCCACCATTCGCGCGAATCCGCTGCTGTGGGAGTTTCTCTCGAACCGGTGGATCCGGCTCTCCACCATGGATCCCGCGGACCCCACCATCATTCATGCCTATCGAGGTGGTGACGAGTGGGAAAGAGTGGAGGGGCACGACGAGTTGCTGGCGGAGGCTTCGTCTTCGCTCAACTGGTATCACGGAAAGCGCGAGCATCTG
Source organism: Bryobacterales bacterium (assembly GCA_016789785.1). Next base: position 9,257 of record JAEUQE010000027.1, read on the forward strand.
CCGGTCGCGCGGATCAGGAGCGCGGCGTGACATTGGAATCTCTTCTCACTGGCCTGGTGATTGCGCCCGGTGCGCTGTTCGCGGCTTTGGCCTTCGTATGGTTGCTCGGTTGGACGCCTGGCGAACGCGTCATCGCGAAACTGACCGCCACCCTCTACACCCTGCTGACGGCTGGCGCGATCTGGCTTGGTTACTCCATGGGATCCGCGTCAGCGGTCGTTGAAACACGAGAGGCGCACTGGTTTCATATTGGCCAGTATCACTTTGGCCTCGCGCTGCGTTCGGACTGGCTATCGTACCCACTGATCACCCTCACCATCCTGCTGGCGGGACTGGTCGGCGTTTTCTCGGTCCGCTATCTTCATCGTGACCGCGGCTATTTCCGTTTCTTCCTGTTGCTGCATCTGTTCACATTCGGTGCGTTGCTGGTGGTTACTGCCGCCAACCTGGATCTGCTCCTCTGTGGATGGGAGTTGGTGGGCGTCACCTCCGTTTTGCTGATCGCCTTCTTCTCAGAGCGCCGCGAGCCCGTTCGCAATGCGGTGCGCGTTTTCGGCTTCTATCGTGTCGCCGACCTCGGGTTGCTGATCGCGTTGTTTGTGTTGCATGCGGAGATCGGAGGAACGCATCCCACCAAACTGGCCGAACTCAGCACATCGGGCGCGACGCTGGTTGGTCTTCTGTTGTTGATGGCAGCGGCCGGCAAGTCGGCGCAGGCCCCATTCTCGGCTTGGCTGCCGCGAGCGATGGAAGGCCCAACCCCGTCGAGCGCGATTTTCTACGGAGCAATCTCAGTCCACCTCGGCGCCTACCTGCTGCTTCGGGCGGCTCCTGTCCTCGAGAAGTCCCCTCTGGCTTCCGTCGCGGTCGCAGTCGTCGGCGCCGTCACTGCGTTACTCGCTACCTTGGTTCACCGCGCCTCGACGGACGCGAAAACCGCGCTGGCGTTCGCGGGCATGGCGCAGTTGGGACTCATCTTCATCGAGATCTCCCTCGGCTGGTATCAACTGGCGCTCGCCCACATGCTCGGCCACGCCGTGGTGCGTACCCTTCAGTTCTTGCGTGCGCCCTCCATGTTGCACGACTACCATCGCGTGCACGCGGCCGCGGGCGGGCACCTTGAGCCGACAGGCGAGCACTACCACCGCATCCTCCCCGAACCCGTGCGCCTCTGGCTCTACCGCGCGGCGGTGGACCGCGGCTATCAGGATGCCTTGCTCGACCGTCTGGTGATCGGACCGGTGCAATGGTTGGCCAAGGTCTGCGAGGCATTCGAACCAGGCGCTCGCGGCCCCCTGGCACAGGAGAATCAAACTCCGTCCCGCAAGCCTGTCACGTTCGCCCGAAGGGTGGAGGGTTAAGCCGATGTTCTCACTCGATTCGCTCGCGCTCACGTCGATCGCCGGATACGTGCTGCTTGCGGCAGTGACCCTGATCTCCGCCCGCAAGCACGATTGGCGCGATCCGCTCTGGCGATCCTCAATGCTGCTGGCTGTTGCCGGGAATCTGCTTGCTTATGCCGCCGCATCGCCCTGGGTCTTCCTTGCGGGCTGGTGTCTTTCGGTGGCTCCACTCTGGCTCGATCGCGAATCCTATGGACACGGCGTCCGCGTGATTCACTCTCTCAGCATTGGCGCGCTCACTGCCGCGTTTCTGCATCCCCATCCTGTATTCGCATTCGGCCTTCTCGTGTTCGCCGCGTTCCTGCGAAAGGGGATCTTCCCTTTCCACTTCTGGGTGCCGGGAGCATTCGAGCGCGGCTCCATCCCCTACCTGGGATTGCTGTTCAACGGGCATCTCGGCGCGTATCTGATGCTTCGTTTCGCCGTGCCGCGGTATCCCGAGATCGCCTCACAGGCACTGTCGATCCTGGGCATGCTCGCGATCCTAACGTCGCTCTATGCCGCGGTCCTGGGCATCGCCGCAAGGCAGCCGAGGCGCATCCTGGCACTGCTCTGCATCAGTCAGGCCGCGTTCATTCTGGCAGGGATCGAGAATCGCAATCCGGAAGGAATCACCGGAGCACTGCTTCAATGGTGGGTAGTCGCATTCGCAACCACCAGCCTGCTATTGGTGTATCGCGCTCTGGAGGCGCGCACCACGGAGGCGGCCATGCCGCAAGGGATGCAGGGAATGCTTGGCCTTGGCTATCACGCGCCGCGTCTCGCGGTGTTCTTCGCGGTGTCCGCGCTTGCGCTGATTGGCCTGCCGGGCACGCTGGGCTTCATCGCCGAGGATTTGCTGTTCCATGGCTCCCTCGAATCGCATCCGCTCCTCGGCATCGGTCTTCCGCTCGCCACCGCCATCAACGCCATCACCGCGATCCGGCTGATGGCCGTGCTCTTCATGGGGCGGCGAGGCCTTCACACGCCACCGGTTCCCGACGCCACAATGCGGGAGCGCCTTGCCTTTTCTCTGCTGGTCGTTCTCCTGGTGGCCGGAGGAATTGCGCCCTCACTTCCAATTGAACTGCGCGGCCACTCCGCGGCCTGGATCGCCGGTCTGCTGACAAGCCGCTAATCTGGATCTATGGGCTGGTCCGATTCGAATCCGATTGAGGAGCGCACGGTTCTGCGCGCGCTCGTTGCCGGATTCACGCTCGTGCTCGCACTGCTCGGGCTTGCTGGATACGTCGCCATCCGCAGCACTCGCGCGATCGAGCAGGACGCCGCGGACGTAGGACGCGAGCAACTGGCCATGGCCCGCCTTCTCAACGACGTGCAGGCCGGTCAGAATACGATGGCTGCCATCATCCATCGCCTTGCGCCGGGACAGCAGGAGACCGCCGATCGCGCTCAGCTCATCCACGAACTCGAAGGCGCCGATGAAGCACTCACCAAACTGGCCGCTTCCGCCATGCAGAGTTCAGAAGCGCACTTGTGGCGGGATCTCGGCAAGGCGGTCCGGCAGTTCTCCGCGGGCGTGCGGCGCGCCATTGCCGACCCGGCGCCCCGCACCGCAACCGATCTTGCGCACCTCTTCGACCTGCATGATCGCGTCGTGCGTATCGAGCAGCAGCTTCTCATCGCCAGTGAAAAGCGCGTCGAGCAAACCGAGCGCGCCATCGAAACCGAGTCCCACGACCTCGCCGTCAGTTCGCAGATTCTCCTTGGAGCGTGTCTCGTACTCGCGCTGCTGTGCGCGGCGCTCACGGTGAGCTTCGCGCGGCGCAGCATCCGCAAGATCGAGAATCAGGCCAGCGAGTTGAGCCGCGTATCGTGGCATCTGCTGCAAAGCCAGGAATCGCTGGCACGCCGGTTCTCGCACGAGCTGCACGATGAACTGGGACAATCGCTCGCCGCCGTCAAGGCCAATCTCAACGCCTCCGGACGACCCGCGGATTGGGCTGCTCACCGTGCCGATTGCCTGCAGTTGGTGGACTCCGCCATCGCCAATGTCCGCGAGCTCTCCCAACTTCTGCATCCGGTAATTCTCGATGACTTCGGACTGGATGCGGGACTGCGCTGGCTCACCGACGGCTTCGCTCAACGCACTTCCATCGCGGTTGACTATGTGTCCGCTTTCCGTGGGCGGCTGAACGACGAAATCGAGACTCATCTGTTCCGCATTGCGCAGGAAGCGTTCACCAACATCGCCCGGCATTCCCGGGCCACGCGGGTCAAGGTGGAACTCCTGGAGGTCGCACCCGGCCATGTCCGTATGAGTATCGAAGACAATGGCCTCGGCCTTCCCGATACCTCCGGCACTCATCCTCCCGCATCACTCGGAATGATCGGCATGCGGGCACGCGCAAGAGAAATCCAAGCACAACTGCAGTTCGGCGTCCCGCCTGACGGTGGATTACGAATCGACGTGGACGTGCCGCCCCGTACCTCCTCAGAAACTGAAAATGGAAATCATGTCAAGCAGCCAGAAAAAGCGCATCCTCTTGGCCGATGATCACACCGTGGTCCGCAGCGGTTTCCGGATGATTCTGAATTCGCAGGACGATCTGGAAGTGGTCGGTGAAGCGTCCAACGGGCGCGACGCTGTCGCCATGGCTGTCGAACTGCAGCCCGACATCATCGTGATGGACGTGACCATGCCGGAACTGAATGGAATTGAGGCCACCCGCCGGATTTGCGAGTCGCTGCCGCGCGCCCGCGTGCTCGCGCTTTCCATGCACAAGGACGGTGTGTATGTTCGCGAGATCCTGCGGGCGGGAGCAAGCGGATACTTGCTCAAGGACTCGGATGAGTCCGATCTGCTGACGGCCGTGCGAGCCGTTGGTCGTGGCGATGGCTTTCTCAGCCCAAGCATCGCGGACGCCGTGTTGAGCGACTACCGCAAGCACGTCACCAATCCACTCGACCTGCTCACCACGCGCGAACGCGAAGTGCTGCAGTGGATCGCCGAGGGGAAGACCAACAAAGAGATCGCGCAAGGTCTGAACCTCAGCGTCTATACGGTGGAAGCTCACCGCGGCCGCATCATGGAAAAACTCAATCTTCACTCGACGGGCGAACTGGTGCGATTTGCCGTGCGTAACGGTGTGATCGACTAACCCGAAGACCTCACGCCAGGTTGCTGATCACCTTGTCGCGAGCCTTGCCTTGATCGCGTGCCCCACGTCCGAAGCTCCGTTTGGCCGATGAGCCGAAGAGTAGGGCCCAAAGCGATGCACGCACAGATGGCCCCGAACCGGCCCATCCCCGCATTGCGCTCGATTCCTGGTCCATTCGCCAGCCCGGTCACGCGTGTCTCGGTGGAGGGCCGCAAACCTGTGGGGTTTCTGAGTCAGTTGGTTGGTGCGGTAGTCGACGCTGTCGAAAGCGCGACGGGCAGCGAGAATTCGTCAGCCGGCAATGCCGCCGGGCAAGCAGCCTCAGCCGTAGAGCAAGCCGCGTCCAATGCGGCTGAGGCCGCGGCTGAAGCAGCCGGGGAGGCCGCGGAATTCGTTGCCATGGTCGGAGCGAGTGCCGGCAACGGCACCACCGGAGCCATCAGAGGCTGGGTCGGAGGCGCGCTGACGGACGCCGGCATCCCACTGCCGAAGGCACTCGACCTGAGAGGCACCGTCAACCTCGTGGTTGCGGTCGGAGAACTCACCGCGCACAGGATCGAGGCGAAGTTGGAGAGGATCGCGGGGCCCATTCCGGTCCGTACGGGTAAGGCGGCAATACTCGGTTTCGTGCAGGAAGGTCCGCGGGGCGCCTTTGACGCCGTGAAGGGGGTCGTGCTCGACACAGTGGACGCAGACAAACGAATTCGTGAGTGGATTGCCCGCACCGGTAGCGTGCTGGCGGAAACCTCACCGGCGGAAGCGGCGGACCGGATTCTGGCTGAGGCGCCGAATGGGCCCGCGGCCACATGGAGGGCGCTGCAGGATCTGTTGGGAGGCCGGGATAGCACGGGCCGCCGCAAACCAGGCCCGCTGACCACCCTGGCCGGCTACGCCGATCACGAGCGCCGTATGCTCCTTGAGGAACTTCGGCGTGCGGCGGCGCTTGTGGAGCAGTCCCTGCCCAAGGGCCCGATCATCACTGTCCGCGTTCCACCGCCCCGTTCCACTCGTGCGCCACAGGGCATCGAACTGCAGCGGCTGATTCCTGTGGTCGCGGGCACGCCAGGACAGGCCGGTCCGCAGCTTGATCCCGCCCTTGCCCGCCTTCTTGCGAACGCTACCAGCATCGCTCTGCGAAGCGCAGCGCTGCATGCTCGGCTGCAACTATGGCTTGCAATGATCGCCCGCCTGAGCCGCATCCAGGCGCTTGCCGGGAAACCCTCGCGGGAACAGCCCAAGTCGCCGCTATCGGGACACGCGGGGCTGCCGCACACGGCTTCGCTAATTCGTAAATCGGCGCTGCGGCGTTCTTAGCCTGGTCCATTCTTCCAGCAAACCGCGCGTGTCTTGCGGGCGACAACAGGAGGAGCCTCACACATGAAACAGATCGTCCTGTCCATGCTCTTAGGCGCCATGGCCATTCCATGCACTGCACAAGTGCAAGACCTGAAATTCTTCAAACTCGTGGGCGTCAATGGTGGTTCGGTCGCAAACGACTGCTACATCAACGACAACGGTACCGTGGCCGCCTCCATCCGATACGATCAGGGAGGAGTCTCCCTCGATCAGGCCTATCAACTCAACAACGGCAAGACCGAGATCCTCCCCCACCTGCCCGGCTACGTACGCTCGATTGTTAAGGGCATCAACAACCAGGGAGAGATCCTGGGACGCCTGTCCGGAGGCGGCCAGTCCGACTTCGCCGTCGTCGTGTGGAAGAACAAGATTCCCACCCCAGTCGTCCTGCCTTCAGCGTCCCATCCGGCCAACCGTCAAGTCCCCACACCCATCGCCATCGACAACGCGGGACGCATTCTCGTCAACATCCTGGAACTGAATCCCGCCAACCAAACCGTTTCGCAGGACTATTTCCTCCTTCAGGGATCGGCGGCGGCGAAACTACCTCCGCTGCTGCCCGGCGGCCCTGTCAGCAACGTGTATTTCTACGCCTACACCTCAATGAATAACACCGGCAGTATCGCCGGGTTCGCCCAGGTCACGCGGTTGGGCCAGTTGCGGATCATCGGGTTCATCCTCAAGAACGGCGTATTTCAGGAAGTACTTGTGGACGACCTGTTTGGCGTCCGGGGAATCAATCAAAAAGGCGAAGTGTTCGGCGACCGCTTTGATGGCTCCTTCTTTGTCTGGCGCAATGGACAAGTCGACCTTTTCCCCCGCCTCATGGTTTCCACTCTGGTCACCACATCCTCGTTCAACAACAGATCCGAGACTTGCGCCAGCGTCCGTATCTTCCAAGATGTGCCCGGCGCCGTGCGCGAGAACGCCATCGTGTCTTTCGGTGGAAAAGGTCCAAATCAATAGGAGATCCTCATGGCCACACGCAGTCTGACCTCAGCAGAAGAACTGTTTGCCCGGCAAGTTTTCAGCGGCAGTATCGCCTATTACAACGTCCGCGTGCGCGACGATCTCGGGTTTCAAAACAAGCCTTGGACAAGCCCTCCGAGCGTGGCCATATCACCGTACTATGTGCTTCATGTCGGACCCGACGCCTATCCCAACATGCTCTATTGGAAGCGGCTGCTGATCCACGAGTTGGCGCATGTCTGGCAAGGGCAGCATGGAGTTCCCAAGGGCTACGTGCTCAACTCCGCCTATCACCAGTCGATCGCCGCCATCTCAAGCGGTGGAGACGTCGCCCCAGCCTACAGTTATCAGGTCGGGCTCAAATGGTGGCAGTACAATTGCGAACAGCAAGCATCGATTGTTGAGGATTGGTACGCCGGCGGGATGAAGTCCTCCAGTCCCCGCTACGTGTACATCACCACCAACATCCGCCCCGGAAACCCGTTCGCTTGAGACGCACATGATTCTCGCAATCACGCTCCTCTTGCTTACGCGTGCGCAGGCCCAGCCCGAACAGGCCAGTGCTGCGACTCCCGACGTCTACCGGGATCCCGAATCGGGCTTCGCGCTCCGGCTGCGGGGCGGGTTCCAGTTTCTCGGAAAACAGGAATCCATCATTTTGTTTGGATCGAAAACCACTCCCGGCGCGGTGTTTCTGGAAACCGGCGAGGCGTTCTCTCTGCAGGAACTGGACGCCGCGACGCGCATCGGCTATCAGGATGAGGGCGTCGCGCTCCTTCCGGATGGCCCAGTAACCAGGCTCAGTCTGACGTTGGGGGCGGGAGTTGCCTTCCCCGTCAAGGGAACTCTCGACAACCAGCCCGTGCGCGGCATTCTTGCAGGAGTCCGAGCCAACACGGGCCGCTGCTTCATCGTGCTTGCGGCGACCACGCCCGAGGCCTGGGACAAACTCGCTCCCGTCGCCACGCAGATCGCCGCGGGGATTGAACTCTTCACTCCGGAGACCCCACCCGTCGATCAGCGGCTCGCCACTTACTTCGCGGGCAAGCGTCTCAGCTATTACTTCAGCCGCGGCTCCACATCTCTTTCCGGGGCCGCGCAGGGCACGTTTCAATCGACGGAGCGGATCTACCTTTGCGGCGACGGCTCGTTTCACTATGGCGAGCAGACGAATGCCAGCTTCGACGTTCCGCAAGCGTTCGGCTATTCGCGCACCGGAGACAGTAGTTCCGGCAGATGGCTGGTGAGCGGGGAGGGCGGCGGCGCTTTGCTCACGCTCCGTTTTCATGACGGGCGCCTGTGGCGATACCGCGCCACGAGCCTCGGCAACGAGGTGGTGTATCTCAACGGAAGCCGCTATTTTCGCAGCGGACAGACGCGTTGCCGGTAAGTTGCCTGTCGAACTTCAGAGAGATCTCGATGAACAGGAAATCAGTAACCGTATTTCTGCTTGGCGCCTCCTGGCTGAGCGCTGAGTCAACAGGCCCGCTCGCCGACACACACACTGACTCGGCTTCGCCCGCGGCCAACTTCGGCACACGCGAGACGCTCCTGATCAGCCCGTCCCAACGCACGCTGGTTCAGTTCGCCACTCCCGTAGCTCCGCGAGGAGCAACGCTTGGCCGTGCCACACTCACTCTCTTCATCTCCCGAGTGGCAACCGCAGGCGTCATCGAAATCTTGCCGGCGCAGGCGCGCTGGAGCGAGACGGTGGTGACGCACTCCACGCTGCCCGGCGCTGGAGGGCGCTTCGCTACAGCTTCCGCCGCCGCCGCGATGCAGTATCTCGAGATCGACGTCACCGCCGCCGTCCAGGCGTGGATCAGCGGATCGGCCAACAACGGGTTTCTTCTCACCGCGGCCTCCGCCAACGTTGCTCTCGACAGCAAGGAAAACACGTCGACCAGCCATCCGCCGCGCCTGCATCTGGTCTGGCTCGGTGGCCCCGCCGGACCGCAGGGCCCCCAGGGACCGCCCGGCGTTGCTGGTCCTGCCGGTCCACCCGGTCCATCCGGAACTGCTGGCCCACAGGGGCCGGCTGGCCCACCCGGAACCTCGCTCGGCGCGGAGTCTGGAGCGTCACCATCGCGGATCGCGCATCGGCTCTGGAGTGAGGCACGCAGGCCTCTGATTCTGATTCAATTGACCGCGGATCCCGAAAGCGGCAACCCGTCAACGGTGGTGTCGGGAAGACCGCTCTCGATCGAGCCGGGCGGGGATCACCTCTTCGTCCTGCATACCGGAGGCTTCACCGTCTTCGAAACCTCCACCGGCATAAGAACCGCCGATTTCCCCGACGGGGGCGCATTTCCGTCCAACGTAGTCTTGCCCGGGAATTCGGTTGGCGTCTTCGATGGAGCCGTGCTGTGGCGGCAGGTCGGCGGCAATCTCCACAGATCGAACCGCGCAGGTCTTACCAGCGGGTCTTTTGATTGGGGGCCCGCCAGTTGGGGCGTCACCCGGCGGATCATCTCCGATGGCGCCGCCCTCTGGGTGCTCGGGGAAACGCAGTTGGCCAGGATCAGTCCAACGGGCGGGACTCTGTTCACCCAGTCGCACAACGGCGAGCCCGCTGAGATCGTCTCCGACGGTTCCGATGTGTGGGTACTCGAGCCGGCCAGCGGGCAGGTGAAAGGACACAGTTCGACGACCGGCCAGATCTTCGCCACCCACAATGCTTGCAGCCCGAATACACCGGCCAAAGGACTGCTGTTCGACGGAACTTCCCTCTGGGTCGCCTGTACGGGCGGCAACAGTCTCTTTCGCATCGAGTTCACCGGACCGCGGCAGGTCCGGACCGAGAGCATCCCCCTCTCCTTCTCGCCTGGAGTGCTCGAATTCGATGGACGCTTCCTCTGGGCCGCGAACCAAACCGCTGGCGGCGCGGTCACCCGCCTGGATTCACGAGGCCGGGTGATCGACACTGTGACTCTGGCTGAGCCGAGCGGACCGGGGACGCCTGCCCCTGCCCAAGTGCTCTCCCTGCGCTTTGACGGAGCGTGGCTCTGGGCGCTGGTTCGCACCTCCCCGGACCGCACCGTCCTCATCAAGTTCTAATGACTACACTGGATTGCTCCCGCCCCGCCACGCCGTGCTATAAGATAGTCCTAACTCCAAACACGGACATTCTCCGGCGAATCCAAAGGGCTATGGCGAACAACGACGTCACCGAACTGCTACGCAAGTGGTCTGTTGGGGATCAGGCCGCCTATGATCTGCTACTTCCCATGGTTTACGACGAGTTGCGCCGGATGGCGGGAAGCTTCCTCCGTTTCGAACGCGGCAATCACACACTCCAGCCCACCGCTCTTGTGAACGAGCTTTACATGCGGATGGTCGATCAGAACCGCGCACAATGGCAGGATCGCGCCCACTTTTTCAGCGTCGCAGCCAAGATGATGCGGCGCATCCTGGTCGACCATGCGCGCAAACGCACTACCGGCAAGCGTGGCAGTGGCGCCGAGCACCTGCCCATTGAGGACGCCCTCGACGTCCCCAGCGAGTCCGACTCGGCCCTGATCGCCGTTGATGCGGCTCTCACCCGCTTTTCGGAAATCGATCCCGAGCGGAGCCGCATTGTCGAAATGCGCTACTTCGGCGGCATGGATCTGGCCGAAATCGCCGATGTGCTCCAGGTTTCCCGCACCACCGTGAAGCGCCACTGGACCGTTGCCCGGTTGTGGCTGCACCGCGAATTGGAGAACTCATCTGATGGACCCCGAACGTTGGAAGCAGATTAGTGAAGTTGCCGCTCTCGCCGCCGAAACCGAGGATCCCGCAGCGCGAGAATTGCTGCTGCAGGCGCACCCCAGTCTCCGGGCGGAGGTAGAGTCCCTTCTGCGCTTCCACCAAACCGACTCGGGCCCTCTTGACCGGCCCCCTCATGCGCTGGATTCCAGCCCGTATCAAGGACAGCGGATTGGCCCATATCGGGTGTTGCGTGAACTCGGCAGTGGTGGCATGGGAATCGTTTTGCTCGCCCAGCGCGACGAGCCGGGTTTCGACCTCACGGTCGCACTCAAACTGGCCCGCATGTCCTTCCGCTCCGAGTTTTTCTCCCGCCGCTTTCTGGAAGAGCGGCAAATCCTGGCCAAACTGGAGCACCCCAATATCGCCCGCTTGTTGGACGGTGGAGTGACCGAGGACGGCACACCGTTCCTCGCCATGCAGTATGTGGACGGCGTCCCGCTCGATCAATGGTGCGCCGCATCGAATGCGAGTCTCCACACCCGGCTGGAAATCGTCCGCAAGATCTGTGCGGCCGTCGAATACGCACACGAACATCTGGTGGTGCACCGCGACTTGAAGCCCGCGAACATCCTCGTCACCGCCGCTGGTGAACCCATGCTTCTCGACTTTGGCACGGCCCGCCTGCTGGATCCCGCCGGACAGACCGGCTCCACCGCGACAGCGCTCCCAATGATGACGGTCCGGTACGCCAGCCCCGAACAGGTTCGCGGCATGGCGGGGTCCACGCGCAGTGATATTTACTCCCTGGGCATCATTCTCTATGAACTTCTCACCGGCCACTGGCCGTACTCCACCGAGTCGGCCAGCACTCCGGAATTGTTGCGTGCCGTTACAGAGCAGGACGCGATCGCGCCCAGCCGGCGTGTCGCCAAAGACCAGGGCCGACTGGCTGGGGACCTCGACGCGATTGTGCTGAAGGCCCTCGACAAAGATCCGGCACGCCGCTACGGTACCGCGGGCCAGCTTTCGGAGGATCTGCGCCGCCATTTGCAGGATGAGCCCGTTTCGGCCCGGGGGCCCGCATGGACCTACGTCGCCAGCCGCTTTCTCCGGCGTCACAAGTGGGCTGTCGCCGCGGCCGCAACCGTCGTTCTCAGCCTGACCGCCGCCACCGCCTATAGCATTCGCCAAGCGGCCATCGCAGAGCGCGAGCGCGCCAAGACTGCACAAGTGGCCTTGTTCCTCGAAAGCTTGTTGGGTGGCGCACGCCCAGGGACGCTCTCCCCGCTGGCAAGCGGTGGCCGCGACGTCCGGATGGTCGATGTCCTGGAGGCTGCAGCGCCCAGAATCGGAGAAGAGTTCCGCGACAATCCGGATATTGAGGCCGGTCTGCGAACCACCGTGGGAGGAGCACTCGTTCAGTTGGGAGAGGCCAGAAAGGCCAAGCCCCACATTGACCGGGCGGTGGAACTCAGTGAACGGCTGTATGGAGATTCCCACCCCGGCACTGTGCGGGCTCTCACCGCGCGCGCGACCCTGCGCCTGGCAATCGGCGAGTACGAACAGGCAAGACAGGATCTGCTGCGCACGCTGGCCTGGCATCAGGCTCGCCAGCACCCCGACCTCTCGTTTCAGCATGGCTTGATCGCCGAGTCGTTTTTTCGGCGTGGAGACTTAGCGAGCGCTCGCCGGCATTGGGAGTCCGCGCTGTCTTCCATGAGAGTTCGTTTCGGCGACCGGCACGTCTCCACTGCAACCATGCTCAACAACCTGGCCAATGTCAGCGCCAATATGGGCGACATGGTGGCCGCCGAGCGCTATTTCGCCGAGGCTGCGGCCGTGATGCGAACCCTGCCCGGACCGCCTGGCAACCTGGTTTACCCTCTGTTAGGACTTGCCCGATCGCACTTCTTCCGCGGCGAATACCCACAAGCCCGTAAATTGTTGGAGGAGGCGTACGCCCACTCGAAAAGAACTGGGGGAGACAAGCATCCCAACACTGTCTCCGCCGGCCTGCAACTGGCAGTTGTGCGGGCCTACACCGGGGAATCGAGCGGAGAATTACTCGCGCGGGAAATCATTCCGGTCCTGCGAACCATTCATCCTCCGGGCCACATGGAGATCGCACGCGGCTTAACGGCGTTCGGCCGAATCCTGATCGTTACCGGCAACGCCCAAGCGGCGCTCCAGGCTCTAAACGACGCCTACGCGATCGATCGCAAGATCTATCCCAAGGACAATTGGCGGCCCGCCGAAGTGCAGTTGTTCCGCGGCGCCGCCCTTGCGCTCCTGGGGCGGCAGACGGAGGCTCGCCTCGCGTTGGAATCGGCCTTGCGCGAAACACAGGCCGTTCTGCGGGAGGACCATCCGCGCGTGCAGGAAGCGAAGCGAATCACTGAGCGCTGCATGCAGTCCGCGGCAACGTGTATTCTGCCCTGATTTCGCCAGTTACGCCAGGTTGCTGATCACCTTGTCACGAGCCTTGCCGATATCGCCGCGCATGCGGCTGTTCACGGAATCATGCTCGGTGGGAAGCGCCTTCAACGCAGCCTCGCGGCCCTTCAGTTTCGTGCCGAGTTCTTCGAGCACATTCAACGATTGTAGTGCCGTATAGAAACCATGCCTGTGCAGATTCGCGAGATCCACCAAAGTGTCCATCGCTTTTGACGCGAGATCACCTTCTGCGAACTTGGCCAGACCTTCCGCCGCGGCGATGCGAACGGACGCCGATGCATCCGCCAGACAACGTTCCAGATCCTTGGCATGCGCTTTGACGGCCGCCGCTCCCGAAATCCGCAGACCGGTGGCGGCCCACATGCGGACCCCGCTCTCGCTGTCGCTCAGCGCTTTTGCCAGAGCCTTCGCATCGGGCCGCGCCTGCCGGGTCGCCGTATCCGCCATCGCGATCACCTTGTCCGCTGAATACCTGGAAGGATCGTGTCCCATGTCGTAGGGAGCGCCGCCGCCGCTTCGCGAGTGAATCTCGCTTTCTCCGAGATATCCGACGTCCTTGATCTTCCGCGCGAGATCCAACTGCGCGTTCCGCATCCGTTCCAATGTCGCCTTGTGCGCAGGCGACGCGGCAAGATTGTTCACTTCATCGCGATCGGCTTCGAGATCGTATAGCTCTTCGGCCGGCTTCGTCTCCCAGAAGCGCTTCTGCGCTTCATTCAATTTGCCGGCGTGATACAACTCCTGCCACTTCTGTGCAGTCGGCATCTCAAACATGTACGCCACATGGCCGCCATAGATGCGATGCGGCATGTAGTTCCGAATGTAGACATAGCGCTTGTCGCGGATTGATCGCACCATGTCGTAACGCTCATCCATGCGGCCGCGGAAGCCGTAGACATAGGGCTGCTCGGGTTCCGCGTGCTGGCCGAGAAACGCGTAGCCCTGATGATAGGGCGCTTTGCGAATGCCCGCGGCACTCAACGCGGTCGGCGCGAGATCAACGAATGAGACCATTCGGTCGGTCCAGCCGCCCGCACGGTAATCCCTCGCTGCGAGGTGACGGAACTTCTCAGGCACGTGCACCATCAGCGGCACATGCAGTCCCGAATTGTAGGGCCAGCGCTTACTTCTCGGCATGCCCGCGCCATGATCGGAATAGAAGAACACGATGGTGTTCTCCGCAAGGCCATCGTCGTTCAACTCGCGAAGCACCTTGCCGGCCATCCCATCCATCGTCGTGATGTTGTCGTAGTATTGCGCCCAGTCCTGGCGCACTTCCGGTGTGTCGGGATGATAAGCGGGCACGCGCACTTTCGCTGGATCGTGCACCAGTGTGTGCGGACGCCTCCGCACCTGGCTCTCGTGCGTGATGGTGAAGTTGAACACCGAAAAGAACGGCTGATTGGATTGGCGCTTGCGCCAGTGCGCCCGGTTGCTCGAGTCATCCCATACTTTGCCTGTGTAGTCGAGGTTGTAGTCTTCCTTCACGTTGTTCGTGCAGTAGTAGCCGGCTTCGCGCAGGAAGCACGGGAACATTTTCATTGACGAGGGCAACTTCGTGAACGAGCGCATGTGCTCCGCTCCGGTCGAAGGCGGGTACATGCCGGAGATGATCGTCGTGCGCGCGGGTGCGCAGACCGGAGCGTTCGACCATGCCACTCGATAGCGCAGCGAACGTTCCGCGAACTTGTCGAGGTTCGGCGATACGGCGTAGGAGTCGCCATAGCAGCCGAGGTTCGGGCTCATGTCTTCGCAAGTGATCCACAGGATGTTGGGCCGTTCGGCTTGCGCACGAAGTGGCGCTGCGGAGGCCGCACCTGCGGCGAGAAGAAAGTTCCGGCGTTCCATAGGCCCCAGTCTATCGGAACACCGGCACAGAGGAACACTGTCCGGCTTGGCTACTGCGCAAGAAGAGCTTCGATCTCGTTGCGGTAGTCATGCTTGCTGACCAGACCGGAGTGCATTCGCGTAATCCGCCCTTCGCGGTTGATCAGGAAGGTTGCCGGCAGTGCACGGACTCCGCCGTACCGCCCGGTGAGCACATGGTCCCCAAGCACTACGGGATAGTTCACCGAGTTCGATGCGAGGAAGGGGTTCACGGAAGTCCATCCATCTTCATCCAGAGATACTCCGATCACCGTAAACCCGCTCGAAGCATAGGCACTCTGGAACTCCACGAACCATGGGATCTCCACCCGGCACGGAGGGCACCATGTCGCCCAGAAGTTCAGAAGCACCACTTTCCCTCGCAAGTCCGATAACCGGACAAGGGCTCCCCCGCCATCTCCCAGGGCGAAGTCCGGAGCGGCATCCGGCGGACTCGGCTGAGTTATCCGGTTCCACACGCGAGTGCCCGTATCTGTGCATGCTCCCACGCAGCGCTGCGCGAACACTCGGGTCTGAGGAATCGCCATGGTACCCAATCCGGCAGCGGCCGCGGCGCCAATCGCCAGCCTCACGGTGCGCCGGCGCGCGAGCAGGTACTGCTGCCTGCGACGGAGGGCGGGGAGCATCGCGCCAGCATCCGGACTCCATCCATCGTCTGCGTTGAGCGTGGCGAGTTGCTCACCGACCCACGCATCGTGATTCACTTCCTGATTGCTCTCCATATCGTTTCACATGCTCCTTTCGAAAGGCCTGTTGCGCGCGGCTGAGCAGTGTGCCCACCGACGCAGGATTGAGATTGAGACTGGATGCCAGTTCCTCGTAGCTGAGACCATGGCTTCGAAGCAACAGTAGTTCGGCCTGTCCCGGTTTCATCGCACGCAGAACCGCGCGCACACGCGCTTGTTCTTGATTGGCCGAGGCGATCTCCTCTGGCGTGGGTGTTCTCTGGAGAAACGGGAAGAGCCGCTCATATTGCGTCCTCCTCGATTGAGCGCGAAGCTCATTCAATGCAGTTCGCGCCGCGGTCCGGTAAACCCAACCCTCCGGTGCCAGCACCCGTTCACGAGGTTCCTGCCACAGCTTCAGAAATACTTCCACGGCAAGCTCTTCCGCGCGGGCGGGATCGCGGACAATCCGGCCGATCAGCCTTGCGGCTCCCGCGTAGTGGTCGAGGAACAATCGATCGAGATCGAGTGTCGGCGCCGTGGTGTTTACGGTAAGCGTTTCGGCCGGGGCATCCACGTGGATACTACACCTTTCGCTGGTTTTTTGTGACAGGCGAGAGTATCGTTTGTCAGGATAGCCCGTGAAGCGGGCCAGTGGCACGCAGTGATACCGCACAGCACATAGGCCAGCCTTTGAGGTCGCGCCCCGGCATGGAACGATCCGCGGATTCGATCGAGGCCGCCGTCGACCGGTCGATGCCGATATCGAGGATTGCCGAGTTCGAGGGCGAGGAGCCGAGTCTGCGTGTGGATGTGGTCTGACACGGCTGATCGCCGATGTGCCACCGCAGGCGAAGCCCGGCCGTTGCTTGCCCGCTCCACGAAACCGCTGCACAGCCCGTCCCTAACCTTGGTCGGGTTTAGGAAAGCGTGAGGAAGATTTTTCCAGTCCGCTCCCCTCGGGCGGCGTGCGCGAGGGCCTCCTGCACATTCGCAAGGGGATACGTCGCCTCGACTTCGGCGCGGATGGCGCCACTCGACACAAGCGCAATCAACTCGCCGAAGAGCTTGGCCCGACCGTCCTGGCCGATGGCGGACATGGCGGGAGGAAGCCAGAAGCCCTTCACCACGATTCCACCGCCAATAAGCGCTGCGGGCGACACCTGCACATTCTTGCCGCTCAGCATGCCGTAGTTGCAGAGTACGCCATTGGGTGATAGGCAGGCGGCAAGGCGGGCCGAGGCGTCGCCGGAGACCGCGTCAATGGCGAGCTTCAGCGGAGATCCCGCGATCACCTTGGCAACGCGTGCCGGCAGATCCGGGCCGTCGGTGAGGACGACGTCGGCACCAAGCTGATGGAGTTTTTCGGCGAGGCCTTCACGGCGCACCACGTTGATGGTGCGAATACCCCGGCGTTTTGCGATCTGGACCAGATACTGGCCGACCGACGAGTTTGCCGCATTCTGGATGACCCAATCGCCCAGGTCAAGCGGAACCACGTCGCGAATCATGAGCAGCGCGGTGGCGGGATTCGCGAAACCCATCGCGTATTGGAGCAGGTCGCCACCGGGGGGCAATGCGACGAGGCTATCGGCGTCCAGAAGCTGGCGTTCCTGCCAGACGCCATCGTTGGAAAGGAGAATGGGCGTCAGGTCGCCCGCTTTGATGTGCCGGACCAGTTCGCCGACTTTGAGCACCCGGCCGACTCCTTCCTTGCCGGGTACTTTGGGCATGGCGCCCGGAGTTGTCGCGTACATGCCGGCGATGGTCAGCAGGTCGGCCGGATGAATCGGGCTGGCGGCCAGTTCAACCAGCGCTTGTTGCGGTCCGGGCGGAGGCGGCTCCGGCGCGTCGACAATGCGAATCACGTCGGCGGGCGCGCCAGGACGATCCATAATCACTTGTTTCATACGTGCGATCAGCTTACCGGATCAGAGTCCAGGTCTGCCAGCAGTTTTTCGACATGGGCCAGCGCGTCCCTCACCATTTGTTGATGCCGGGGGTGACGGGCGGCTTCGAGGTCCCGCAGCACCCGCGTGCGGTCGAGTTCGAGAGTCTCTCGCTTGGCGCGCAGGGCAAGCTGCTCAGGTGTGAGTTGAGGCTGGCTGCGAAGGCGTCCGCGCTCTTCGGCCGACTCGATCTGCGACTCGACGGACTTACTCTCCCAGCCACGCGCCATATACACCTCCGAAGTTCCCCTGTCTGTAATATGGCACGGTTGCGAGCTGCCGGGGGAAAAATCTGGGATACGAGATAAGATCAGACTATGCGTGGCAAGTGGCTTTTGTTGTCGGGGACGTTGATTCTATTGGCGGTAGCCGCCGGGACGTTGTCCGTGCTCCGAAAGCCCGCTCCTCCGCCACCGCCGAAACAGGAGGAAGTGCGGGGACCACAGGCCGGTGACGAGATCTCCATGCCAGGAAAGATCCAGGCCGCGCACATTGTGGCGATTGCGGCTCCCGTGGATGGAACGCTCGATACGTGGCTGGTGGAGGCGGGCCAGGAGGTGCTGGAGGAGCAGGAATTGGGGCACGTTACCAACGCAGGGCTGGAGTCGGCACAGGAACAGGCGCAGGAGGAACTGGATCGCGTCCAGTCCCGCATCAGCAATCTGGAGGCGAGTATTCTCGCGGGCAAACTGGAGGCCGCGAGAACGGAGAGCGACGCGGCACGTGCAAAGTCGGAGGCGGCACGGCTCGAAAAGCTCTATGCGCGGGAGCAGTTGCTCTATCGCGAGGGTGCGACGGCGCGGCTCAAGTTCGAGAAAGCGGAAAAGGAATACAAGGTCGCGCAGGAGGAAGCGAACAATGCTGCCGAGTTGTCGCGTCAGGCCGCGGAGCGCATTGCGAAGATTGAGAAGGATCTCGATCTGGCAAGGAAAGTGCTAGACGATAAGCAGACCGCGCTCGAGGACGCGAAGGAGGATCTCAAAGCCGCGGTGATTGTCTCTCCGGCGGAGGGCTTAATCCTCAAACTCGCCGTGGACGCGGGAGCCGAGGTGGATCGCAACATGCGGGACCTGGTGCAGATTGCGGTGGATCCGGCGCTGCTCGAGATTGTGGTGGAACCCGAGCCGCCCATTCGCGAGAGACTGCAAACGGGGCAGCCCGCGCTGGTGACGGTGCCGGAAGCCGGGCCTGAAGCGATGCAGGGCCAGATTAAGGAGATCAAGGAGACGCAGGTGACGGTCGAGTTCACGAGCCCGACACCTGCCGTGAAGCACGGAATGACGGGGAGTGTGAAATTCAGGCTGATATAGAGTCACCGGGAGCCGATCAACTTCTGAAGGGAGGCGGTAAACAGCGTTGCACCTCAGTCGGCCCTGCGTCCGAATACCCGTTGATCTACGCATCTTCGAGAAAATTGCGGAGCCTTGTCACGTGAGGCCGGCCCGAAACGTCGACACTCTGAATGCCGGGCTGAAGCCGGCAAAGGAGAACCTCAAACATGTACAGACGAACCGCCTACTGGATCGCCACCTGCCTGTTGGCCGCCACTATGCTTGCGGCGGGGGGCGCCGAAGTTGCGCTACGCTCACACACTGCTGACGGCATGCGCCAACTCGGCTATCCCTTGTATTTTGTGCAGTTCATTGGCACTTGGAAGGTGCTGGGAGCCTTAACACTATTGGCGCCTGGATTCGCAAGGTTGAAGGAGTGGGCGTATGCTGGCATTTTCTTTAACATGATAGGCGCGGCCGTTTCCCACGCCGCAACAGGTAGCGCGGGCTGGCACCTCGCCGTAACCCTATCATTCGTCGGGTTGACGCTGGCTTCCTGGTACCTGCGGCCAAGTGAACGTATGCTGGGACAATTTCATGCAGGGCTCTTCGTCCGCCGCGGAATGGCGGTAGGTTGCCATGCGCGCGGAGAGGGCGTGGCGAGAGGGCTGGCCATCAACGTCAATCTGAAAGAAGATCGGAGAAATCCATGCTCGGTGTGAGTACCTATTCCAAACCGTACATCACTTACTGTCGCAGAATGATCGAGGCTCAGGTGGCGGCATACCGGGCACTCCCTCGGATTGGGCCTTCGAGTGAATCGGATTACGCGAAGTTTGAGACACAGTTTATTTACCACCTCATCCTGGCGCTCGACCGTTGCTTCGTGCATCGTCTCCGGGGAAAGGAACTCAAGGATGGCAACCCATTGAACGAGGTCCGCATGCTCTGCACGTCGATACTCGATCATGGCGGCGTATTCACGGGGGATCCAACAATCAAGTACAACCCGGACCGTTCAGTGTTGAAACTCAAGACCGGCGAACCGATTGCGGTCACCGAAGCTCAATTCTCGAGGCTAACCGAAGCGTTCTTTGCGGATCTGGAAGCCAAATTTTGCTGACCATGCCGGACCAACCCCCCACTGGTGAATCGCTGGAGGCTCGCTTTGAAGCGAACCGGCCGCGGCTGGTCCATGCGGCGTATCGAATGCTCGGCTCGCGGACGGAGGCTGAGGACGCCGTCCAAGAAGCATGGCTGAGGCTCGCGCGCGAAGATCCAGGGAGCATCGGCAACCTCGCCGCATGGCTCACTACGGTGGTGTCCAGAGTCTGTCTCGACTGGTTGCGGACTCGGAAGGTGCGCCGGGAGGACACTCTGGACGTGACCGTCGAAAGGCACGGTAGCATGGGTCGCATTGCGCACCCAGAGCTTGATCTGCTGCGGGCCGAGGGCTTGAGCTTGGCCCTTCTTGCTGTACTGGAACAACTCGCGCCAACCGAACGAGTCGCCTTTGTGCTCCACGACAGTCTTGGGATGTCTTTCGAGGAGATCGCACCTATTGTGGAGCGCTCACCCGCAGCTACGCGGCAACTGGCAAGCAGGGCGCGCCGAAGGCTGCAACCCGTTTCGTCCGCCAACCCTGAGAGCCGCGGGCGCCAACAGGCTTTGGTGCGAGCGTTTCTCGAAGCGTCCCGCGCGGGAAACCTGCAGGCACTACTGAGTATTCTTCATCCGGATGCGGTGCTCCGTGGGGATGAGTCCGCGACCGCGATGGGAGCAGCCGCGAAAACACTGGGCGCTGCGGCGGTTGCGGAGACATTCAAGGGGCGGGCCCAGGTCGCTCAACTGTGCCTTATCGATGGTGCGCCGGGCTTGGTTTGGGCACCAGGCGGCGAGCCTCGTGTGCTCTTCCAATTCACCATTCGCGGCGAATTCGTCGAATCGATCGAGCTCACTGCGAGCCCTGAGGCGATCGGCAAGCGCAATATCGTCCTACTCCCATAGCGGCGCTCGCTTCGCGATTCGTGAACCAAGCTTGCGCCATTCCATTCGCTCAGCGCCTCAGCCGCGCGCGAACGCGCCGGACACCGGTCTGTCCGCTCAGATATGCTGGTTGCTTTGGAGTACTACATCCATGCAATTCCTGGAAACCAGCCTCATTGAACTGATCACGCAGACATCGACCAATCTTCCGCCCGATGTGCGCCACGCCATGCGGCATGTGATTGGGACGGAGACGCCGGGCACGCAATCCGCGCAGGCGCTCGGCATCATCGCTTCGAACATTGACATGGCCGCAGAGGACGAGGGTCCCATCTGCCAGGACACAGGGATGCCGACGTTCATCGTGCACACGCCTGTGGGAGTGAATCAGATCCGCATTGGGAAGGCGATCCGCGCGGCGGTGGCCGAGGCGACCAAGCGTGGGAAGCTGCGGCCGAATTCGGTGGACTCGCTCACTGGAAAGAACAGCGGCGACAATCTCGGCGGCGAGACGCCTGTGATTCACTTCGAGCAATGGGAAGAGGACGAAATCGAGGTGAAACTCTTGCTGAAGGGAGGCGGCTGCGAGAACAAGAACATCCAGTATTCGCTGCCCTGTTCTCTTGATCATCTCGGGCAAGCAGGCCGCAATTTGGAAGGCGTGAAGAAGTGCATCCTGCATGCAGTGTGGCAGGCGCAGGGACATGGTTGCGCGCCGGGTGCGATCGGAGTCTGTATTGGGAGCGATCGCGCGCATGGCTACATGTTGGCCAAAATGGAACTGTTCCGAACGCTGGATGATGTGAATCCCAATCCGGTACTCGCGAAGTTGGAAGACGAGGTCATGGAGGAAGCGAACCGGATCGGGGTTGGGGCGATGGGCTTCGGCGGAAAGGCCTCGCTGATCGGGTGCAAGGTCACGGCGGCGAACCGGCTGCCGGCGAGTTTCTTCGTGTCCGTGGCGTATGACTGTTGGGCATTCCGGCGTTTGGGCGTGCGGCTGGACGCGAATTCGGGCGCGATCACGAAGTGGTTGTACCGGGATCCGGCGCGTGCGGTGGAGAAGATGGCGCAGGCGGAGGGCTTCCCTCTGACGGGCCGCGAAGTGGTGTTGACGGCTCCCATCACGGAAGAGCAGGTGCGGGCGCTGAAGGTCGGCGATGTCGTGCTGGTGACGGGTGAGGCATACACGGGGCGCGACGCGGTGCATGCGCACTTGATGAAGAACGCGCCTCCTGTGGATCTGAACGGTGCGGTGCTGTATCACTGTGGACCAGTGATGCTGAAGCAGGGTGATGAGTGGTTTGTGAAGGCGGCAGGCCCCACTACATCGAGCCGTGAGGAGCCCTATCAGGCAGACATCATCGGAAGATATGGTGTGCGTGCGGTGATTGGAAAGGGCGGCATGGGTCTAAAGACCCTGGCGGCACTGCAGAAGCATGGAGCCGTGTATTTGAACGCAATCGGAGGCGCTGCGCAGTTTTACGCACGGACGGTAAGGAAGGTGTTGGGCGTACACCTGATCGATTTTGGGATTCCTGAGGCGATGTGGCACCTGCGCGTCGAGAACTTTGCTGCGATCGTGACAATGGATGCGCACGGGAACAGTCTCCACGCGGATGTCGAGAAGTCGACGGCCGAGAGTCTGACGGCGCTGCAGGCAAAATAGACGAAGCCATTCGACGGTCAATTGGGATGGAAGGCAAATTGCTACCTCCGAGCCTTATGGATCTTCCGAAATTCCGGACCGGGTTGCTGGTTGGCCTCGTGATCCTGCTCCCGGCTCTTCTCTCCGCGGAAGAGAAAGACAAGAAAACAAAGGCGGAATACATGGGTTCCGCCGTCTGCCAGGGGTGTCATGAGGAGATCGCTACGGCGTTCCTCAAGAATCCCCATTCCATTGTGGAAACCAAAGGGAAACACGGCTGGAAGGAGAAGGCCTGCGAATCTTGCCACGGTCCTGGGAGTATTCACGCAGAATCGGCGGCTCCCACGGACATCGCCAATCCTCTAAAAATGGCGGTCCGCAAGGCGGACGAAACCTGCCTGCAGTGTCACCGCAACCAAGCCACCAGGGTGGGGAACATCGCCGGCGGACACGCGCGCAACGAGGTGGCGTGCACACGTTGCCACAGCATTCATGACACTGCGCGCAAGAAACCCATTGAGGAATGTGGGACTTGCCACGTGGTCACGCTGGCGGAATTCCAGAAGCCGTACCGGCACCGGTTACAAGAAGGCGGAATCCGGTGCGTGGATTGTCACAACCCGCATGGGCGGGAGATCAATAGTCCGTTACGGGCCGTTTCGTCGAATGAACCCGGTTGTTTCCGCTGCCATGGCGACAAGCGGGGGCCATTCACCTTCGAGCACGCTCCCATGCGTATGGACGGCTGCCGGGCGTGTCATGAGCCTCACGGGTCGGCGAACCCGCGAATGCTGACGCGCCAGGAAGTGCGTCTGCAGTGTCTGGAGTGCCACTCGAACATCGGGACTGCGGCGGGTACGCTTGGCGGACCACCACCCGCTTTCCACGATCTCCGGAGCACACGGATTCAGAACTGCACCATCTGTCACGTAAAGGTACACGGATCGCATGTGAACAGGAGCCTGTTGCGATGAAACGACTAATCACCAGTTTCGCGCTTACCGCGCTTTTGTCGAGCGCGCTCCTGAACGCCCAGGAGGCAAAGAAGGAGGCCGCGAAAGAAGCGGAGCAGACTACCACGGAGGCGAAGCAGGAAGCGGCGCCCGCTGGAGAGGCTAAGCCAGCCGAGACCAAAGCCGAGCAGCCATTCCGTTCGGAAGTGGAATTGGGCGTTCGATGGATCCAAGGGATCAACGGGAACCTCGATACCTATCGCAGCATGATCAACCTCGGCGAGGGTCCCCGTGTGGCTGGTTGGGACATGAAGTATGACCCGCCGAGCTTGAGTTTCCTCAAGAAAGCAGAATTCCGCGGCTCGGGTTGGGGTGGCGATCCATCCTCCTGGATGCAGTTCCGGGCGGAGGATCCGCGCTACTACCGCTTCACGGCGGATCACCGCTCAACTGCATATTTCAATGCAATGCCATCCTTTGCCAATCCCCTGCTCGACCGTGGGATTCTTGCCAATCAACGCTCGTTCGACACCACGCGGCGGTTTACGGAATTGCAGGTGGATATCCTGCCGACGAGTTTGATCATTCCATACGTGAGCTACATGCGGGACCGCGGGTTTGGGCGCGGGGTGACGAGCTTTGTGTCGGACTCCAATGAGTATCCCGTGCTCAATGAACTCGACGACGCGACGAACCTCTATCGCGGCGGTGTGCGGATGGAGACCAGACGGTTCCATCTCCTGCTGGAGCAAGGTGGCATTCAGTTCCGCGATGGCCAGCAGTTGTTCAACAACACCCGGAACAACGGCAACGCCACACGTCCGGTGCTTGGGCAGACGCTCTTTCTGCGGGATCTTTTGCAGGCGTACGACGTGAGCGGAAGCAGCATTTTTTCGCGCGGTGCGATGAGCGCGCAGCCTGTGAGTTGGGTCGATTTGTCGGGAGCGTTTCAGTTCAGCCAGCCTCGCAACGACATCGACTACCGGCAGACCAACACGGGCTTGTTCGTGGATCTGGACTCACTGCTGTTTCTGAATGGCCAGAACATCCGGTTGCTGGGAGCGTCCAAGCAACCGCACATGACGGCCAACCTGGGTGGCGATGTGAGGATCGGAAGCCGCGTGCGCTATATGCAATCGTGGATGACCGACCGGTTGCATAACGCGACTGCCCTTCGCGACACCCCCGTGGTGGATCGCCTGGAATGGAACTACAGCCAGCAGCAGTCGGAAGTGCTTGTGGATTTGGCGAGGTTCTTTACGGTTCGCGGCGGCTACCGGTATGTATGGGGCGACGGTGTGGGGCGGTCAGGCTTACTGGGGCAGACTGCGCTTGAGAGCGGTCAACTGAAGCGCCACGTGGCGCTGGCTGGCGCGGTGGTCCGGATCGGCCATCCGTTCTCGGTGCATTTCGATTCGGAGATCGCGCGGAGCGATAGGGTGCTTTACCGCACGAGTTTGACGAACTATGAGCGCTTCCGGATGCGGGCGCGATATCAGTTGAAGCCAAGCACGCTCCTGTATGCGGGGTGGCACTATCTGGACAATCAGAACCCGCCACAATTAAACTCCTTTGATTTGCGACACCAACAGCAGGCAGTTGGGATACAATGGCTGCCTGGCGGGAAGTCGCTGCAACTTCTCGGCGAGTATGCGCGGTCGGCGATCCGTTCGAATCTCGACTACCTTACTCCGCAAATGCTCTTGACGAGGCAGCGCTCGTTTTACCGGGAGAATGCGCACACGATCACTGCAATGGCGACACTGTCATTACCCGCAACCTGGACGTGGCAGCCCAAGCTGAGCTTTGGTGGGAGCGCATTCCTTTCGTCGGGCAGCAGACCGACGGAATTCTATCAGCCGGTGATCCGGTTGACGGCGCCACTTGTCAACCATTTGGACCTGTTCAGCGAGTATCGCTGGTATGGCGTATCGCAGACCTTTTATGCGTATGAGGGGTTCCGCACTCATCAGGGCATTGTTGGACTGCGGATTCACTAATCAAAAGAGGAGATGATCGTTTCCATGAAGAAGATTCCTGCAATCGTTTCCGCCCTGGTGCTGGCGGTTGGCTTGCTTTCACTCGCTCCGGTGTCGTTCGGCAAACCCGAGTACACCAAGAAGGAGAAGAAGGGCTGCGCCTCCTGCCACGTCACCGCGAAATCGAAGGATCTGAACGACGTTGGCAAGTGCTACGGCGAGAAGAAGGACATGAAGGCTTGCGCTAAGTAACCCGCGCAAGGGTGAATTCACACGGCTGCGTGAAGCGAAGGGAAGGTGGGATCGCTCACGCAGCCGTTGCTGTTTCTGGGTGGAGCGGCGAACGTGAAGGAAAGATGTGAGATTTGCGATTTGTTGGGCGCACTATTCCAGTAGGGACGAATGGCACTTCGATTGCCAAGAAATCTCCCGGGAGGATCGGAATGAAACTATCCAAGAAGGTGATGCTCCTCGCAGCGCTCGCAGTTCTGGCGCTGGGAGGCGGGGTGGCGTTGGTCAGCGCACCTTCCAATCTGTTCCGCGTCACGGATAAGGCGTTCTATGCGGATGAGCGCACGGTGAACTTCGTGCGGCCGGGCCTGCAGTTCACGATATCGGGTGCGGAGATTGCCGCGGACGGCACTGTGAGGGCGCGGGTAAGAGTGACGGATCCACGCGGTCTTGGGCTTGACCGTCTGGGCGTCACCACGCCTGGCAACGTGAACATGAGTTTCGTGCTCGCCCGGATCCCGCAGGATCAGCCCTGGTACACCTCGTATACTGTGCGGACACAAACCAGTCCCATAACGGGACGTTCCGCGATACAGGCGGCATCGGACACAGGTGGCCGCTTCGATCAAGTTGCGGAAGGCGAGTATGTGTACACGTTTGGCACCCGGCTGCCGAGCGGGTTTGACCGCAGTGCGACGCATTCGATCCTCGTCTACGGAAACCGCAACCTTTCCGAGTTCAATCTCGGCACAAACTATGATGACGCGGTGTATTCCTGGGTTCCCGCGGGTGGTCCCGTCACCAAGACGCGCGACGTGATCAAGACGGCCACGTGCAACAAGTGTCACGTCGACATGGGCTTCCACGGCGGTTCCCGCAAGACGATGGAAGGTTGCGTGATGTGCCACCAGCCGCAGACTACCGATCCTGACACTGGCAACACGGTGGACATGACCATCATGACGCACAAGATCCACATGGGCGCCGAATTGCCGAGCGTGCGTGGAGGCAAGGACTACTGCATTATTGGCAACGCCCAGAGCGTCCATTGCTATGGCCAAGTCGAGTTTGTTGCAGGGCCGAACCGGTGTGCTGTCTGTCATGACACGTCGGCGACCGGAGCAGCCAAGCCTGCGCAGGCGGATGCGCACCTCACGCAACCGAGCCGCGCGGCATGTGGAGCTTGCCACGACAATGTGAACTTCGCGACAGGCGAGGGACACGTGAATCTGCCTCAGCCGAACGACAACCGGTGCGGAACCTGTCACGTGCCGCAGGGCGAGTTCGATTTCGACGCATCCATCGTCGGCGCGCACGTTACTCCGACCGAGGCTTCAGAATTGCCGGGCACGCGATTCGAGATTGTCAGTGTGGATGACGGCGTTGCGGGGCGCAGACCCCGGGTCACCTTCAGCATCAAGGACAAGCAGGGCAACGTCATCCGGCCGAACCAGATGAACAGCCTGTCGTTTGTGCTCGCGGGGCCGACGGCGGACTATGCAACCTGGATCCAGGAGTCGGCGATTCAAACTTCACAGGATGTGGGTGGCGGACGTTTTGCGTACACCTTTACAGCCGCGATCCCCGCGGCCTCAAGGGGCTCCTATACCATTGGCATGGAAGGCTACCGGAACTTCACGTTGATGGCGGGCACCACTCGTGAGATGGCGGTACGGGATGCAGGACGAAATGTGCAGCGCACCTTCTCCGTGGACGGCAGGCCGGTCGCGATGCGGCGGCAAGTGGTCACCATCGAGAAGTGCAACGCGTGCCATGCGGGCCTGACCTTCCACGGATTCAACCGCAATACGATCGAAGAATGCGTACTGTGCCACAATCCCAACGTGACCGACGCGCGGCGGCGTCCCGCCGATCGCGCACCGAATGAGAGCGTGAACTTCAGCACGATGGTACACCGCATTCACAGTGGCCTTGCTCAGGAGCGTGAGTACAGCATCTTCGGCAACGGCAACATCGAACACAACTACAACAAGGCGGGCTATCCCGGCATCCTGTCGAACTGCAGTTCTTGCCACGTGAACAACTCGCACCGTCTACCGCTGGCCAACAATCTGCTGCCGGTAACCGATCCGCGCCACTTCGTGACCAATCCGGGTCCCGAGGCGGCGGCGTGCACGACGTGCCATGCCTCTCGCGCGGCAGCGGTTCACGGAGCCGTCAACACGAATGCCGCTGGTGAGAGCTGCGCGACCTGCCACGGCAACAATAGCGAGTTCAGTGTGGATCGAGTCCACGCCCGCTAACAGGAACGTTTTTTCGTTCGCCGACAACCTCCGATGTCGACTGGCCTCCTGGGCAACAAACTCAGGAGGCCTTTTTTCTTTTTGCTGGATCGCATTCAGCCGACAAACTTATAGCCAACGCGATGGACCGTAACAAGAAACTTCGGATCGGCTGGAGATTCCTCGATCTTCTGCCGCAGTTTGACAATGTGATTGTCGACCGTGCGCGTCACCGGGTAGTTGGTGATCCCCCACACGGATTCGAGCAACTGCTCCCGGGTGACGATTTCTCCCCGGTGCCGGATCAGATAGCGCAGGATTTCGAATTCCCGGGGGCTGAGGTCCATCATCTCTCCTAGCCGTTCGGCCTTGTTGTGCCGGAAGTCCAGGATGATCCCGCCGAACTCGTAGGTGCCGGTGTCGCCAGTCTGCGCCTGTGAACGGCGAAGGTGAGCCTTGACCCGGGCGGTGAGTTCTCGAAGGGAGAAGGGCTTGGTAACGTAGTCATCGGCGCCAAGTTCGAGCCCGGTCACTTTGTCCATCTCGCCGGCCCGCGCCGTAAGCAGGATGATCGGCATGGTGAGGCCGCGTCCGCGCAGGGTTTTGCAGACGTCCAGGCCGCTGACCTTCGGCATCATGACGTCGAGCAGGATCAAGTCTGGCGGGTCGCCCAGGGCCCGGCGCAGCCCTTCTTCCCCGTCGGCCGCGATGGTGACCGCATAGCCCTCGAACTCGAAGTTATCCTTGAGTCCGGCAGCCAGTTCCGATTCATCCTCGATGATCAGCAGTTTCGGTGACATCGGGACGTGAGGAGCCAGGAGAAGTGGTTCGAACGCCAGGTTCGCACAGCGGCAGGAAGATGGTGAAGCAACTGCCCTCGCCCGGCTTGCTGCTGACGGCAATGCGGCCCTGGTGCGCGCGCACGATGTGATCGGCGATCGCGAGTCCGAGTCCAGCCCCTTTGGTGTTGTGAACCAGTTCGGTCTCGGAGCGATAGAACTTCTCGAAAATTCGTGGCTGTTCGGACTCGGCGATTCCGATGCCCCGGTCGGCGATGGAGATCGCTGCCTGACCGTTCTGTTCAAGGACCACGACGCGGATCTCCTTCGAGTCGGCGGAGTACTTGAGGGCGTTGCTCAACAGATTGTGGAGGACTTGAAAAAGCGCCTTGGCATCGGCGCGAACGAAAAGTGCGTCCGAGGTTTCGACCTGCAGTTCGCAACCCGCCGAGAGTGCCGCAGGTTCGAACTCCTCCGCGGCGCGCTCGACGATCTGAGTCACATTGACGCGAGACAGCGAGAACTCGCGCCGCCCACTTTCGAGCCGGGCATACTCCAGGATATCCTCCATGAACCGGCCCAGACGCCGGCTTTCCTTCTGGATTGCACGGCTATACTCGCGGAGTTTTTCCGGATCCCGGGCGCGGCCCAACTCCATCATTTCGGCGTACATCTGGATGACGGAGACGGGTGTTTTCATCTCGTGGGAGACATTGGAAACAAAGGCCGATTTCATTTCGGCGAGGCGGCTTTCCCGTGTGGCGGCGCGCCTGGTCAGCGCCACGCCCAGCACCAGACCGAACAGCATCGCGACGCTCAACAGGAGACCGGACCGGAACTGGTCGCGGAGCATGCGTACGATGGGATCCCCCGCGGCTTCGGCTGCGGGATGGGCCAGTGTCGCGGCCTGGACACCGGCGGGCTGTGGACTGCACTGTTGCGAAGGCGGGAACGAGAAGACCTTATCGAGGCTCAGGGACCGGTCGCCGACCTGCACGGCAGCCCCCGCCGGGTGCGTCTCCTTCAAATGGCTTCGGAGAGCCTCCAAGGCGCGGTACTGCTGAACGGTGAGCGCGAGTGACAGGAGGAAAAGCGTCACCATCGCAACCGGTAGCACCAAGTCGAAGGAGCGCCGCGAGAACATACCCACTCTCATTCTAGGCCTGCGCGGAGGATTCGTGAAAAGCTCTGCAAATGGGAGTGACAACTTTTTGCAGGGCCTGCCGTTTCTGCGGGGCCTACCTCAGGATGCCGTGACGGGTTAGGAATTCGAAGATCTGCGGGTACAACTGGTCGAGCTTTTCCTTGGGAAACCCATGTGCGCCCTGGGCCACGCTAATCATTTCGGCGCGCGCGCCGGCGTCGACAAGCGCTTTCGTAATCTGGATGCCGTGTTCGTAAGGCACGGTCTGGTCAGCGTCGCCGTGAATAGTCAGAACCGGGGGGACGTCCTTGCGGACGTAGGTGAGGGGGGAGACGCGGCGGGCAAGGTCGATACGCCCGGGTTCGTCGGGAATCCAGGTAACGGCATACTTCCGCATGTTGGCGCCGCTGAGTTGGTCGGCCACGTCGGTGATTCCATAGAAGTTCACGACCGCGGCCACCTTGACGGGCTTGCCCAGGCCAGCGGACTTGTTCGCCATTCCTACCATGAGGGCCAGATGGCCGCCCGCCGACCCTCCGGTCACCCCGACGCGCTTTCTGTCGACATTCCACCTGGCGCAGTTGTCGAGAAACCAGTTTGCGGCGCGGAGTGCGTCCTCGACGGCCGCGGGTGCTTTGGCGGCCTTCGCGAGGCGGTACTCGACGTTGGCGACGACAAAGCCCTTTTCTAGATACCGCCGGACGAAGCTCTCGTACACTGCTTCCTTTGTGCCGCCGACCCAGCCGCCACCGTGAATCACGATCATTGCCGGGTGCTTGGCCGTCGCTTGCGGCGCCGGCGCGAAGACATCGAGCACCGTTTCCGGATGCTGGGCGTAGGCCAGGTTGGCGTCCAGCTTGACTCCGGCGGGGAGCGTCTCGGGATACTTGGCTGGCGCCTGTTGGCCCGCCAGAGTACCGCACAGCGAGGCCAGAAGAAGGAGTATCTTCATGGTCTCTGATCATATCACTGGCTGGTACGCGCGACCTCGGGACGGAGCGTCTGGAGGTCGAATCCGTGTTCGAACCAAACGCTTCCTTCGGCGCGGGACGTTCCAGGGCTGCGGCGGTAGAGCAGGACGATTTCGATCAGGCCGGCGGGTTGAGGCACCGGAAAGGCGAGTTCCCCGGTCTTCCAGTCCGGACTGAAAAGCTCGCCGGACGCGACGGCCGTGTGGATGGGCTGAGCGAGGTCGCGCACCTGCCACCGGACCCCGGAGCGCTGCGGGAAGCCCTCCGTGCGATAGCGGTAACGGAAGACGTACCGTCCCGCAGGCACTGACGGTACGAACTGCCGGACGATTTCGGTCTCTTCAGCCTGTTTGCCGGTCAGTTCGATGCGGAGTTGGCGCATGGTGGGGATCCATGCGGAGGTGACCCCCGCGCGCCACAGCAGCCGCCAGTCGAAGCCTTTTCCAAGAGGCGAGACCTCCAGGGCGGCATTGGTGAGCCATGCCGAGGAGCCGGGATCGAGGGTGCGGTAGGGCAGCCAGCCGCGGCCGATCACTCCGTTCCAGACAGTAGCCGCGTCCGGTCCGCGGCCGGCCGAAAGGAGACGTTCGCACAAAGCCATGAACACATTCTGTTGGTCCGGTGTGGCGTGACGCAGAACCAGGGGCAGGGCGTTCATGGCCGCGTCAAGGCGGTTGTCGGCAGTGAGGAACTGGAGGTAGTCCGCGAGAAGGGTGGGATCCCGAGGAATGGCGTTGGCGAGGATCTTCGCAGGGTCCTCCGTCATGCGCCAGCAGATGCGGTAGATGGCGGAACGGTCACCGTAGCTACGTTCGGCCGCCAGGCGGATCCAATGCCAGAACTGCTGGGGATTCGAGCGGCGGAAGTAGAAATTGGCGAGGGCCCAGCGAGGTTCGAACTGGTGGTCGACAGCGGCGGCACGGAGGAGGCAGCGCTCGGCTTCGCGGAAGTCGGCGGTGGCTTCGGCATTGTGAGCGAGTTCGAGCCATGCGGAGGAGAGGTAAGGGTTGAGTTCGACGGCGCGGTGGAGGTTGCCTGCCCGAGCCTGATAGAGGGCATGGAACGGGACGAGTTGTGCGGCTCGTTGGATGTTGCCGGGCTGATCGGAACGGAAGAGGTGGTCGGCCCAGGCGAGCCGGAGGGACCAATAGGCGGCTGTCGCAAGCAGAACGCAGACAGTTGCTCGAGCGATGTAAAACGTAATGCGCATACCTCTGTAATACATTGTGGGATAAAGGGTTATTTTTTCTCACCTTCTCAAGTTCCAAACAGCTTTCGCCGAAGAAAAAGATGTAAGCACTGCATGCCACGGCCAGACATGCAGGTGCGAGACGAGGAAATCTGTTCGGAGGTAGGAGTACACCTGAATGCAACGCAATCGAGATTTTGGTTTCAAGCTGCAGGCCGTATTGGCGCTGTGGCTGGCGGCGACGCTTGGAATCGGATCGGCTGCATCCCCGGTGATTGGGATGGCGGTAGCCAAGGGCACATTCGCGCTGGATGCGTCCAAGGTCTCAGGCAACGGTACGTTGTTTGAGGGATCGGTTCTGGAGACAGGGAAGGCAACTTCGGAAGTCCGCCTGAACAATGGCGTGCGGATGATCGTGGACGGGGAGTCGAAGACGCGCATCTATCGGGACCGGATGCTGCTGGAGCACGGGACGGGGCAAGTGGAATCGGGTCAGGGTGCCAGTGCGGCCTACCGCGTAGAAGCGGCTGGGCTTCAGATTCAGGCTGTGAGCCGTGCGGTTGCCAAGGTGGCGATGGGGCGGGACAACCACGTACTGGTCGCGGCACTTCGGGGGCCGGTATCGGTGCGGACGTCCGCGGGCTTACTGGTGGCCAACCTCGAACCGGGCCGTGCGTTGGAATTCGATCCCCAGGGTGCGGGCGCCGCGGCGCCGGTGAAGATGGTAGGGCTTCTGACGAAGAACGATGGGCACTATCTTCTCACCGACACCAACTCGGGCGTCACCGTGGAGGTGCAAGGCGATTGTCTCGACCCCAAGGTTGGCAAAACGGTTGAGATCAATGGCGTTGTGAATCCACTGGCAAGTCCGGTGGCGGGAGCGAGTCAGGTAGTGAAAGTAAAGGGCTGCGATTCCGCCGGAGTGGTCCCGATTGCAGCCAAGGCGGGAACGGCTGGCGGAGCTTCCGGGACTGCTGGAACCGCAGGGACGGTAGGCGGCGCCGTAGCATCCAAGACGATCATTGCGGGTGTCGTGGTCGCGGGTGTGGGTGCGGCCACTGCCTCCACTGTCGCGCTCACTCGGGATGAGAAGAAGTCGATCAGCCAGTAGGGGATACCGCTGAACCCGGGACTCAGGGAACCGCTTTCAATACGGAGAAACGCTCCGGCACTCCGGAGCGTCCCGAATCAATGTGAGAGGTTTCTCCCATTTCCGGGTTCTAGTGTAGAGTGGCACAATTGACTAAGATGCGTTTTTCTTGGGTTCTCCTTCTTCTTGCTTCGCCAGTCTTTGGGCAATATCGCGCTGGGCGTTTCATCGTTGAGTTGGAGGAGCCTTCTGTCCTTGCGGCTCAGATCGAGGAGAGGGGAACCCCAAGCGTCGCCTTACGGCCCGGCTCGGCCCGAGAGGCATCGGGTTCGGCGCGAGAGGCATCGGGCGCGGACCGCGAGGCCGCGAATCTCCGCCGGGCGCGTGTGCTTGCACAGCAGGATCGCGTCATGGAGCACTTGTTTCCGCGCCATGTCAGCATCCGGGGACAAGTGGATACGGTGGCCAACGCCTTGGTCGTCGACGCGGCCGATGTCTCGGCACTGCAGAACCTGCCGTTCGTGAAGTCGGTCCGGCCAGTGAAGACCTATCGCCTCGCCCTTGACCGCGCTCTGAGCGTACTTCGGATTCCGGAGGCTTGGGCGAGGGTGGGTGGCCGGGATGCGGCTGGCGCGGGGATGAAGATCGGGATTCTCGACACCGGAATTGACCGTCACCACTTAGCTTTTCAGGACACCTCCCTATCCACCCCAGATGGATTTCCGAAATTCGGCACGGAGGGTGACCGCGCGGTTACCTCCAACAAGATCATCGTTGCACGCAGCTACGACGGCACCAGTGCGTCGGACCGCGAAGGGCATGGTACCGGTGTGGCCGCCGCCGCGGCAGGCGTGATCCATCTTGGGAACCGCCCGGATATCGGTGGAGTTGCTCCAAAGGCCTTTCTCGGCGCATACCGCGTGAGTGAAGGGATCAACGACGAAATCACCGATGATGCGTTGCTTCGGGCGCTGGATGACGCGGTGAAGGATGGCATGGATGTCGTGAACATGAGCTTAAGCGGCCCTTCGCTTGGCCCCGTGGAAGAAAACATCCTGACTGGCGCGATTGAGCGTGCGATTGCGGCGGGGGTGATCGTCGTCGTTGCAGCCGGCAATGAAGGTCCGGACATGCTCTCGGTGGGCGATTTGGGGGCGATACCGGAAGTGATCACGGTTGGTTCATCTCGAAGCAACTGGGTTTTGGCGACACCCTCGTTGACGGCGCCGAACCAGCGTTTTGCGGCGACACCGGCCTCGAACAGCGAGGATGCGGAATCTGTCAGCGGTCAGATGCTCGATGTCGCGACGCTCGACCGGAATGGACTCGGGTGTAACGGTTTCCCCGGAGGAAGCTTGACCGGGAGGATCGCGTTTATCCAGCGTGGGGAGTGCACCTTCGAGGATAAGCTTAACAATGCCCAGGCCGCGGGGGCGATTGCTGCGGTGGTGTACAACAATGTTGGGCCGAACGCGGATGCGCCATCGGGGCGGATCATCATGTCGGTGAATACAGCCACCCTGCGCGCGTTGATGGTTGCCCGAGGGGACGGGCTGACTCTGAAAGCGCAGATTGCGACGGAGCCCGCCATTGAATACTCGCTCTCGTTCCGCACCTCCTCGCCTGACGACGCCGGATTGTTGTCAAGTTTCTCAAGCCGCGGCCCAACGCTTGAGAGCCGGATCAAGCCGGACCTTGTGGCGGTAGGCTCCAATGTGTGGACCGCTTCAAACGGCACCACGCCGGGCGAGCCGTTGAGCAGTTCCTACGTGTTGACCTCAGGGACCAGCCTTGCAGCGCCATTGGTCGCTGGCGCCGCGGCTGTCCTCAAGCAGGCCAGACCCGGTCTCACCACGGCGCAGTATCGTTCTCTGCTTGTGAACTCCGCAGAGCCGTTCCCCGCAGCGAACATCCTGAACAGCGTGATCAGAAGTGGTGCGGGACGGCTCGATCTGAACGCTGCTCTTGGCGCGAACGTGGCGGCGGAACCAGTTACGTTGACCTTTGGCGCGGCCGATCGCCAGACCGGTCAAATCAACAGGGAACTGACGCTCACGAATCTCGGCGCGGCACCAGCCGCTTTGACACTGACGCTTGAAACGGAGGACTCGCTACGGCCCACACTCGCATCGTCATCCCTCAACCTTGCGCCGAAGGAGTCTGGGCGGGTGAGGCTGACTTGGAGCAACAGCAACCCGCCGGCGGGAGAATTCCAGGGATTCGTCGTCGCGACCGACAACAACGGTCAGAGAATTCGTATTCCTTACTGGCTTGGAGTGCGCTCGCCCGAGGCGAAGCAGATCTCGGTATTTTTCATCGTGGAAAGAGCGATCCGCACTGGTGGCTCCGCGCGGGTGTTGTTCCGCGTGCTCGACTCCGCGAACCTGCCGATCAACGCGTCACCGGAGGTGACGGCGGTCTCGGGCGGGGGCAGCGTGACCAGCATTGCTCGCATCGCGAACTCCGGACAGGCGTTCGTTGCCGACATTCAGTTTGGCTCTGAGGCCGGCGTGAACGTATTCAATTTCAAGGCGGGTGACGCCGAACGGGAACTCCGCATCAACATCACTCGTTAGGCCCCGAGGCCCTCGCCGTTTGGGTGCCTCTGTCTCGCAGGGGGCTGAACTCGTCCGACAGGCGCCCAGACTCGTTGATTCGTGGACGCGGCTTTGTTGCGCTGTGCCTTCCTTTCTTGTTTGGGATATCATGCTGTATCTCAACTTAAGGAGCATCCATGGCCATCACGGAAGTCACCTTCGACGCACCCATCAAACGAGGCGCCCGCGGTCTCAAGGCAAAGAGGATTCAGGAGTGGTTGTCGCTGAGCGGCATTTCCGTCGCCACCGATGGGGACTTCGGACCTGCGACGGAAGCCGGCGTCAAAGTCTTCCAGAAACAAACGGGCCTGACGCAAACCGGCACTGTGGACAAGGCGACGTTCGAAGCGCTTGTGCGGCCCATATCGGCAGCCCTTGCTCCCCTGCCGGCTGGGCGTCACACGTTGGGATCACTCGCGGTTGCGTATGCCCAGCAGCATCTGGCCCAGCACCCGCGCGAAGTCGGCGGGCAGAACTGCGGGCCGTGGGTGCGCCTTTACATGGATGGCAACGAGGGCCAGGTGTGGGCTTGGTGTGCGGGCTTCGCGTGTTTCGTGCTGAAACAGTCCTGCGATACTTTGCGATTGCCAATGCCTTTCACGAAGAGCTTCTCATGCGATTCGGTAGCTGGTTCGGCGCGGCAGAAAGGCATTTTCCTCAAAGAGCCGCCTCGTTCCGGACGCGCCGCCATTACGCCGGGAAGCCTCTTTCTGGTGCGGCGCACTCCGGACGATTGGACCCATGTCGGGTTTGTGGTGAAGGCCGAGGCGGAGGTTTTTCATACCATCGAAGGCAATACGAATGACTCGGGCAGCCGTGAAGGATTCGAGGTTTGTGCACGCATCCGGGGCTATGGCAGCAAAGACTTCGTGCTGATCGCCTGAGACCGTTCAACTGGCGCTGGCGAATGTGATACAATGAAAACACCACAAGGGAGTGGTGTGTATCATGCCTCGCCTCGTTCCTCCCTACATTGAATCCCTGGAGCCGTATCGCCCCGGTCTCGACGTCGAAAGTGTTCGCCGCAACTACGGCGTGGAGCGGGTGATCAAGCTCGCCTCCAATGAAAATCCCCTCGGACCGTCGCCACTGGCGGTGGAAGCCATGCGCCGTGCGCTCGACGGACTGAACTTCTATCCGGCCGGCGGGCGTGGTCTGCGCGAAGTACTTGCCCGCGAGTTCGAGACCAAGGTCGAGAATGTAATCGCGGGCAGCGGCTCGGAAGGCATCATGTCGAACATCATTCGCACGTTTCTGTGCGATGACGACGAGGTGCTCACCACCGAAGCGGCATTCGCTGGTTTTCAGGTGCTCGCGCGAGGGCGCGGCGTTGCGTATCGCACCGTGCCCTATCGCGAGTGGCACTATGACCTTCGCGCCCTTGCATCGGCGATCACGGACAAGACAAAGATCATCTATCTCGCGAATCCGAACAATCCGACAGGCACCATCTTCACGCGTCAGGAGTTCGATGCCTTCTATCAGCATGTGCCCGGCCACGTGTTGATCATCCTTGATGAAGCCTACTTCGAATACGCGCAGACCAATCATCGCTATCCCGATTCGCTGCACTACCGCTACGACAATGTGATCACGCTGCGTACCTATTCGAAGGTCTATGGCCTGGCGGGCGCCCGCATCGGCTACGGGTTCGCTCATGAATCATTGATTGGGAACCTGTTGAAGGTGAAACTGCCGTTTGAGCCAAGCGCGGTTGCGGAAGCCGCGGGGATCGCGGCCCTTAGCGACAAGGAGTTTCTGCATCAAACCCTGGAATTGAACGCCCGAGGTTTGCGCACACTGCGGCAGGGTCTCGCCGAGATGGGGCTGCATGCGGTGCCCTCGGAAGCGAATTTCGTGATGGTGCCGATGGGCAGTGAGGCGGCTGCGCGAAGTCTGTGCGAAGAACTGCTGCGCAAGGGTGTGATCATCCGGCCGCTTGCTGGATTCGGTTTGCCCGATTGTGTGCGGATCTCCACCGGAACCAGCGAAGAGAATCAGATTTGCCTGGAAGCCATCCGTGGCGTGCTGAGCCACGTACTGGAGAAGGAGCATGCCAATGCATCCCGTGTCTGAAGTTGAAGTGCCCACCACGGATTTCCTTCCGTTGCTTGGCACGGATCACGTCGAGTTTTACGTCGGCAACGCGAAACAGGCTGCGCACTACTATCGCACCGCGTTCGGGTTTCGATGGGTGGCGTATCAAGGGCCCGAAACAGGTGTACGCGACCGTGTCTCCTATGTGCTGGAGCAGGGCCGGATTCGCCTGGTGCTGACCGCGCCCCTGCGTCCAACTTCGCCGGTCGCCGATCATGTCCACCGCCACGGGGATGGCGTGCGCTGCGTTGCGCTCTGGGTGGACGACGCGAAGTCGGCCTACTCCGAGCTGAGGCAGCGTGGCGCCCAGATCGTGCAGGAGCCAGTGGATCTGCGCGATGACCATGGCGTGGCGCGCATGTTCACCATCGCCGTCTATGGCGACACGCTGCACGCCTTTGTCGAACGCAAGGAATATCACGGGGCCTTCCTTCCCGGATATCAGCCCGTGGCGGGCGATGACCGGCTCGCCCGGCCCGTGGGACTCCGTTACATCGACCACATGGTTGGCAACGTCGGCTGGGGCGAGATGGACCGATGGGCGTCGTTCTATCAGAACGTGTTAGGCTTCCAGGTCTATCAGTCCTTCGACGACAAAGACATCAGCACCGAGTACTCCGCGCTCATGTCGAAAGTGATGTCGAACGGGAACGGCCGGGTGAAGTTCCCGATCAACGAACCTGCCACTGGAAAACGCCGTTCGCAAGTAGAGGAGTACCTCGACTTCTACCAAGGTCCAGGTGTGCAGCACATCGCTCTTGCCACCAATGACATTCTCGCCACGGTGAGCCGCCTCAAGGAGCAGGGCGTCGAGTTTCTCAATGTTCCACGGACCTACTACGAGGAACTGGCTTCGCGCGTGGGGCCGATTGATGAGCCCCTCGAAGAACTCATGAAGCTCGGCATTCTCGCCGACCGCGACGACGAGGGCTATCTGCTTCAGATCTTCACCCGCCCCGTCGAAGACCGGCCGACGCTGTTCTACGAGATCATCGAGCGCAAGGGCAGCATAGGATTCGGCAAGGGCAATTTCAGGGCGCTGTTTGAAGCGATTGAGCGCGAGCAGGCCCGGCGAGGAAATCTCTGAGTGAGGGCTGGCTGTTGGGTCGGCGTGCCGTTGGTGCGGCTTCGACCGGTGCGCGCCGAACTCTCCTGAGGCCTTCAACACGGTTGGTTCTGAGGCCTGAGTATCCCAGTTCCTTCGTATAGTCTGGCTCCGCGGCCGGGTCTTCGGAACTTTTGCCGCTCCCATCGCCGTCGGTCGCCTC
Organism: Bryobacterales bacterium; assembly: GCA_016789785.1. The sequence goes on from JAEUQE010000027.1 coordinate 48,177, forward strand.
GCCGGAGTCCCCTTATCTCTGAGTGGGCGCTGTAGGCGCAATGTCCCCGATGGGTACGGTCTGGCCCTGGACCTCGGCGGTCACGAGAGAATGACCACTTGCGCCCGATGGAGTTGACCACATGGAGAACAGGCCGTTGTGTGGCGGCGGTCGACGTCACAGTCCGGGAAGTCATCATGACGCCGCAGGCTTGACGCTTGGTCAGGATTCACAGTCCTCTCCTACTGACTCGCTGGTCCGGATGCCTGCGCCGAACCTCACCCTTTGCTCCAAAATTCGCTCGATTTCGTCATCCGTGAGTAGGGAGTCGAGCGGGATCTGGAGCCGGTCGAGAATGTGATCGGCGAGCGGCACCGACATGCCCCGGACACCCTTCAACATATTGTGAATGTGCGGTTGCGACGCTTCCAGCCTTCGTGCGAGGCCGCGCTCGGTGAGGTCGCCACTGTGCACACGGCGGTTTAGTTCCCGGATCAGGCGCTGGGTGAGATCGTGGAATGTCAATCGCGGCATGGGTATATTTCTCGAAGAAATAGGACAAATCAATCATATCATGATCCGATCCTGATGGAGCCAATTAGGAAAATATTTTTGAGATTTCTTATGCTTCGCAAGCACTATGTTTTTGAATACGTTGAGAGCGTTGGGCGGTGCTGGCTGGGCGCCGGCAAGGTGGATTTTCCTGGAATTCTATTGACTCCTCCGGGCGCGGGATTAGCATTGGAATATCTCCGGCAAACGCCCGAATGCTCTGGAGGGCGGGAAAAGACTGGAGAGCTAAAAGGTCGCACCCAATGAAAACATGGTCTCGGTCGGAAACAATCGCCCTTGCGAATCAACAGTGTACGAACTGCCATGGAATCGGTCTTCGCATCGGCCGCAAGTGCACTCTGGTGCCTTGCAACTGCGTGTTACGCGCCATCTTCCGGATTTGCTACAACCGGTATCGCGAGCTTGCCGAAAAGGAAAAGCACCTCACGAAGGCAACGCTGGAACTGAGCTCCTCCCATCACAGGCGAACGGTGTGGGGGCGCCGCGATGAGGAGTATCTCGCGGATTTCTATCTGGTCAGCAAGCGCCACCTGACGGTGACAGAGTGGGACATCTTCCGCTACTACTTCATTCTTGGCGCTGACTGGAAGCTCTGCTGCACACGCCTCAATCTCGATCGAGGCAACTTCTTTCATGCGGTCTACCGCATTGAACAGAAACTTGGGTTTGTGTTCCGTGAACTGGAGCCATTCGCGCTCTACCCGCTGGACGAATATTTCCACGGCACTACGCACGAGACCGTGAAGGCGCATACGCCGCCACCGCCGCCCGCTTCGCTGAAGGGACTTCCTGGCCCTCGCCGCGTAGTGCCGATCCGGCCGCCGGTCACGCCATCTCCGCAAATCGATTTACCCGATGAAAAGGCCGCCTGAAAACGCAGTCTTTCTGGGAAGGGGCTTCGAGCAAGCCCCTTCCGTCCTTTCGCAAATGCGATCAGGCCGTTCGAAGCACTTCCCAATCCACGTTCCCGCCCGAGAGAATCACTCCCACTTTCCGAATCCCTTCCGGCAGTTTTCGATTCAGGACGGCAGCCGCCGCAACCGCGCCGCTTGGCTCCACCAGCGTCTTCGCTCTCATCAGGACGAACTTCATCGCCGTCAGGATCTCTTCCTCACTCACCAACAGCACCTGTTCCACGAGCTGCTGCACGATCGGGAAGGTGATCTTACCCGGTTTGGTGGATCGCAGCCCATCGGCAATGGTCTCCGGCGGTGCGATCTCCACGATCTTTCCGGCGGCGAGAGACAACGCCCAGTCGTTAGCGATCGCGGGCTCGGCGCCGAACACCCGGATTGACGGCTTCATGGCCTTGGCCGCGGTTGCGGAACCCGCCAGCAGGCCACCCCCTCCCAGGCACACCACCAGCGCATCGAGATCAGGCACCTCTTCGAGCAACTCCATCGCCGCGGTGCCTTGGCCCGCGATGATCCAGGGATGATCGAAAGGAGGGACCAGCGTCGCGCCTGTTTCTTCGGAGATCCGCCTGCCAATGGCCTCACGATCCTCGCGCAGCCGGTCAAAGCGGATCACGTTGCCGCCGCGGGCGATGGTCGCCTCGAGCTTTGACTGCGGAGCGTCGGTAGGCATCACCAGCGTCGCCTTGGTGTTGCGGATTCCCGCCGCGATTGCGACCGCTTGCGCATGATTCCCCGATGAGAACGCCACCACGCCGCGGCCCACATCGGCATCCGGAATCGACAGCAGAAAATTCGCAGCGCCCCGCAGCTTGAAGGCGCCGCCCCGCTGCAGGTTCTCGCATTTCGCGTAGACCTCAACCCCTGCCGCGGCATCCACGCTGCGCGACGTCATCACTGGTGTGCGGTGAATGTAGGGGCGGATCCGCGACGCCGCGGCCTGTACGTCAGCAAACGTGACCATGTCAGTACCCCGCCTGTTTGTCGACGAGATTCATCAGCGCTTCGCCGCGATGGAACCGCAGGAAGTTGTCCACAAAGAACTGCATGGATTCCTCAATCCAACCTGGCGTGTGATCCGCGCAATGCGGCGACAGCAGCACATTCGGCAGCCGGTAGAAGGCGTGCCCAGCCGGCAGCGGCTCCACGTCGAACACGTCCAGCGCCGCGCCCCGAATCCATCCTTGCTCCAATGCCTGAATCAAGGCGGACTCCACAATCACCGGGCCCCGGCCAACATTGATCAACACGGCGCTCTTCTTCATCCTGCGCAGTTGCGCTTCGCCGATCAGGCCACGGGTCGCGGCTGTATTCGGGGCGGAGACCAGCACATAGTCCGATGCCGCCAGCAACTCGCCGATGCCATCGGGACCATGTGATTGGCTGATCAACGCGTCGCCGCTCGAGTTGGCTGGGTTGCGCCGCAACGCGATCACGCGCATTCCCATGGCGACAGCGCGCTTGGCTGCTTCTCTTCCGATCCCACCGTAGCCAACGATGCCCAGCGTCTTGCCTGTCAGCTCCTCGACATCGAACGGATCCCACACGCCGGCCTCCTGGCTCTTCATCATGCGGCGGAAATCCTTTGCGAAATACAGCGCGGCGGCGATGGTGAACTCGCCCAGGGAACGCGCGAACACGCCCTTTGAGTTCGTCATCGGCGCGGGACTCTCCACCAGCGCCGGAAACAAGACGTTCTCCAGGCCCGCGGCGAGCGAGTGTACCCACTTCGCATGTTGTACGCGATCCCACATCTGTTCCGCCAGCCCACCCTGCCCGAAGCCAATAAACACAACATCCGGCAAGGGTGCGGTGGCAAAAGCCTCCCCGGTGTTGCCCGTCACGATATGCGTCTCCGGCGGGAGTTGCTCCAGCAGGCCTAGGATGGAGGCCGCCGGAGGATTGAGAACCCAGAGTTTCAATTCAGCCATGAAACCATCGAAGTTAACACAGATCGATATACTGGAGTCTGTGAACGCATATTGTACTTGTGGCGCGCAGCTTCCCCCGGATGCCAGATTCTGCCACAAGTGCGGTAAGCCGCAGTTCGAAATGCCGGTCCAGGAACCGGATGACGAGCCCGTAGCTCCTGCCGCGGCGCCGGGTGTTGCGCCTGCCGCGACCCCAGCCGGACCGGCGCCGCCTCTGGAAGTAAACTTCCACAATCCGATTGCCGTGCGCACGGGGCTGCTCACCGCGGTGATCGCCTCGCTCACGAATTCGCTGCCGATTCCGATTCCCGGCTGGCTGCTGCTTTCGCAATGTGGCGCCGGATTCCTCGCCGTCTATCTCTACGGCCGCCGCACTGGGCAACCGCTCACTGTGCTGAGCGGTGCGCGCATGGGCTGGATCACAGGCATCTTCAGTTTCATGATTGGGATCGTGTTTTTCACGCTTGCGATGATCGCCATCATGAACCAAGGCGGGCTGGCGGCCTTCTTCAAGGAAAACATGCGGAGTCAGATCCCGAACCCCGCCGATCTTGACCGTCTCATCGCCGCGATGCAGGAACCCACCGGGCTCTCCGTGATTATTGTCCTCATGCTGATTCTGCTCTTCGTTCTATTCACTGTGTTTCCAACCCTTGGTGGCGCGCTCGCCGCCAAAGTTCTACAGAGGGACCGCGCTTGATCCTCACCTTGACTGTGAATCCTGCGATTGACCGCAACCTGACGGTTGACCAGCTTGTGTTCGAAGACCGTGCCTACATCCTCTCAACAGAAGAGAGTTGTGGAGGCCGGGGCATTAACGCTTCGTGCGTGATCCATTCGTTTGGGGGAAAAACGGCCGCTGTCTGCACGGTGGGAGGTGAATCCGGTGACCGGCTCAAGAATTATCTGGCTGGTTGCGGATTCCCTGTCGACACCGTGCCTGTGAAGTCGAACACGCGGACCAACCTCAACATTTCCGATCGCAACGGGCTGACCATCAAGCTCAACGAGCGCGGGATGCAACTCGATCCCGGCGAGTTGAAGGCCCTGGAAGCAGCAATTGGGCGGCGCCTGCCCGAAGCGAAATGGCTGATGCTATGCGGCAGCCTCCCTCCCGGCGTGCCGGCGGACTTCTATGCCCGCTTAATTGAGCATGCCAAACAGCTTGGTGTTCGCACGCTGCTCGACACCGATGGCGAAGCGCTTCAGGTCGGACTGGAGGCGCAGCCGACCGTAGTCGCGCCCAATCAACCCGAGGCCGAACGTCTGCTCAATAAGGTGCTGCTCACACGCATCCAGATTCTCGAAGCGGCGGAGCGCATTCGCATGATGGGGCCGCAGATGGTGCTCCTCTCCATCGGTAGCCGCGGTGCCGTGGGTGCGCGCGAGGGCCAAACGATCGAGGCGATCCCGCCGCGCATCGATGTCGGCAGCCCGATTGGCGCCGGCGACGCACTGGCGGCGAGCTTTGTGTGGGCCATGCGCCTGAACGACGATTTCGCCGATGCCCTGCGCTGGGGCGTTGCCGCCGGGACCGCGTCCGCCATGAAGCCCGGCGTCAGCTTCGCTGGTTTCGAGCAGACCAAAGCCATCTACCAGCAGGTGCAGACCAGGGACAATCCGCGTTGAGGAAACTACTCACATGAAGATGAAAGACAAGGTGGTGATCGTAACCGGAGGAGGCACGGGCATCGGCCGCGGCATCTCGGAACGATTTGGAGCGGAAGGCGCCATCGTTTTCGTGAACTATGCCCGATCGAAGGAAGCCTCCGAGGAAACCGCGCGAGGCATCATTGAGCGCGGCGGCCGGGCGTTCGCCTACGAAACCGACGTGGTGAACGAAGCCGCCGTGAAAGCGATGTTCGCCGATATCGCTGGGCGCTTCGGCAGGATCGACGTCCTTGTGAACAACGCGGGCTGGAGCCAGCGCGTGCCGCATTCGAATCTCGACGATCTTACCGATGAGATCTGGGACCGCACCATCAACACGAATCTTCGCGGCGCCTTCCTCTGCATGCGGGCCGTTGCGCCATTTCTGAAGAAGAACCCCGGCTCCTCGATCATCAACATCGCTTCCATCGCGCCTTACAGCGGGCAGGGCAGTTCCATCGTCTACGCCGCATCAAAAGCCGGCGTCATCTCGATGACCAAGTCGTTTGCGCGCATCATGGCGCCTGAAGCCCGTGTCAACTGCATTGCTCCCGGGTTCGTGCGCACACGCTTCGCGGGATGGCCGCAGGAAGTCTTTGATGAAGCCGCGAAGACCTCCCCACTCGGCCGGCTTGCCGACCCGGATGATGTCGGCGCCGCTGCCTACTACCTTGCCGCGGAAGCGCTCGCCACTACTGGCGAGACCATCAATGTCGACGTCGGGCAGACGGCCATCGGCAGGAAGGTGTAGGTGTTTTCGAACCGGCTCGAATGGTCCCTCGAGCCCAATGACCTCGCAAAGCTGCTTGCCGCCAAGCGCCGCGACGGAGTCCGCATTCTCGATCTTACGCAGTCGAATCCCACACAGGCGGGCATCGAGTATCCGCCTGAATTGCTCGACGCACTGTGCGCGCCCGCGGCTCTTCGCTATGAGCCAACGCCATGGGGCCTCGACATCGCGCGGGAAGCCGCGGCAGCCGAGCATCAGGTGGATGTGGCGCGCGTCATGATCACCGCGAGTACCAGCGAGTCATACAGCTACTTGTTCAAGCTGCTTTGCAGTCCGGGTGACAACGTGCTGGTGCCGAAGCCATCCTATCCGCTGTTCGAGTTCCTCGCAAAGCTGGAGTCTGTGGAATTGCGCCAGTATCCGCTCCACTACACCGGAACGTGGCAAATCGATTTCGATGCGATGGAGCGGTTGGCGGACGCCCGGACGCGCGCCGTGTTGCTCGTGAATCCGAACAATCCGACGGGCTCCTATCTGAAGCAGGCGGAACTGCCGAAACTGATCGATCTCTGCGTGCGGCGTCAGTTCGCGATTGTGAGTGACGAAGTGTTCTCCTGCTATGGCTTCGGCGATGCGGGTGATGGCGTTGTGCGCACCTTGGCGGACGTGACCGAAGTGCTCACCTTCTGTCTGAACGGTCTTTCGAAAATGGGTGGACTGCCGCAGATGAAAGCGGGCTGGATGATCCTTGGCGGTCCCCAGAAACCTCGCCAACGCGCCGCGGAGTTGCTGGAACTGATCGCGGATACGTTCCTCTCCGTCTCCGCGCCCATACAACATGCACTGCCGGAAATGTTGCGGCTCACCAGGGCGGTGCGAGAGCGGATCCAGCAGCGGACCGCTCACAATCTGGAGTATCTGCAGGCCCGCTGCGCGCCGCTGCATGTGGAAGGCGGATGGTATGCCGTCCTGCCCGTTGACCGCGATGAGTACGATCTCGTTCTGGATCTCGTCCGCGAGGATGATGTGCTGGTGCAGCCTGGCTTCTTCTACGACTTCGAAGAAGGGAATCATCTGATCCTGAGCTTGCTCACCGGGGAGGCGGACTTCCGGGCCGGCGCGGACGAACTGCTGGCTCGAGTTTAGCCTGACTTTCGCAGTTCCGGCCTGATTCGACCTGGGTCGTGACTGGATTTGGTTTGCTATCAACGCCGCAGTC
>JAEUQE010000280.1 GCA_016789785.1 Bryobacterales bacterium
GCCCTGGATGCGCTTGTCGTGGCATTTGCGGAACCCGGAGGGACGGTGCTGACGTCCGATCCGGACGATTTGGAAGCGCTGGCGGCCCACGCTGCGGACGTGCGGATCGAGCGAATCTAGATTCGGTGCCGCTGCACCGAGAGTCCGCAAAGTCGCAATGACGGCCACAGATCGAATCGTCCAATCATGCGGCTTTTTTCATTCACTCCGCAGTGCCCTCTGCGGATCGATTGTCGCGGCTCTCCAGGCCGGGACGATGGCCGCAATCAGCGCGACAAAACCCACGATGCTCACAACTCCGACCAAGGTCGTCTGATCCAAGGGGTCCACGCCGTAGAGCAGTTCCCGAATCGCAAGAGTCACGGCAACCGCACACAGAAGTCCAAGCACAAGCCCCCCAACCGCCAGCAAGACGCTCTCCCTCACAACGATGGTAACGATCGCTTTCACGCTCGAACCGAGCGCCATGCGGATTCCGAACTCCTTCGCGCGTTGAGCTGTTAGATAGGCGAGCGTTGCATAGAGCCCCACAGCCGCCAGCAGCAGCGACACCCATGCAAACGCTGCGAGGACGAACAGGACGAACCGGGTGTCTCCGATCGAATCGGAAACGTAGGCGCTCATTGGCCGTATGTCGAAGGCGCCCCGGCCAGTGTGCGCTGCCTCCACGGCAGACCGGATCGACGGCGCCAATCGATCAGATGTCTCGCGGGTCTTGATTACCAGGGAGGTCTCGATCGACGGCAGCAGGAAACCAGGGATGTCATCGTCCCGCACGCGAGTGGCCCGCACCGCGGCGGTCACACCAATCACTTCGAGATCGTCGCGCCGGCCGGTTCGATAAACCGCCAGGCGTTTTCCGAGGGCTCCTTCTGGCCATAGCCGTTTCGCCAGGCGTTCGTCAACGATTGCGACGCTGCGTCGCGCTGTCACGTCGTCGTCCGTAAAGTCGCGGCCTGCACGCAAAGGGGTTCCGGCCACACCGAGGTATCCGGGCATGGCTCCCTGTTGGGTTGCCAGAATTGGCGGATCATCCAGACGGTCGACACGTCCGACCCGGCGCTTCTGCTGGTTAGGGAAGAGGGGCAACGGACTCGCCGCACTCACCGCCTGAACTCCAGGAATCGCGCTCACTCGATCAATCACTTCGCGCATCACCGCCCACTGCTGCTCTGCTTTCGGGTAGAGACTGAGGCTGAAGGGCGCCTGTGCGGTGACCACATGGGCAGGATCAAATCCGAGAGGCGCGTCGAGGAGATTCATTAATGACCGCAGCATGAGGCCGCCACAGGCCAAGGGCACAATCGACAGAGCGACTTCCATCGCGACAAGTGCACGTTGCAGATTCCTCAAGTTGGTGCCCGTGGTCTGCGTGCGGCTTGCCGGTTGAGAGCGGCTCGACGCGGTATGCCACGCAGGGAGCATCCCGAACAGAAGACTGGTAACCACAGCCAGGGCGACCGCGAACATCGCAACTTCCACATCAGTCGCGATCCTGGAGTGCAAGGGCAGGTGAGAAGCGCTCGCACTGGTGATCGCTTGGAGTGCAAAACGCGCGAGGAGAAGGCCTACGCAGGAAGATGCCAACGCGATCAGGAGACTTTCGGTGAGCAGTTGCCGGGCGATCCTTATCCTACCGGCACCCAGCGCGCGCCGGATTTCGAACTCCCGCTGCCGGACCGTGTTTCGGGACAGCATAAGGTTGGCGACGTTTGCGCAGGCCAGCAGAAGGACAAACCCGACGACTCCCGTCAACAGAATTAGCGTCGGCCGGGCATCGCGCGTGACTGCCTCCTGTAGCGGTTGCGCAATGAACCGGAGCCTGTTGCTCAAATCGCGATCGAACGGGGAGGCCTGCCAGCCTTTGGTACCGGCATAGAACCCGGGATGCTCTTGTTGGAACTTTGATGCGAGCGTCTGCAATTCGGCATTCGCCTCGCTTAGGGTAGTGCCGGGCCTGAGCCGCGCCAGGATGGGAATCCCCCGGTACTGCCTGATCGGCTTCATCGCAAAGGGGATCCAGATGTCGATTTGTTCCGCGCCGCTGGCAGCGGTGGGCAGGAACAGGCGGAAATGCGGAGCCAGCACCCCGGCGATCCGAACGTCCTGATCATCAACCCGTACGGTTCTTCCGATGACGCCGGGGTCTGAGGAAAAGCGGCGCCGCCACAGTTCGCCGCTGATGAGAATGGCAGACGGCCCGGCCTTTGCATCATCAAGCCGCGAATCAAGCAGCCTTCCCAGCGTCAGCCGCGCGCCAAGCAACGGAAGAAAATCATCGGAAACACGCGCGTGCGTCACACGCTCGGGCTCGCCTTCGGACGTGAGCGTCGCCGTCCCCGCGTCAAGCATGGCGACCTGTTCGAAAGACCGGCCGCGCTCTTTCAGGTCGAGTACTTCGCCCAGCGCTGCACCCGCATTCGACACACTCCTGGCGTCAACTTGAATCGTGACAATCCGGTCGGGCTCCGGATAAGGCAATGGGCGCCACATCACCGCGCGCATCAAGCTGAACATCGTGAGGGCCGCGCCCATGCCCAGCGCCATAGTGGCGATGACGATCGCCGCGAATCCGCGCGACCGCAGCAGGCAGCGGCACGCGAAGCGAACGTCCTCAGCCGTCGTCCGAATTGCTCGTCCGAGCCATACGTCCCGCACCCCTTCCTTGATACACTCGACGCCTCCTGTTTCCATCAATGCCTGACGCCGCGCGTCGCCAACGGGCATCCCAGAAGCAACAAGGCGCCTGGCTTGCTCCTCCACATAGCTTCTGATTTCGGCGTCAAGTGAATCCTCCGCCTGCTGCCATCGGAGCAGGTTGGCAAGGAGCCGGTTCAATCTTCGGACGACTCGCATGTCAGGCTGACTCCAGAAGCGCGGTGATCGCCTGAACTGTCCGTGTCCACGTCTGCTTTTCTACCGACAACTGCTTCCTCCCGTCGCGGGTCAGTTTGTAGGTGCGGACCCGGCGACCCTCCGCGGATTCTTCCCACTTGCCCTTGATCAACCCTTCCTGTTCGAGGCGATGGAGCGCGGGGAACAAGGAACCTGCCTTGACCTGGAACGCCCCATGCGTGACTTGAGCCATACGTTCTGCAATGGCGGATCCGTGCATGGGCCGCAGATCCAGCGTCCTCAAGATAAGGAGGTCCAGCGTACCTTTGAGGAGTTCAAGGGAGGGCTCTGTCATTACTATAGGATACCAATATCGATATTCTATATCGTGCCAAGCGGATTCGCGAGGCGCTCCTCTCCAGTGAAGGGTGTCGGTCTCTCCGAGCTTCTCACCGACATTTTGAAGCGCGACATTGAGATCAACGAAGCCTTGAAATAACCTCCACTCGCAGATGCATGGCGGCGCGGATCATCGAACAAACCTGACTTGGCCTTTCTGAAGCTCTGCCAACTCAATTCGGACCACAGCGACGAGCGGTAGCAGGTCCTCAATCTTGCTCGTAGCCGCGCACAGGATCAGGATCGAAATCTGGCGGCCAGCGGAGTTTTGTTGGTGACGAATCCCTTGGTCGATTGTGACAAGTACATCGTACCCGGATTCCTCGGCGGCGAGAAGCAGCCTTCCGTTCTTCATTCCCCTGAAACCGGCCCATTGGGCGCTGTGAACCTCATGGTCAGGAAACGAATGCCGGAAATCGACCGGTAGACACTCGTCCAGCAAGATCTTCATGTGATCTTGGCAAGCAGCGAATCCTTCGCCTCCTCAAGTGCTTGCACCGCTTGTTCGCGTGACACCGACGGGAACTGGCGAAGGAACTCATCCAGCGAATACCCGCCTTCCAGGTAATCGATCAGGCTCTTGAAGGGCACACGTGTGCCCTGGAAACACGGCGTCCCGTGCATGATCTCCGGGTCGGACACGACAATGGAGTCCTTCATCACACCTTAATTGTAGACCTTTGAGCGGGCGGCTTCGTGATCGAGTCTGCGAAGATCGCCGGTGGCCTCAGCCGGCCTCAGCCTGCGCGCCGTCCGGGTGCTTTGGGACGTCGACTACTCTGGTCGAGAGCTTGCCGCAGCAGGGTCTTGATCACGGCCTGCCGGCTGACGTTGAGGCGAGCGGCCCGCTCATCAAGTTCCCGCAGCATACCTTGCGTGAGATCCACGTTCACACGGCGGACCGGCCGGACCACGGTGAACTCATTGGTGAAGAACCGGGAGACATCCTCGCCGCGAGTCGCCATCTCGGCGATTTCGTCGGCCGATGGTGACTTCTTAGACGTTCTTGGCATAGCCCTCCTCTTCTTTGTCTGGTTGACTTCTAGTTCACCGCGCAACCGCGGGCACATCCCACTTCACGAAACGGCCCGTCAACACGGCTTCCAACCACTGTTCGTTCTCTTTACGCGACCAGGTGGGCGCAAGGTCGAAGATCTCGTCTTTCACCACCGCACCCGGCTCCAACGTGACGTTCTCCAGCGGGCTGCCGTTGTAGACAACGCGAAGATCCACGCCACGTTCACCAATCACAGCGCTCAGTTCCTCCATGCCGGTCTTCACGCGGAATCGCGACACTGCGCCATTACGCTCGCGCCTGGCGCGGAATTGCACAGGATGCAGAAACTCCGCGCGGCTACCCGCCAATTGAATGGTGCGTAAGTAACATCCCCACACTTCGGTCTCATCGGCCCACAGCCACAACTGGATCAGCCGCTGATGTTGCTCCATCGGTTTCAAATGCGAGAACACCCCGATGGTGATCATGTCATTCGGCTGCGAAGCTTGCGGGAATCGGGGAGGTTCGCTGCGCCGGATGCGAATTCCACGCACCCGCGGATCAGGATCCGCATAGGAGGATGCCAGCGTTGCTTCCCAATCTCCGTCGATTGGCTTGAGCACAAGACGCAGCTTCTCAGGCGGCATGCGCCCTTCAATCGCAAACGTCACCGGGGTCGAAGCCGTCATCGTCCCTGTGCCCACAAGTTGCTCGGTATTCTGGATGCGGCAGTACAGCCAGACCTTCCCTTCCCGGTTTACGATCAGCCTTGTCATCCATACCGGCTCGCGGGCAGGAGTGAAATGCCCCGTCCATGAGTCGCCATTGCCGATGTCGCCGAAGACGCGCGCGAATGTTGGCCCATCGCGGAAGGGTGCTTGAAACAGCAGCCGCCGTTGTAGATCCAAACGTCGCGACACCGAAGCCGAGTCCACCGCCGACGCAACCAGCCCCATCACACCCGCCACACCAAGAGCCATGGGAAGGATCGCCACCAGACGCATGCGCCGCGCATGCAGGCAGCGCCAGGCCATGACACCGCCCACGAGGTTCGCGATGGTGATCAGTGGGAACAGCAGCACGAGATCGATGCGGATCGCATCGCGTGCGCCGAGGATTGTCATCGCCGAATCATTCACACCCGCGGCAAGCAGGATCCACAGCGCAAGCCGCGAGATGCGAGCCGCGTTGCCAGGCGTGCGCCACAGTGCGATCAGCAGCAGTGCGGCGGGCACCGCGCTCAATCGCACCGGTTGCAGCAACCAGGCCGCTGCGTTCATGCCGCTCTACTTCTTCACGCGCTTGCCGATGCAGTAGAGCGCCTTCTCGGTACGCATGAAGATCTGACCTTCGGAAATCGCCGGCGAGCTGAGCGTGTATTCCTCCAGCTTGTTTTCTGCGAGCACTTCGAACTGGCGGCCAGCCTTGATCACGGTAGTGGTGCCTTCTTCGCTCGTGATGTACACCTTCCCATCCGCCAGCACGGGAGACGAACTGTAGATCGCCTTTGAGATGCGCTGGCCCGACCACACCTCGGCGCCCGTTTTCGCATCGAGACAGAACACGATGCCGCGATCGTTGGCAATGAAGAGCAGTTCGCCGTCGGTCACCGGCGTGGGTACATCGGGCCCGTTGGCGTAGGTCCACAGGACATGCGAAGTCGAGACATCGCCCTTGCCACCGGGCTTCAACGCGACGAAGGGTTTCACCCGCGACGACGCGTAGACAATGCCGTTCTTCACCACTGGCGAGGCGATGATGCGGTTCATCGCAAAGCTCGTCGGATTCAGCACATCGGCCCGCCACAGTTCCTGCAATGTTTCCGGATCATGCCCCGTCACCAGGTCGCCACCCGAAACAATTACCTCCAATTTGTTTCCGTTCTTTGCCAGCACCGGCGTGGTGTAGGCGTCGGGCGCTTCCACCGTGGCCTTCGTCGGGCGCTCCTGCCGCGCGAGCGTCTTGCCGGACTTGCCGTCGATCCGCAGCACATAGGAAGGATCATCGGTCTTCATGCCATGCAACACCGGCACGTAGAGCGAACCGTTGTGCAGCAGCGGCGACGAACCATAGCCCCAGTTCAATCCGAACTTGCCGTAATCCTTCTGAATGTCGCGCGTCCAGAGTTCCTTGCCGGCGAAATCGAAGCCCTTCAGAATGCCCGTGCCCGTGAGTACCCAGACGGTCTTGCCATCGGTGACCGGCGAAGGTGACGACATGTTCTGCTTGTTGATCTTGTAGTTGCCCCCACCAACAGGCCGCTTCCAAAGGATGTCGCCCTTTTCGCGATTGAGACACCACAGTTCGAGATTGTCGCCATCGGCCACGTTGAGGAAGATGCGCTCGCCCCAGATGATCGGCGTGGCGCCGCTGCGGCTCGGCATTGGAATGGACCATGTCACGTTCTCGGTGCGATTCCAGGTGACGGGCAGATTCCGTTCGGTGCTCGCGCCGTCGAGCGAAGGTCCGCGCCACTGCGGCCAGTTGTCGGCGAAGGCAGCCACCGTGAAGGTCAGGAAGAGCATCACACGCATCATGTATTGCACAATACCATGGCCCCAAGTGCCTTTCGAAGCGTGCGACTCACCCTTTCAGGCTCGACGCTTCGATCAGCGCCGCGACTTCGCGACGCAGTTGTTCGGTGAGTTGGCCACGCTGCTTCTGCTCATAGCCAGCAGTGTCAATGGGTACGCCAATCCGCAGTTCGACATCGGCGCCGCGAATCTCCTTGGCTTTCGCCGGCAGGACGCGCTGCGTGCCCGTGACCGCCACCGGAACAATCGGGGTCTGCGAACGAATGGCCATTAGCGCCGTGCCGTCCTTGAACTCTTGCAGCCTGCCATCCATCGATCGCGTTCCTTCCGGAAACACGAGTACGGACATCTTTTCGCGATGGATGACTGCCGCGGCCTCGGTCATGCTGCGCAGCGTCGCACGCGCATCTCCACGATCGATCGCGATATGGCCCTGGGCCTTCATGTACCAGCCCATGAAAGGAATGGAGAACAGTTCGCGCTTGGCCAGGAAACGCAGCGTGCGGGGCAGATGCGCCACCAGCAACGGCGAATCAATGAGGCTCAGATGATTCGACGCGAAGATGTAGTGCTGCCCTTCGGCAAGGTTCTCCGCACCATGGATCTTCACGCGCGCGCCGCACAGCCACAGCATGCAACGCGCCCAGTAGCGCCAGATGGCGGTGTGTGTTTCCTGCTTCACGAGCGGCATGATCGCGAAGGAGAACGTACACAGAATCGCGGTCCAGGCAAAGCACGCTGGAATGGTGAGGATCAGCGAACGGTAGAGCGCAAATGGCATTCAGGCGAAAGTTCCAGTGTAGACCACTCGCGCGACCATCTGGCCTTGGTTTGCGTTCCGGGCCGCACGGATGCACCATTGAGGGATGCGTCGAAGATGCGCCGTCATCGCGGGAGCGTCGGGGCTGGTGGGCCGATCCTGCCTCGATGCGCTGCTCGCCTCGGATCACTACTCGAGCGTGGTCGCACTTCTGCGGCGTCCCCTGGACATTGTGAGCCCGAAGCTTGTGCAACGCGTGGTGAGCTTCGATCGCATTGAGCCCGCGGCGGAGTTGCCAGAAGGCGTGGCGTTCTGCGCGCTCGGCACTACGATTCGCAAGGCTGGTTCTCAGGAAGCTTTCCGCAAAGTGGACTTCGAATACGCTGTGAACTTTGCGAAGTGGGCGCGGCAGGGCGGTGCGTCCCGGTTCGTGCTGGTCAGCAGCGTGGACGCTTCTTCCAAGTCGTCGAACTTCTATCTGCGCGTGAAGGGCGAAGTGGAAGACGCGGTGCGGGGTCTCGGTTTCGAAACAGTCCACATCCTGCGGCCGAGCTTTCTGCTTGGCGACCGTGGCGAAGAGCGCCTCGGCGAACGCATGGGAATTGCCGCGGCGAAGGCGATGCAGTTCGCACTGCTTGGTGGACTCCGGCGCTACCGGCCGGTAGAGGCGAGTGCGGTGGCAGCCGCGATGTCGCGCGCGGGGCTTCGTGAGGAAACCGGCGTGCACATCTGGCGATGGCAGGAGATCAGCAACGGTTGAGCGCGCGGCACCGCCTCTTCTCAGCGGTTGCCGTTCTATCATGACAACGTATGCTTCTCCGATTGCTGCTGCCGATGGCCATCCTCTCACTCCCAGTCCTTGCACAGAAGTTTGAAGCCGCCGCCGCAAAGCGCATCATCACGCCCGACCCGCTGCTTCCGGTCAGCGGTGGCATGGGCCCCACGGCGCCAGCCAGATCCAAACAGGGCGACCTTACCGCACGAGCCATCGTCTTCCGGGCAGGCGATGAAGCGGTGGCCATCGTCAGCGTCGACCTGCTCGGTTTTCCATCAGTCCTCGGCGATCGCGCGCGAGCCATGGTGCCGCGCATGAAGCCTGAGAAGATCCTCATCGGCGCGACCCACACTCATAGCGCTCCCGATGTCTACGCGTTCCCCGATGGCAAAGGTGGACACACGGGCTCACTCGCCTACATGAAGTTCGTCACCGAGCAGGTGGCAGCGGCAATCAACGATGCGCTTGATCATCTGCAGCCCGCCGAAATCCGCATCGCATCAGGTGAGGCCAAGGGCAAGATCGCCTACAACTACTACGCGCCCGACCTCTACGATCGCCGCGCCAGCGTCCTGCAGGCGAGAAACCTGCAAGGCCAGCCCATCGCGACACTGGTGAACTACGCCGTTCATCCCGAAGTGCTGGGCAATGAGCAGGGAATTCTGAGCCCCGATCTCGTGGGTCCGATGTGCGATCGCATCGAGAAGGAATTTGGTGGCATGGCGATGTTCATGAACGGCGCGCAAGGCGGCATGATCACCGCGGATAACCGCAACCTGGAGGATGCGCGCGATCCGCTGCGAGCCTACTGGCGCGATAGCCGCACCTGGGCGGAGTGCGAACGCATCGGCGGCTTGCTCGCCAGCGAATCCTTGCGCATCATTGGACCCGCAACGTGGCAGCGCGCGCCCGTGCTGGAATGCAAATCGATGGATGTGAAGTTCCCCGTCGAGTCAAAGGAAATGTGGGCCGTGGTCGAGCACTCACCGCTGAACTATCCACGCGGCTCCGATCGCACCGTATCCACGCGCGTCAATCTGGTGAATCTCGGCAACGCGCAGATGCTCACCATTCCCGGCGAAGCGTTGCCCAATATCGGCTTCTATATGAAGCGCAAGATGGGCGGTGAGCACCAGTTCCTGTTCGGCCTCACCAACGACGCCTTCGGCTACATCCTCACGAAGGTCGACTTCAACAGCTTCGCAGCCTACCGTTACATCTCGCGGGTTTCCATGGGCGAGATGACGGGCGAGATCTACATGCAACATGCACTCGATCTCATCAAATCGGCCAAGCGTGATTGATATGCAAAGCGCGACTGACGGGCTCGCCGGCGAGTTCCTCCAGCATGCGGGCAACGGAAGGATTGGCGAGGTGGAGCGGATGCTCGCCCGCCATCCGGACCTTGTCCATGCCACAGGCCCGCATCCATTCTGGGGCGGCCGCCCGCAGGCGC
Source organism: Bryobacterales bacterium (assembly GCA_016789785.1). The sequence continues at coordinate 9,757 of JAEUQE010000280.1, forward strand.
TGCATGTGGCGATCGAGACCGGAAGGCGCGATCTGTTCGATCTGCTGCTGCGGGCGGGTGCCGACCCGTCAGGCCGCAATAATGAGTACGGTCACTGGTCGCCACTGATGCTCGCGATCCATCGGGATCAGGATGCGATGAGAGATGCGCTGCGCACGGCTGGCGCGCGCACGGGCATCGTGGAGGCGCTGATGCTCGCTGACGATGCTTTGCTTGAATCACTTTTGCAGCAGGCCGGATCGCTGCCGGAGATCGTGCCGAACAATGGCTCGCTGCTCAACTTCGCACGCACGCCGTTCGCCATCGACAGGCTCATCGAGTTGGGCGCGTCGATCGATCTCCGGGATCAGTGGGGCACGTCGCCAGTGGAGTCGCTGAGCCGGCTCGGCGCAAGAGG
>JAEUQE010000281.1 GCA_016789785.1 Bryobacterales bacterium
TTCGGCCAATGGTTGCTGGGGTGCGACCGGATTGCGCTGGATTGTTATCAGGCCGCCTATTTGGGTCTTGGGAAGGCGAAGTCGATCCCGGCACCGCCGCCCTTCTGTTACATGCGAACGGGATTCTCGCCAGCCACTTACCGGCGCGGGATCCGGTTGACGAGGTTGGGCAAACAAATCAACCCGTTTCCGTTGATCCAGATCCCGTATCACCGGCTGGTGAATCCGTGGGCCCTTGGCGCGATCCTGCACGAGGTTAGTCACAACTTACAGAATGAGTTGGGGCTGGCGGACGTGGTTCCGCTGACGGTGGGGAGGGAACTGCACCGTGCCGGGCTGCCGCGGCTGGTGGCGAGCACCTGGCAGCGCTGGAATCGCGAGACGTTCGCCGATATCGCGGGGCTGGTTCTGGGCGGCCCGGGAGTGGCGGGCAGCCTGATGGACGTGATCGGGCGCGCGCCGAAGACCGTGGTCACGTTTGTGCCGGATGCGCCGCATCCCACGCCCTGGCTGCGGATGCTGATCACGCTTGAGTTACTCAAGCGGATGGGCTTCGCAAGGCAGGCCGAAGAATACCGGAGATTGTGGCTCACGATGTATCCGGATCCGGGCGCGGGCACGATTCCGCCAGCGCTTCTGGAAACCGCGCATGTGGCGATTCCCATGGTGGTGAGCATCATGGCGTTCCGGCGCTGGCCGAGCCTGGGAGACAAGGCCCTGGCCGAGGTGATCCGGTTTGGGCCGAAGGAGCAATCGATGGTGGAAGAGACGGCTCACCGTTTGGCGAGCGGCAACGATCCTGGTATTGTCCCGGAGCGATTCCTGATCGGCGCGGCGCGCTTCGCGGTGGACCGGAAGCTGGCACCCGCGGAGACGATTCAGCGGAATTTCTACAAAGAACTGGCGAGGCGTTGACATGATTGCGGAAGAAGTTCGCGGCTTACAGGTGGAGTGGCAGCGGCTGCACGATCAGTTTGCGGCGCTGCGACTGATCCTCGTGGAGGACCGGCCGGCGCGCGGGCAAGTCTGGTTGATCGACCAGTTTGATTTCGCGATTGAGGACGCGTCGGGTTGGCTGCGGGAATCGAGCGGTGAACTCCATGCCCTGGCGAACGCCAGTGAAGGCGAATTGAGCGAGCATTCCCTGGTAAGCCAGCACCTGGGAGCTTTGGGCGAAAAGTTACAGCGTCTGAGCCGTTGTTACTTCGAGGAACTGGCTAGCTTTGAGCGGATGGAGAGCCTGCAGCGCTTCGGAGTTGAGCGCAAAGGAGAGTGGCTGTCCTGGTCACGAAGCGCGCTGGCGGCGATCGGCGCATGCCGCGACCCACTGATGGAGGCGACGGCGCGATTGCACCGCTGCTGGCGGGCAGCCACGGCTGGGGGGCTGGGTTCCCCGCAGCAATGCGCGATGCGCCACCAGGACGCGGGCGGACGCCGTGACGGGAGTGGCGGAAACCCGGAAATTGAGCTTACTTATTCGGCACAAGGAGACAAACATGCAAGTTAGCGTGCAAAAAAAGGCCCCGGTATCAGGCCTGCAGATACTGGTGCGCCGGGCGATTCAGGAACTTACAGGCTACAATGCCTCCGGTGTCAACCCACAGGCTTTCGACCAGGCGTTGAAGCAGCGCTTCGAGGTGGTGGAGGCCGGCGGCAAGCGAGAGGTCCGGATTCGGACTTCCGCGGTGGACGTGGAGGCGCGAGCGCTCGAGGGTTCCTGGCGGGCGTTCTACCGCAAGACGCAGTTTCACGTGGTCCAGATGGAAGAGATCATTGCAGGGATCAAGCCAGAAGAGGAGGACTGTCACACCGGCGAACTGAGGGAGCGGCTGGTGCTCGTGGAAGGGCGGCTGCGCCAGTTTCTGGCCGATATCCAGGGCCCGGAGTTGCCGTTGCTGGACCGGCTGGAGAGTGATCTGAAGTTTCTCAGCGACCGGCTGGAGGAACTGAAGCCTGTGAAGGCGGCGGACCGTTGCGACACCAGCCAGGGCGAGGCCGTGAAGCAACTTACGGAGGAGTTTAGCGAACTGCGGGCAGACTTCAATGGATTCAAGGCGAGTTATCTTACCGACTTTCCCCTGCAGAGACGGCGGATGGAGTCGCGATTCCAGCGAATTCTGCAAAGCGTGGAAGCGGTGGAGTGCTCGGCCGAGACCGAGTGTGGATCATTCGAGTTATACACTCCGGTAACCGGAGAGTTGACGGTGGCGGGTGTTCTTGGCTGGGCGCGCCAGTTCGCGGCCAATGAGGGGCCATCGATTCTATCGGCGGCGGGGATCACCGGGATCGTGGCGGTTGGCACTTACCTGAAGACGTTGCGGCTGGTGGTGCAGCAGGCAGCCGGACGTGTAGCGAACGTCAAGGTCGGGCAGGCACTGAAGGAGTTGGCGGCCAGTATGGACCTGTCCGCGCCGCCGGTGGGCGCCGGACCAACGGGTGGTGGACCAACGGGTGGTGGACCAACGGGTGGTGGACCAACGGGCGGTGGACCAACGGGCGGTGGGCCGAAGGGCGCTGCCGGGACGATTCTGCCCGGGACGGGCGGTGCCTCGACGGGTGGTGGGCCGGCGGGTGGCGCCGCGACGGGCGGGTCCGCGACTGCGACTCCACCCACTGGACCGGGAGGTACTCCGTGAGCTGCGCGAGGGCGGGAGCCGCTCCAATCGACGAGATGGTTCTCCACCAGGATGAGTTCATAAGTGGAATCGCGAGAGAGGAAAGGAACTGCCATGGCAGACAATAAGAAGATACAAGACCGCAATGACATACTCGCGGCGCTGAAGAACGCGCTGGCGAACCAGCTCTCCGGCGACTTGGTGCAGAACCCGCAACTGGCCGAGATTCTGGTGCAGGAGGTGGAGCGTCAGGTGGACGCGGTCGAGCTACGTGATTCCCAGGAACCGCCGCCGCCGGATGGGGGCCTCGCGCAATTGGCCGGCGTGGGCGCCGGCGCGGCGACCAACCTCGGGGAAACCCGCCTCGTTCACGGCGTCCAACCTTACGACGAAACCGTAACTTCGGAGCGCATTCAGGCGGTGGCCGATCTTTACTATATCTACCAGCACGAGCGCATCGGCGTGTTTCGGGTGGTCCGCAAACTGCAGGATCTCTTCCGCGCAGGTTCGGTTCGCTTGTCGAGCGGAAGCGGAGCGTTCGCCCTCTATCAGTTCGACCGGCGCCAGGTGTTGCGGTACACGATGAGCGACCGTTTGTCGGCATATCGCCGCGCCTTGGGATTCGGGACACGGCCGCTGCCGGCGGGAGCGAGGCCGAATACGGAGTTTCAGTCGCTGTTCACGCATTTCGTCCAGCAAGTGACTCTCTATTGGCGGGACAAGCGTGTCTCTGACGTAATCCGCACACAAGCATATGATCCGAGTTTCGGTAGCATCGCGATTGTGCGGCGAGCGGGACTGGATCTGAGGAACAACTTGAAGTTCACGAGTTATGGCCATCTGAATGTCCTGCGCGTGGAAGTGATGCAGTTACTCGAAGAGGCGTTTCGCATCCTGGAATCCGAGGATGTCAAAAAGCTGTTCGGTGCGGAGACGGCGTGGGACGTGATTGAGGAAGTGAAGGTGCGCTACCTCGACGAGCGGGTGACCACGTCGCCACTGCAGCGGATGGCCGTAGCCGGGCGTGATGTGCTGGAGTGGCTGGCGCAGGGCCACATTCTGCAGGGCAATCGCACGCAGTTTGAGGCGCTGTTGGCGGATATTGCCGAGGCTGCGGAGGAATGGCTGACGAGCGCGCAGTCGCTCGGGGTAGCGCAGAGACGAGGTGATCAACGGGTGCTACCGTTCGAACGGCGGCAGACCGGGTAGGGAGCGAGTTTCTACGGCCGGCTCCGGGGAGGTTTCACGGCAGAGCGGGCGGGTACGAGAGATGGAGACGTCTTTCGATCCGCACGCTCTGCCGGTTTGTGTTTTCGGGGTGTCTTCAATCTTGTTCTCGCGGGTGTTGCGGCGCCCAGGTTAACAGGCACTGGTCACTCCGGTAGAACTCGCTGCGTACGGCAATTTTGTGCTGGCCGTGGGGCTGGTTTCGATATCCGCGAGTGGATTGCTGGTGGTTAGCGATGTGACGCCTCAGACCGGGGAGGCGTGTGTACTTCGGATGTCCTGCGATGCCCGGGTGCGACGGCCCAGGAGTAGGGTGCGTAGCTATCTCCGCATCTGCCAAAAGCCGACTCAGTTGCATCACACTCCTTCACGTAAGGACTCGAGGCAAGCAATGCGGCCGCGGGTTGGGGCGCATGGCCCGGCCGCCGTCCAGCGGGATCGCCGACTGGCTCGATCCGCTGGTTCGCGCCCTCTCGAAGGGGAGATTGCACGGGTACCGATCGCAGCGCGGCTCCGCATTGTAGAATAGCCGTGTCCGGGCTGGCAACAGGCGATGTCAGTCGCGGCGTTGATTCCAGAGTAGCGAGGTCTTATGTTTCTGCTCCGCGCCGCGGCGGCGCTTCTGTTCATTGCGTGCTTCGGCTTCGCGCAGATTCAGTGCGATTGCGATCCGGCGCGGCCGGAAACCATGAAGGTGCGCCCCTGCAGCCTCTGCGGTGAGGCCGAGAAACAGACCGAAGAGATTTTCTTTCTCAAGGACATCAGCCCTCGAAAGCCGAACCGCTGGCTAGCCTTGCCGCGCATGCACACGCCCGGCCAGCATCACCTGCACGAGATGAGCCACACTGAGCGCACGCGCCTGTGGACTGCGGCCATCAAGAAGTCCAAGGAACTCTGGGGCGAGGAGTGGGGCGTGGCTTACAACGGCGCGAAGGTACGGACTCAATGTCATCTGCACATCCACATCGGAAAACTGCTGAAGGGCGTAGAGACCGACCGCGCCATGATGGTAATCTCCTCGCCGGCGGAGATCCCCGCGCGTCCGTTTGAAGGCATGTGGATCCACGGCCATGGGAAGAAGATGCACGTTCATCTGAAGGAACAAACCACAGAGACGGCGCTGATGCGATAATTCGAAAACATGAACCTCGTTGAGATTGCCCCGCCGCCGACCGCGCAGAATGCGGCGATTCATCTTCATCCGAAAGACAATGTCGCGATTGCGCGAGCCACACTGCAGGCCGGGCAAGTCATCGAGATTGACGGCCAGAAGCTGGTGCTGACGGAAGTGGTGCCCATGGGGCACAAGGTGGCGATTCGCGCGATTCCGGCGGATGGCAGACTGGTGCGTTACGGCCAGGACATTGGCCGGGCCCTTACGGGGATCGAGCCGGGGCAGTGGATTCATACGCACAATGTCAGCTTCGAAGAACTGCATTTTGAATATGAGTTTCCTGTATCTGAAGTGCCTTATCCGGCCGCGCCGGCAAACATGCCAACGTTTCTTGGCTACCAGCGGGAAGACGGGCGGGCCGGTACGCGGAATTACATCGCCGTGGTGGCCGCCTCGAATTGCGCGGCGCATACGGCGGAGTTGATTGCGGCAAGCTATGCCCATGAGACGCTTCCGCCCAATGTCGACGGCGTTGTGGCGTTTCCGCACGGCGAGGGCTGCGGGCACTCGATCGGCCCCGATACTGTCCAGTTGCAGCGCACTCTCGCGGGTGTGTTGAACCACCCCAACGTGGCGGGCGCGATCATTCTCGGTCTTGGCTGCGAAGTAAATCAGATTGACCACTATCTGGGGAAGAACGCACCGCGCACGGACCGTCTGGCCGGACTTACGCTGCAGACAAGCGGGGGGACGCTGGCGACGGTGGATGCGGCCCGCAAGGCCATTGCGGCGATGATGGACGCGGCTTCGGCTGAGAAACGGGTCGAGTTACCGGCGTCAAAGATTGTCCTTGGTTTGAATTGCGGCGGGTCGGATTCTTTTAGCGGGATTACCGCAAACCCGGCGCTTGGTGTCTGTTCCGACTTACTTGCCGGGATCGGAGCGGCATCAGTGCTGGCGGAAACTACGGAGATTTTCGGCGCGGAGCATCTGCTGGTGAAGCGCTCGCGCAACCGGGCGGTGGCCGAACGTCTGCTTGGTTTCGTGAAGAACTATAAGGAGTATCTGGTCCGGATGGGCGGGAGCTTCAACGATAACCCGTCGCCGGGTAACAAGGAAGGCGGACTTACGAATATTCTGGAGAAGTCGCTGGGCGCGGTTGCCAAGGCGGGGTCTTCTCCATTGATGGAAGTGGTGGATTATGCCGAGCGCATCCGTTCGGGCGGGTTCGTTTTCATGAATACGCCGGGCTATGATCCTGTGTCTCTTACGGGGCTTGCGTCGGGTGGCTGTAACTTGATTGCGTTCACCACGGGGCGCGGCAGCGCAATCGGATTTCCCACGGTTCCCGTGATCAAGATCGCGACCAACTCGGCGATGGCGGCGCGTATGCGCGACAATATGGATGTCAATGCGGGGCGCATTGCTGACGGACAGGCCACCGTCGCCCAGGTGGGCAAAGAGATCTTCGACTTCCTGTTGCGGGTCGCCTCGGGCGAGCGCACTTGCGCGGAGAGGCTCGGGCACAAGGAGTTTGTACCCTGGAGAATCGGACCGGTGATGTAACGGCGGCGGTGCAGACCGCCGTGGAGGAATCGTACGTTCATGAATCGCGTTTCCGTGCACGCTATGCGGAGACCGACCAGATGGGGATCGTCTACTACGCGAATTACTTCGTGTGGATGGAGATCGGCCGGACGGAGTATTGCCGGTCGATCGGGATCGACTATCGGGAAATGGAGCGTGAGGATCACATTCTTCTCACGGTGGCCGAGGCGAATTGCCGCTACCTTTCGCCGGCGCTCTATGACGATGAGATTGTGGTGCGCACATGGATTGAGCAGGCGCATTCGCGGCTGGTGACCTTTGCTTACGAGATCCGATGCGGTACGGACGGGCGTAAGATCGCGACGGGCCACACAAAGCACGTGTACTGCGGAAAGGATCTTCGCCCCACGCGGCTGCCGCAGAAGTATTGGAAGGAGTTCGGGGTTACGCGGTAGACGGGTATTGCGTTGCGGCGAGTTGTGGAGCGCAGCTCTCAAGCCTGCTACGCTTGATTCGGTGGGCGGCAAAACCCGTACCCGTCCTGTGTCTGCCAACGATCACGACTGATCACGACGGCCTTGCCCTTGAACGAAGTGCAGGAGAAGGTGTTTCATCGGAAATTGGAGCAACTGAAGCTTATGCCGGAACAACGTGAAGAAGCGCTGGAGTATGTGACCTCGTGGGAACGGCGTGGGATTGAGAAGGGCCGGCAGGAGGGGCGTCAAGAGGGCCGGAAAGAGGGACGAAAGGAAGGCCAGACCGAAGCCTTGCGCGAGGTTCTGATCGAAATCCCGACTTCCCGCTTCGGTCCCGTCGACGAACGCATCGCGGCGAAGATCGGCAAACTAGAGTCCGTGGATGAGTTGCGCCGCCTGACGCACGAAGCGCTCAACGTCCGCTCGATTCGCAAACTCGGGATCTGATTCGGCGCCGGGCACGAGAGGTCTTTCCGGCAAGACATAGCCTGCAACGAACCGCCTGAGACCGCCGAGGTGAATCGACGCTGGGCACCCGTTTCATCGCTCGCAAAGGTGCCAAGATCGCCAAGCCAAAATTCTTGAGATCATGCGTGGTGTACACGACGGAAGTGTGGCGTAGCGCCAGCCCACATGCTATTGCTGCTTCGATTGCGGTGCGCCCGCTCGGCGAAGCGTTGGTTTGCGAAACGGACGTTGCGAGCCTGCGGTAGCCGCGAGGCGCGCCATCATCGCGGCGTAACCATCGGGGTCGGGTTCGATCGCCGCCGCGATTTTCGGCGCTGTCTGCACGGCGTCTTCCTCGCGCTGCTGGTAGCGCAACTCCACGGATTTCGGAATCAGAATTCCGGACCGGGCGCAGGCGCCAATCCAAACGAGATGGGGATTTCCGGGTGCCGCCAGATCCATGTCGTGCCCCAATCGCGCGTGCGCGAACTGATGCGCCAGTTCGCCTCGCAGTTCCTCTTCCGACTTCGCGCGCAGCACGCCTCCGGAATGCACATAGAGCTTTCCTGGAAGCAGCAGATACTGCGTTTGGGGATGATCCAGCAGGACCAGTTCGAAGTCCGCCGGCAGGCCCGCGGCAGCCGCAAGCGAGCGCATGTAGGCGCGAAGCCACTCGTCTTCGATGGGTCCTTTCCCTTGTCTTATGTCGGCGTCAATCGCTTTGAGCAGGGCGGCGCGCTTTTCTTGCGACAACGCCGGCGAGGGCGCCACAGGTGCGGTTTGACCCGGCATCGACAATGGGAGCAAAGCGGGAACAAGCAGCCACAGAGCGGAATGGCGCTTCATGCCGCATTTGACGCTCGCGACAACGCGGCGGTTTCAACTCCAGGGTGGCCTCCGCTTACACCAACTCCTTGGCGTATTTCTGAATCTTGACGATCGCCGCCGCGATCGCCTCCATGTCCTCACGCGGGCCGAGCAGCATGGTCTGCGTGAACCAAACTGCCTCCTCGCAAAGCAGATCGTTCTCGGGACACTGATTCCGCTCCATCCAGGCCTTTCGGTCCTGTTCAGAAAACAGGCGCGTATAGGCGGAAGAACTCAGTGTGTTGGTAATCAGAGGCTCCTTGTTCAGGGGCTTGTAGCCTGAGGACGCGGGAACGCCCTCGGCCGACAGCGCCTTCAGGAACTTCGCGCGCGGCAGCCCGGCGAACTGCTGCTTATCGTAGCGGAACATATACAGATGCCACGCGTTGCGCGAGCAGCCCTCATGCAGCCGCGCCGGATGAATGCCCTTGATCTGATTGAACAGCGAAGTAAGATGCGCGGCGTTCGACTCGCGCTGCAGCGATTGTCTTTCGATGCGCGCCATCTGCGACATGAGCAACGCCGCCTGAAATTCCGTCATGCGCAGATTGAGTCCGGTCTGATGATAACCACTTACGGGCCGGTGCAGGTTGGAGCCGTTACTGTGAAACGTGGAGCACTTGTGAAAGAGCTCCGTATCATTGGTGAGTACGGCCCCGCCCTCGCCCGAGTTCAGATTCTTGGAAGCTTGAAAGCTGAAGCATCCGGCCGCGCCCCAGGTGCCGACCTTGCGCTTCCGCCATTCTCCAAGATGCGCCTGGCAGGCATCTTCGATCACCGGGATCTTGTGCTTTGCGCCGATCGCGAGGATCGCATCCAGATCCGCGGGCGCGCCCGCCATGTGCACCGGAATGATCGCCCTGGTCCGCGATGTGATCCTGGCCTCCAGCTTCCGCGCGTCCATTTGAAAAGTCTCGCGATTTGAATCCACAAACACGGGAAGCGCGAACTTTTCGAGCACCGCGTTGAGCGTCGCCACGAAGGTATAGGGAGGGAGGATCACCTCATCGCCCGCGCCGACTCCCAACGCCGAGAGTGAAGTGAGCAATGCGCTGGTTCCATTGGCGACCGCGAGACAATGCCGGGCGCCGGTCAACTGCGCGTACTTCTCTTCGAACTGCGCTACCACGCGGCCGTTGCCGCGATACCATTTGCCGCTACGCAGTACGCTGAGCAGCGCCTGTTCCTCGGCGTCGTCAAATACAGGCCAGGAATGCGCGCCCGCCTTGCGCACGGGCTCGCCGCCGAGGATAGCGGGCTTTCCCGACGCCGCCGCAAGGGAGTGGACGGAGAGTGCCGCGGGAAGCGCGGTGGAAGTGGCGAGGAAGTTTCGGCGGTTCATCCGGACATCATACAACGTACCCGGAACCTGAGCGTGTTAACCACACTGCTCAGTGATCGTGGACGTGAGCAGGACGCATACTGGTAATGCTTTGTCTGACCATGGCGCAATCTGTCTGCGACCGGCCCTGTTGCCTGGCGATCTGGTACCGGCGGTCCTCTCTCTCGTTTCCTTTGCGGAGGCACGCGATCGGCCCAGACTGACCGGTCAGGAAGGCGACATGCGCGTCGCGGCGTTCGGACGGAACTACTTCTCTCAAGGAACTGGGGACGTCGAACAGAGCGCTCGTCAGAACGTTTGAAACGCGGACCGGTTCTTCGACGGTGGTTCCTTGCACGCGTCCGGTGGCGTCCTTCCACTCGTAATGGCTGCGGATCTGAAGACATCCCAAACTCGGAACCGCGAATA
>JAEUQE010000282.1:0-517 GCA_016789785.1 Bryobacterales bacterium
GATCTTATCGGTGATCCCTTCCTGCCAACGGACCGCCCCCGCGGCCAGCTCATCGACCGCTACTTCAACATTGATGCGTTCACGTTCAATGCAGTGGGCACCTTCGGAACCGCGGGACGCAACATCATGCGCGGCCCCGGCGACGCATCCGTGGACCTTGGCATCTTCAAGAACATCCCCGTGTTCGAGAAGCATCGCGTGCAGTTCCGCGCGGAGACGTTCAACGCATTCAATCGTGTGAACCTCGGCAATCCGAACGCGAATCGCAACGCAGCCGCGGTTGGCCGCGTCACGGGCGCGGGGTCGCCTCGCGTGATCCAGTTGGCGCTGAAGTACCAATTCTGATGCGGTCAGCCGCGCGGCAGGCGCCTCCGGCGAAGTAGCCGATCGTCAATGACACCAGCCGCACCGAGACTAAACTAGTTTCTGTCGCGAAATTGGTCTTTCTGGCGGTCGCTTCGCCGTGTCGTCACACTCGCGGCTCTGTAAGTCACTACAATCATTGAACACCAGTTCT
>JAEUQE010000282.1:527-10024 GCA_016789785.1 Bryobacterales bacterium
GGCGATCCACCGGTCCCGGGCACGAGCCTCGACATGAGTGTGGAGGCGGCAGTCCGAAGTCTGCGTTACGGAGTTACGATAACGCCCTCCGATTCGGTGATGGTGATGTAGCGATCCACCGGCAGCTTCGTGAGCCGGTCGACACGTTTGCTCGGCGCGGGCCATCGAATTTCCAGCGTGTCGACAAGCGTTGCCGAGCCCAGCCCCAACACCTCCCGCGGATCGTGCGAAGCAAGATAGCTTCCGCCGCTGGTCTTGAGACGAGTGCGTTTCACTCCGCCCGCGGTCCAGTTGATGCGCGCGCCGATCGCGTCGCGATTGCATGTCTTGCCCACAAGCCTGATGCCGAGCCAGTGATTCGATGTGCCCGCGTTGTTGCGGAGCAATACGGGAGCGCCACCGTTCAATCCCACCAGCACATCCACGCGGCCATCGTTATTGAAGTCGCCCATCGCCATGCCGCGCGCCGCGAGCGGCCGCGAGAAAATAGGACCCGCTTCAGCGGAGATGTTGCGCATCTTGCCGCCTTCGTTACGGAACAGCAGCATGGGCATGCGATAACGGATCTGCTGCGAGTAGTTCTCGATCATGTCATCGGGATGCCCGTTGGCGAGCAACAGATCCACTTCCCCATCGTTGTCGAAGTCAAAGAGCTTCAACCCCCAACCCGACATCGTACGCGTCGCCTGCGCAATGCCGTGACGGTGTGCGACATCGGCAAAAGTCTCATCGCGGTTGTTCTTATAGAGCGAGTACATCTCCTGGTCGATGTTGGTGACGAAAAGATCTTCCCAGCCATCGTTATCGAAGTCGCGCGCGTCCACGCCCATGCCGGAGCGCGCCTGCCCGTTCTCACCAAACGCGACTTCGCTTGCCAGGCCAATCTCCTCCCACTTGCCCTTTCCACGATTCATAAAGAGAAAGTTCTGCACCGTATCGTTCGCGACGAAGAGGTCGAGAAGGCCGTCGTTATTGACGTCCGTGGCGACAACGCCCAGCGCTTTGCCAAGTGACTTCGCAATGCCCGATTGCGCAGTGACATCCGTGAAGGTGCCATTGCCGTTGTTGTGCAGCAGCACGCATGCCGTCGGCTTGAAGACACGCGGCACGCAATAATACTTGCGGCCGAGACGGTTGTCTTCGCACTGCGCATGGTTGCCGGGCGGACCGAAGTCGACGTACGAGCAAAGGAAGAGATCGAGATAGCCGTCGTTGTCGTAGTCAAACCAGACGGCGGATGTGGTCCAGTTGGTCTTGATCCTATCGAGACCGGCCTTCTTCGAGATGTCCGTGAACGTGCCATCGCCGTTGTTGCGATAGAGCGTGACAGGCCCGTAGCCGGTGACCAGCAGATCGGTGTGACCGTCGTTATCAAAGTCCGCGGCGGCGGCGCCCATTCCAAAGTTCGCGCCGGCAACGCCCGCCTTCAGAGTGACGTCGGTGAACGTGCCGTCGCGGTTGTTGCGATAGAGTGCGTTGCGAATCGGCGCCTTGGGCTTGTAGAAGTCTGAGGGCCCGGAGTTGACGAGATAGATGTCCATCCACCCGTCGTTATCGAAGTCGAAGAACGCGCAACCGGGGCCGATGGCCTCGGGCATGAAGCGTGATTCGGAGAGTGCGTTGTCGTGAACCCACGTGATGCCGCTCTTCGATGCAGGGATCTCCTCAAACATCGGTGCCGCTTGGCTGCGCAGCGGGGCGATCGCAGGGCCGGCAAGCAAAGTGAGAAGGCTGCGGCGTGTGAGTCGCATCAACGTTTGCGCTCCTGGTCGAGTTTCGCGAAGATGGCACGGTGGCGCGCGGCGTCGGTCTTGCGGCCGAGACGAGTGTAGGCGCTGGCGAGATGAAAGTGCGCTTCGGGGCTGGACGGCGCCAGTTTCACAGCGGTTTCGAGCGCCACTGCGGCCTCGGCTGCGCGATTGAGGTCCAACAGAATTCGGCCATGGATGTTGTGCGCGATGAAATCCTTTGGCGCGAGTGCGGCCGCTCGCTGCGCATACGGAAGGCCTTTCGTTGCTTCGCCACGCTTCAAATACTCGTAGGCGATCTGCATGCGCGCTTGCACATGGTTCGCATCGAGCGCGAGTTCCTTCTCGAACTCGGCGATCGACCCCGCATCGTTGGCAAGCAGACGCAGATAGCCCATCAGATAGTGAACATTGGCGAGTGTCGGATACTTCACTTGAAGCCGAGTCGCGTCGGTCATCGCCTCCTGTGTGCGTTTCTGCCAAGCAAGGATGGACGCCTTGCCGGCCCAATCCACCGGCTCCTTCATCGCATCCGGAGTTTCGCCGGGCAACACGCGAAGCCGCAGCGCACTGACACCGGCTGCCTCGCTGATTTGCGGAGTCACCGCGTTGTCTGCAACGAACGTCATGAGAATGCTGGAGGAAAGCTCGAACTCGCCGGAGTGATTCAACAACACCGCGAGATGGTAGCGCGACACCTTCTCCAGATCGTTCATTGGAGGCACACCCAACGCACGCGCACGCCTGAGTGCGGTAAGCGCCGCGTCATAGCGCTTGTTGCGGTATTCGCAAAGCCCCAGCATCGCCCAGCCGGCGCCCTGTTTCGGATGAAGCGCCGTCAACTTCCGGAACGCCGGCGCCGCTTCGGCGTAACGGTCTTTCTCATACAGGCCGAGGCCCAGATACCACAAGGCCTCCGCATTGGCCGGTTCTGCTTTGACGATCTGCTGATACAGGCCAATCGCCTCATCCAACCGCTGCGCATCCCGCGCCGCATTGGCGCGGTCCATCAACGTCTGCGCCTGCAAGGTCAGCGATATCCAAAGCAGCAGTCCGGTCATTAGTCCGGTCATTTGCTTTTCAGCTCGCGGGCTTGCGCTTCCGCATTCAACTTTTCCACGATGGCGCGCTCGCGATCTCCATCGGCTTTGCGCTTCAAACGATAGTAGGCAGTGGCCAGCGTGATGTGCCCTTCGAGGAACCGCGGAGAGTCGCGCACAACCGACTCGAGCAATTCGGCTGCCCGTGCGACGTTGCCTTTCGAAAGCTCCAGGCTGCCGAGTTGATAGCGCAGGCTGATGTCGTGCGGGCGAACCCGTGCGGCCTGTTTCAGGTAGCGCTCCGCCTGATCGAGATCCTTCTCCACGCGGTAGAGCGAACCGAGATGCAGGTTGGAGTCGAAGTCAAAAGGATTGTGTTCGAGTTCCTTCGCGAATGCAGCTTTGGCGCCCTCGGGATCACCGTCGGTGAGCTTTGCCCGTGCATACGAGGAATGAAGTTCGGGCAGTTGCGGATTGATCTTAATGGCACGCTCGAACGAAGCGATGGCCTGCTTGTTCTCTTGCGTGAGGAACTGCATGTTGCCGAGCAGCATCAGCCCCTCGGCCGACTCTCCGTCCTTGAAGATACGGTCGATGAGACGCTGGCCTCGCTCGGTCTGCTTCTGACGGATCAGCGCGGTACCCAGCAGATAGGCGATGGCGCGGTCGTCGTCAGCGGCAAGTGGATCGAGCAGTGTGATGACCTTCGCGTACTCGCCTTGGCGCAGGTAGCAATCGGCGAGAAGAACCGTAGCTTGTTGCGCCTTCGGATCGGCCGCGCGCAATGTTTCCAACTCGGCAGCAGCTTGCGGTAACAACGATTGCTTGTAGTACGCGAGAGCGAGGTTGAGGCGAACGCCCTGCTGCGAAGGGTCGATACGGAGGGCCTCTTGATAGCGTTCGGCAGCTTCGGAGAATCGTGCCTGCCGGGCCAGTACGGCACCGAGATTGGAAAGTGCCGGAACGAATCGGGGCTGAAGTTCGAGGATCGCTTCATAGGCCGCGATCGCAGCGTCGACGCGGTTCTGCTGATGCGCGGAGACCGCATCCTTCCACATCGCCTCGAACGCCGCCCGGTCCTGTGCGCACACCAAAGGCCCACAGAAACAACAAGCCAAGATGGCGAGAAAAGCTGGGCGCAGCATCCGAGCTTCTCATGGTAACAAGGCATGCTGACCGGGCAGAAGGGTGCGCCGAAGCGTATCGTTTTTTGGACGGTTTTGAGAGTCCTCCGCGTGACTTTGACTGAGATATACTGTGGCCAATCTGTTCAAGGTGTGTTACGGAAAAGGGGTGGGTCATGAGATCGCGTCTTGTCGTACTGTCAGTGGTATTCGTATGCCTTTCGGTGGCGCAGGAGTTCCGGGCTACCATTACCGGCCGTGTGGTTGATCCAACATCCGCGGCCATTCCCAACGTAGCGGTGCAAGTACGTCACACCGCAACCAATGAAACCTCGTCGTCGCTGACCGATGCGCAGGGGAGCTACACAATCCCGTTCGTGAGGCCCGGTGCGATTTCGGTATCCGTGGAAGCCGCCGGCTTCAAGCGCTTCACGCAGGAAGGCATCACGCTGAGCGTCGGCCAGACGGCAACCCTCAACATCACGCTCGAAGTCGGTGCGGTGAGCGATCAAATCACAGTTACGAGCGAAGTGCCGCTGCTCGAAACGGCCAAGGCCGACCGCGGCACTGTGATTGACCGCCGTAGCGTGCAGGAGTTTCCTTTGAATGCACGCAATCCGTTCATGCTTTCGATGCTGGTTGCGGGCGTGCAGTATAACGGCAATGCGATTTATCAGCGGCCTTTCGACAATGGCGCCATTGCGGACTGGTCGATCAACGGCAGTCTCAACCGCAACAACGAATTCCTGCTCGATGGCGCGCCGAACAACGCGCAGGCGGGCGGCAACAACATCGCGCTCGTGCCCAGCGTCGATGCCGTGGAAGAGTTCAAGATCCAGACGAACTCCTACGATGCGCAGTACGGCAAAACGGGCGGCGGCATCATCAATGTGTCGTTGAAGAGCGGCACCAATGATCTGCACGGCACGCTCTACGAGTTCGCACGCCGCAATTCGTGGGATGCGAATTCCTTCCAGAACAATTCGCAGGGTGCGCCGAAGGCCGGCCATTTCCTCGATCAGTACGGAGGGCAGATCGGCGGTCCCATCTATCTACCGAAGCTCTACAATGGCCGCAACCGGAGCTTCTTCATGGTGGCGTATGAGGGCTATCGGGAGGGAACGCCGAATCCGCTGACTCTGTCGGTGCCCGAACCGGAGATGTATCAGGGTGACTTCTCAAAGGTGACCGATGCCCGCGGTGCGGCGATCACCATCTACGATCCGGCGACCGGGCGCGCTTCCGGCAACGATTGGATTCGCAGCCCGTTCCCTGGGAACCGGATCCCGGCGAATCGCATCAATCCGATCGCGCTCAAGATCGCGGGATTCTTCCCCAAGCCGAACACGCGTAATCCCGTCACTCGCTATGCCCGAAGCAACTTCTTCGTGCCCGGCGGCGACAACATCGCCAAGGATGACTTCTACAATCTCGCAATCAAGATCGATCACAATTTCGGCAATCGCCATCGCATGTTCTTCCGCCATGCTTCGAACGACCGCACGGAGTTCCGTAGCGCGAACGGGATCTTCGGAGTTGGCGAGGATGGGCCGCTTCCACTGAAGCGGATCAATGATGCCTATGTGATCGACATGGTGTCGAACATATCAAACACCGCGATCCTCAACTGGCGAGTCTCGTTCAACCGTTATGTCGCAGGTGCCAGCCGGTTTGGCAATCTCGGTTTCGACAAGACGTCGCTCGGCTTTCCGCAATCGTTGATCAGCCAGGTGCCGCATGGACCCTGGTTCGGGCGATACGAGATTGGAGGCTATATCGCCCTCGGCAATCACTTCGGTTTCGACTACACGAACACATGGTCATTCCATCCCACGTTCACGAAGATCTTTCGAGGGCACACGATCAAGGCGGGCGTGGATCTGCGATGGATCCAGTGGGCGACGCCGAACGCGGGTCAGCCGTTTCGTCTGGTTGCGGACGACACGTTCACCAGGCAGCAATTCAACCGCGGGGATGCATTGTCAGGCGACGGATTCGCTACCTGGCTGCTCGGCAATCTCACCGGCGGACAGGTGGACAACAACGTTTTCCCCATCCACATGTTCCGCTACTATGCGCCTTACTTCCAGGACGATTGGAAAGTCAGCCGGAAGCTGACGCTCAATCTTGGCCTGCGTTGGGATTTCAACGGCGCCGCCGACGAACGCTACAACCGTTTGAATCGGGGCTTTGCCACGGATCAGGTCAACCCGATCGACCGGTTGGTGGACAAACGGCGCTTCCCGAACCTTCCGCAGCTTCGCGGAGGATTGCTATTTGCGGGAGACAATGGCGTTCCGCGGCGTGCCACGAATCTCGATCGTGACAACATTCAGTTGCGAATCGGAGCTGCGTATCAGATCTCGCAGCGGCTGGTGATGCGCGGCGGATGGGGCCGGTACTACATGAACCCCTCGAACAGTCAACTGCAACTCACCGGCTTTAGCCAGTCGACACCGATCGTCACGTCGAATGATGGAAGCCGCACGCCGGTGGTGGATCTGATTAACAATCCATTTCCTGGCGGAGTGATTCAACCGTCGGGCCGTTCGTTGGGACTACAGACGTTCGCTGGCCGTGGCTATAGCTTCGCCAATCCCGATTTCCGCGTTCCGCACGTCAATCAATTCAGTTTCGGATTCCAGACTGAGTTGCCTTGGAAGGCGGGCGTGGAGGCAAGCTACGTTGGCAACCGCACGCACAATCTGGAAACTTCGCGGGCATTCAATGAGTGGGACCTCGGGTTTCGCAAGCAGTGCAATCCCATGGAGGGAGGCTCGCCCGCATTCTGTGATGCCCTCGTGGACAACCCGTTCGTTGGGCTCGAGCCGTTCCGCGGCACTGGCGGTTTCACCAACGCACAGGTGTCACGAGCGTCGCAGAACCGGCCCTATCCGCATTTCGGCGGGCTGACCGAGGTGTATCGCAACGATGGGCGGGTCTGGTACAACGCATTGCAGCTCACCTACAATCAGCGGACCACCAATGGATTGAATATCGCCATCGCCTACACGCTCTCAAAGATGATCGGTGAGACGGCATGGAATGACATTCAAGACCCGAAGCTCCGCCGCGGCGTTTACCTGGCCGATAAGCCGCACGCGTTCACCGTTGCCAGCATCTACTCACTGCCTGTCGGCCGCGGCAAGAAGTTCGGCGCCGGTGCTCCACGATGGGCGCAGTACATCATCGGCGGATGGGAGAACACGGTGATCATGCGCTGGTACTCCGGTCAACCGTGGGATCTGAACGAGAGCCTCATTCATCTGAAGGATGCGCGGCTCCCCAACATCGACTGGGATGCGCCGGTGGTGCGTGCAGTGAGTCCCTGTGTGCTGCGTTGGAACGACAACGGGACCATCACGCCACAGGCGTATTCGGTGGCGGCGGGCTGTGGAACGGATCCATCAAGCTATCACTTCCTGATTGCGCCACGATACGCGCCGCAGTTTGCGCCGGATCGCGACAACCGCATCCGCCTGCATTCGGCACCGCAGTTCGACATCTCATTCAACAAGACCACGCAGATTACCGAGCGCTACAAAGTGCAGTTCCGCGCCGAGTCATTCAATACCTTCAACACGTATTGGTTTTATGCGGGCAACTTCAACAACAATCCCGAAGATGCGAACTTCGGGACGATCGTGAAGGGTAACGTGGGATTCGGAAGCACGAGTTTCCCCCGTCACATCCAACTGGCGGTGAAGTTCATCTTTTAGCGCCTGCCGCGTGCAGGACCAGCGTGTCGAACAACCCGGTGCCTCCGCCGAGCGCGTGCGTACGCGTGTGGATCACGGGCCAAAGAAGTTGGTGGCCCCAGGACTCGGCGGCGGGACGCGGGTCGTTGTGCAGAAGGTGGCCATTTGTCGCAAGCGCGTGAGTGATGTTCGCGAGCGCGAGGCCGAGTTCCCGATCGTTGAAATAGAGCAGCACGTTGGTCGCGATGGCGAGGTCGTAGGCAGGGTCCACCACCCGCTCGGTGAGGATGTTCATCTTCCGTGCGCGGACAAGCTGTGCAACGTGCGGGTGCACGATCAGATCCGGTCCCTGCCGGGTGCCTGCTGCTTTTCCAGCATGCGCGTAGTATGCCTGCCAATCCGGATCGCCGGGCGCTTCATGAAGCTGCAGCCGTTGCTTTCTCGCAGCGAAGTTGCGGATGTGGTCAACCACCCGGGGGTTCACATCCGCGCAGTCGATCCGCAGATCGTCGATGGAGGCGAGGCCAAGGCGGAACAGGGAATCCGCAAGCAGATAGGGCTGATAACTCTGCACCGGTGCGTCCTGACGCATACCAGTGCGCGGCGCCCAGTCGAGGCCCGGTCCTACCAGCAACACGCGGCGAACCTTCTTCTTCGGGTCGATTCCTTTCAAGATGCGCAGACCCGTATCCGTGCTGTAGCTCGCCCAAAGTTCCGTGTCGGTGGAGTGGCCTCGCGACTGGTAGAGCGCAGCGACATGCCCCGCGCGGCGGGATGGCTCAAGTGTTCTGGACTCCCATTCCTTGCGATAGAGGAAGTCCATCACCCGTCTGTACTCCCGCTGCAGTTGGATCAGGCTTTCGGCCATGCGGCGCATCGCGATATGCCGCTCACCGGAAGCAGGAGAGGCGAGAAACGCTTCCATTCGCCGTGCTGCGTCTGTTGGAATCCGCTGGCTCTGCTTCCAGATTCTTGCGCTCCCGGCCGGTTCCAACGGCGGTAGCGCGGTGAACCGTTTCGACTGCAGCACGTAGTGGATCACGTGATCCCACTCGCCGTCCCGAAGACGCTCGGCCGTGCTCCGCTCCAGGTCTGCCAGCCACGCCGCATCGCGCAGGCTTTCGGGCAACTCATCGAGCCGCACCGGGCGTATCTCCGCGGCACAGGCTGCCAGCGTGAGGAGGATCGCTACGAGGTGCATTCTTCGGAGCATCGCACGGATTCCCCTTTGGTTCAATGTTGGCGCACATGTCCATAGCCGTTTGCTAAAATTAAGAGTTTGTCAATCACCGCCAACCAACCATTCGCAGCTAAGCCGATTCGCGTGACTTCCAGTACTTCCCTTCGCCGCGCCGGAACGTGGTTTCTACAATCCGGCATCCAGGAGGAGACCGGCGGCGTTGCCCGGTACTACCTCATTGACCAGGCTCGCAATGCTCGTCTCTCCACCGAGATCACGGGCTACGCCGTGAGCGCCCTCTGCTATCTCTACCGCGAGACGCGCGACTCCGCCTATTTCGAAGCTGCTTGCCGTGCAGGCCAGTTCCTGGTGCATCGCGCCTGGAGTGAAGAGCTGCGGATTGTTCCATTCGAATATCCGCCGACCGATGTGCCTTCGGAGAACCGTGCGTTCTTCTTTGATTGCGGCATCATCATTCGGGGGCTGATCACACTGTGGCGGGCAACAGGGGACGGTGAGTATCTGGAAACCGCGCGACGCTGTGGACTCGGCATGGCGCGCCGGTTTGAGCATGACGGCAACTACGCTCCCATCCTGCAGTTGCCGGGTTGTGAGGCAACTCCTTATGGCAATAGTTGGTCGAACAATCCGGGTTGCTATCAGTTGAAGTCGGCGCTTGGGTGGTTGGAGCTTTCCTACGAGACCGG
>JAEUQE010000283.1 GCA_016789785.1 Bryobacterales bacterium
CTCCTCGCCCGGATTCCGGAGAAAATACTGCTTCAGGTGAAAGCCCTCGCCGGTCGCCCAGCCGATGCCGATCAGAAACGCATAAGTCCCCGTCCCTCCCGCCAATCCCGTGGTTTCCGTATCCAGATACACCCAGCGCTGCGGCGGAGAGGGCGGTACGGTGCCTTCGGAAACAGCATCGAGTAAGTCAGGTGGTAACTCCGCCAGCTGGGAGATATCCATGCTGCCGTGCCGCCGGTGGCGAGCCCAAAACCGCGTGGTCTGGAAGTGGACGCCCGCCGCATTCGAGACTTCCTCGCCAGGCAGCCAGTCTTCCGGCGCCGCGGATTCCGCTGGCGGCGTGTCGGGAAACAACGGCTCATAGTCCGCGATCTCGTCCCCCTGAACAGGCTCAGAGAGTGCGGGCGCAGCGGCGGCACCCGCACCAGAGGCATACTTCCGATTGATCGGCGCGATCCGGCGCCGCAGGTACTCAAGCTGGGATTCGATGTCGGACATGCCGGACAGAGATTCGCTTTATCTTTGCCAACTGTACCACGAATCCACTATTGCTTGCGACGTCCCATGATGTCGAACAATAGGTCGTCGTGCAACTGCTGCACCTTCTTCTTCGCCGCCTCAATCGGCTGCCGGTCCTCGAACCCCGCCTCCTGCAGCAGACCATCCAACTTCTTCAGCAGATCGCGCAATTTCAGTTCCGCCCGCTTGAAGTGCCGCGAATTCCGGCTTGGGCTCTTGCCAGTGGAGTACAGCTTGTCCCGGGCGAACTGCACACTCTCCACAGTCTCGTCCAGGTTCTTGCGGAGCGCCTCCAACTGCCCCTCCGAGAGCGACTTGCGCGCTTCGCCCAGCACGCTGTTTGCATTCTCAAGAGCAAGCCAGTAGCTCTTCTCCGGATTCTTTTCGTTGCGGGCAGGGGTAAGGTCTCCCGCGAGCACTAGCCCGGGAGTAAGTACGAACGCGCCGAGGAGCAGCGAACAAGACAGCATCATCGCTTATTCAGTTCTTTTTCGATCACCTTTACTCGCTGGCGGGAAATCAGTTCCTGCTCCGGATTCTTTCCCTGGCTCAGCGAGAGAAACTTCTGATATGCCGGCAGCGCCTGCTTGTAGTCACGCATGCGGTCAAGCATCACTGCCCGGAAGTAACTCGCCGCAACGGCATCGGCGCCGAGAGATACTGCCTTGTCCAGCGCCGCGATCGCCTGCGGATAGTTTTCCAACAGCATCAGCGAACTCGCCAGTTCACTCCATGCTTCGCGCGAATCCGTCTTGATCTGCGACGCCTTCCAGAACTCCTGAACCGCCGGCTGAAACTTGCGCTGATCCCGAAGCGCGCGCCCGTAGTACATCCGCAATTCGTAGTTCGAGGGCTCGGCCGTGACCGCAAGTTCCAACAGCGGCACCGCTTTCAGTGGTTGCTTCGATCGCAGATACGCGGTCGCCAGCGCCACCCGGTTGGCATTGGTCGGAGAGGTCGCGTACGCCTTCTCCAGTTCGGGAATCGCGTCTGACGCCTTGCCGCCCTCCAGCAGCAGTTCGCCGAGCCTTTCACGCGCCGCCGCATTGTCCGGAAACTGCCGGTAGATCGCAATGGCTGGTTCCGGCTGCCTGGCCTGCTCATACAACCCAGCCAGTTCGAGCAACGCCGGCTTGAACTCGGGATCCGCCGCAGCCGCCTGCTCATAGAACGCCGCTGCATCCGCCAACCGGTTCAGTTTCACCAGCGACCTCGCCAGGCCTATCATCGCATCCGCGGCTTTCGGATTGAGTTCAATCGCCACACGGAATCGCGGCTCAGCCTGCGCAGGATCGCCGGACTGCAGCAGCGCCTCCGCCGCATGATAGACCGGCCGGAACTCCTTCGGCTTCTTTTGCGCCGCGCTCTCCAACAGCTTCGCCGCCTCTGCCGCCTGCTTCTGCCGCAGCAGAAGCACACCCAGATTCAGTTCCGCCTCATAGAGCCCCGGCTGATCCTCCAGCACCTTGCGATAGGCGGTGGTGGCCTCGGCGTCCTTGTCCAGCATGCTCAGCGCAAGTGCCAGATGAAAGCGCGAAGCCCAGTCCTTGGGTTCGGCATCCACGGCTTTCTGGTAGTGCTCCGCCGCCTGCGCGTATTGATTCGCTTCCAGCGCCTTGCGGCCTTCCGCGGCGTGATCCACCTGGAGAAGGAAGAGGAGCAACTGTGCCCAAATCGCCATGCTTCCAGTTTATCTCCAGAAGGCGAACTTACTCCAGGAACCGGGCTTCGAAATGAGAATAAGTGTACCGGAGTGACCGTCCAGGCTAAACGGCCATGATCTCTTTCTCTTTGGCCTTCGAGGCCGCATCCAGCTTTCCGATCTCCGCATCGGTGAGCTTCTGAATCTCATCGTGCGCCCGGCGCTCTTCGTCCTCGCTGATCAGCTTGTCCTTCACCATCTTCTTCACGGTCTCATTGGCGTCGCGGCGAATGTTGCGAAGCGCAACGCGGTGATCCTCGGCCACGGTGTGCAGATGCTTCACCAGATCCTTGCGCCGGTCCGTTGTCAACGCGGGAATCGGCACGCGAATGATCTTCCCGTCATTCATCGGATTCAGCCCGAGATCGGAATTCCGGATCGCCTTCTCAATCGGCCCGATCTGCGAGGTGTCCCATGGCTGCACGGTGATCATCGCCGGTTCGGGCACATGCAGATTCGCAAGCTGATTGAGCGGCGTGGGCGTTCCGTAATACTCGACGCGGATGCCGTCCAGCAGTCCGATGTTTGCCCTGCCCGTGCGCACGGATGCCATGGCGTGCGTCAAATCGGCCAGCACTTTTTCCATGCGGCTCTTGGCTTGAGCTTCCACTTCCTTGATGCTCTTGAACTGGGCTTGCCCTTGAGCCGGGCCTGCGGAATTGCCTTGTTTCATAGAGACCTCAATTTCTCCTTATGGGTGGATGAGCGTACCGATTGGCTCACCCATCGCCATACGCATTATATTTCCTGTGACAGTGAGATTAAAGACCACGATCGGGAGCTTATTGTCACGGCACATCGCGACCGCCGACGCATCCATCACTCGAAGCGACTTCGCCAGCACTTCCTGATGCGTGATGGTGCGGTAGAACACAGCGTCGGAGTGCTGCATCGGATCGCGGTCGTAGACGCCATCCACACGCGTCGCCTTGGCAATCACGTTCGCGCCGATTTCGAGCGCGCGCAGCGTCGCCGCGGTGTCGGTGGAGAAGTACGGATTCGACGTGCCGGCCGCGAAGATCACCGCGCGGCCTTTTTCCAAATGACGGATCGCGCGCCGGCGGATGTACGGCTCGGCCACCTGATTCATCTGGATCGCCGTCATCACCCGCGTCGGCACGCCGTGCTTTTCCAGCGCGTCCTGTAGTGCCAGCGCGTTGATCACAGTGGCGAGCATGCCCATGTGATCCGCCGTCACCCGGTCCATCTTCTGCGCCGCGGCAGTTACGCCGCGAAAGAAGTTGCCGCCGCCTACCACCAGCCCAAGCTGCACGCCGGTTCTTCCCAGTTCCGCAATCTCCACTGACAACGAGTCCACTCGCGTGGGTTCGATGCCGAAGCGTTGCTCCCCGGCCAGAACCTCGCCGCTGAGCTTCAACAGAATCCGTTGATAGGCGGCCATGGGTTCGCGAAACCTACTCTGCCGCTTCCGCCGCCGCCGAATCGCCGACCTTGTAGCGGACAAAGCGCGCCACGGTGATGTTCTCGCCGAGCTTTGCGATCTTCGACTTGATGAGGTCTTCGATCTTCATGGTGGGTTCCTTCACGAAGGGCTGCTCCAGCAGGCAAATCTCTTCATAGAACTTGCCCATGCGGCCTTCGATGATCTTGTCCACCACTTTTTCGGGCTTGCCTTCGGCCAGCGCACGCGCCTTCTGAATATCCTTTTCCTTCCCGATGGCGTCCGCGGTCACGTCCTCACGCCGGATGAACTGTGGATCGGCGGCGGCCACATGCATCGCGATGTCCTTCACCAGTTCCTGGAAATCCTCGGTACGCGCCACAAAATCGGATTCGCAATTCACTTCCACCATCACGCCCAGTTGCGAGCCGGGGTGAATGTAGAAGCCCACCATGCCCTGCTTGGTGGCGCGGGAGGACTTCTTTCCCGCCGAGGCAATGCCGCGCTTGCGGAGAACGACTTCGGCTTCCTTGAGGTCGCCTTTCGCTTCGGTCAACGCAGACTTGCATTCCATCATGCCGGCGCCGGTGATTTCCCGAAGCTGTTTCACCAATTGTGCGGAGATTTCGGCCATTATTGATTCCCTTTTCTATTTCAAAACCATTTCTTCAGACGAATTCCGTGCGGGAGACAGCCCGGGCGCACAACGCCAGAGTTCCAGCGAACTCGCGGAACTCATTCCGGCCAGCCGGCGCACCGGGCTCCCGGTCCTAGCGGATTCCGTCTGCTTCTTCGCCGCGGCGGCGGCCCTTGATCGGCAGAGAGGAAAGGTCTTCTTCCGCCAGACTCTCGGCCATGAGCTGATGCGAATACTGCGGATCCAGATACTGGGTGATGTCGGCGGGCTCGGCGCCTGTCTCTTCGCCTTCGGCGGCCGGCGCGGGCGCGAACTCGGATTCCGAAACTCGCTGGCGGCCTTCAATCACCGCCTCGGAGATCTTGTTGGTGAACAGACGGATCGCGCGCAACGCATCATCGTTCCCCGGAATCACCTGATCCACCATGTCTGGATCGCAATTGGTGTCCACCACGGCCACCACTGGAATGCCCAGTTTCTTGGCCTCAGCGACGGCGATCGACTCCTTGTTCGAGTCAACCACAAAGAGCATGTCCGGCAGACCCGGCATATCCTTGATACCCGCAAGGTTCGACTGCAGGTGCTTGCGCTCGCGCTCCAGACGGATGATTTCTTTCTTGGCGCGCCCAATCCAGCCGGCTTCCGCGATCGAATCCAGTTCCTTCAAACGGTTGATGGAACGCTTCACCGTGATAAAGTTCGTGAGCAGACCACCCAGCCAGCGCTGGTTCACATAGTATTGGCTGCACCGCGTGGCTTCTTCGGCTACCGCTTCCTGCGCCTGGCGCTTGGTGCCGACAAAGAGAATGTTCTTTCCCTGCCCGGCCATGTCTTCCACATAGCGCATCGCGTCTTTGAATAACTTCAGGGTCTTCTGGAGATCAATAATGTAGATCCCGTTACGTTCGCCAAAGATGTATTCCTTCATCTTTGGATTCCAGCGCTTGGTCTGGTGCCCGAAGTGAACGCCAGCTTCGAGCAGTTCTTTCATCGTAATCGTAGGCAAACGGAGGCTCCTTGCGTCTTTGAGTGGATGAGAGCAGCTTGTCCCGGCAGGTGAGCATGGCGCGTCCAAAGCGAGATTTGCGCCAGGGCCGGTGAGGCCGCAAAGTGAACGGAGCAGGGTGCCCGGCCGTGCAGTGACGTGCGGACACCCTGAAAAGATCGTGGAGGGTTAGCGCTTGGAGAACTGGAAGCGGCGGCGGGCGCCCTTCTGTCCATACTTCTTGCGTTCATGCGCGCGCGGATCGCGCGTGAGATACCCGAGCCCCTTCAACTTCCCACGGAGTTCGGCATTGAATTCGATCAACGCACGGGCAATGCCCAGACGAACCGCACCGGCCTGACCCGTTGTGCCGCCGCCATCGGCGAGAACCAGAACATCGAACTTATCAGCCATTTCGGTCGCCAGCAACGGCTGGCGCACCGAGGCGCGCGAAGTCTGCGTGGTGAAATAAGCATCCACGTCGCGGCCGTTCACGGTAATCGTGCCCTTGCCGGGGCGCAGAAAAACACGGGCTGTGGACGCTTTCCGGCGTCCTGTTCCGAGATATTGAATCAACTTCTCTGGCAAACCTGAACCTCGCTATCTTCGATCGGGGGATTTAGACGGCCAGCGGGGCCGGCTGCTGGGCCTGATGGGGATGCTTGTCGCCGGCGTACACCTTCAGCTTGCGGAACATCTGCTTGCCCAAACGGGACTTCGGCAGCATTCCACGAATCGCCTCTTCCACCATCTTGGTGGGCCGCTCGATGCGCACGATCTTCGCCTGACGCTCCTTCAACCCGCCCGGGTAGCCCGAGTGATGACGATACAGCTTCGACGTTTCCTTCGCCCCAGTGAGCCGGACCTTGGAAGCGTTGATCACGATCACATGATCGCCGGTATCGATGAACGGCGTGTAAATCGGCTTGTGCTTGCCTGCAAGTACGTTGGCGGCTTTGCTCGCCAGACGTCCCAAAACCGCGTCCTGCGCGTCGATTACGAACCAAGCGCGCTCCAGCGCGGGCTTGGATGGGAACTGTGTTTCCATATAGACAGACGATCTCCGTTGGACCCTTACAAAACCTTTAGTGTATCAACCACGTGTGGGGGTGTCAACGCAGGTTGCGGAGTTTGGCCTTTTGTTTGCAACTCCGTCCCACCAGACCGCCGCTCGCGGGATTCCGTCTCACCCACCCGCTCACCCCTGATAGCCGAGGCCCTTCCCCTTCCCTGGATCCCAAATCGTGGCCGCGATATAGCGCTCCTTTTCCGCATGCTCGTTGTGATAGTAAACGGTCACGATCTTGCCGTCCGGCCGCTGCACCGTGCGCGGATAGCCCAGATCCCAACAGCCGGCGTCATCACGCAACACAATCTCTTCGCCCCATGAGTTCCCATTGTCGGAGCTGAGCTTGGCCCGCATGCCATAGGGCGCCGACCGGAATCCGTAGGTGATCGCGAGACGGCCGTCCTTCAACAGAATCATGCTCGGGGGATTGCCCACCGATCCGCCAGTGGAGGCAATCTCGTGCTGGTAGGTCCACGTCCTGCCGTCGTCATCCGACACCCAGGACTCGATCCAGTGCCGCTCGCCATCCTTGCATCGCAGCGTGGTCAGGATCCGCGACTTCGAAAGTCTGAGACTGGAAGGCATGATGGAGAAGCCCTTGGGTTCGGGCCCGATCCACGAAACGAAATTCCAGGTCTTTCCGCCATCCGTGGTTCGCACGTTGAATACGCGGCCCTCGCGGCCATTCACTTTATGAGCCGTCATGAAGGCCATCAGGTCGTGCTTGCCGTTGACGATGTAGTCGGTGCGCGACGCGATCCCAGTCCGGTCATAAGTGGGAATGCGGTACGGACCGCTCCACTTGCGTCCGCGATCCTTCGAATAGTAGAACCGCGAGTAACCGGTACGGCTGCTCACCATCCGGAACGTGACCGCGCAGTCCGGGTGCGAGAAGTCAAAGCCGCCTGGGCTGTCGCCGGGTTCGCGTTCCTTGCCTTCGCTCGTCAGGAAGGAAGGCACTTCCGTCTTCCATGTCTCTCCACCATCCACGCTGCGCGCATAGCGAAGATACGAGGGTTTGGCGCCATCAATCGCGTGCCCGCGATCATTGAGCTTGAACGTTCCGTCGCTGAAACCCACCAAAATCTCATTCCCCCAACTCCAGATGCCGTTGTTGGCGGGCCATCCGCCAAAGCGGCCTGGCTCTTTGAAGACAATGACATTCCTCTTTGGAACATCGAGTGCTTGCACAGGGCCTGGCAAGGCCAGTGCGCCGGAAAGGGTGGCGATCACGGATCGCCGGTCGAGTACCGTTGGAGAACTCATAGGTTGCACTTCTCATTTTCTCCGACACTTAACTTACCGGCGAGTACGGCATCGCCCGGTACAGCGACATCTCAATCACGCTCGAGATCTGTCCGCTCCGGTCGATCGATTCCTTCCGAACCTTGACCCATTCCTCATCCGCCGCGAATGCATTCCAGGCTTTCTCCCGCGCCGCCAGCGAATCAAATGGAATCAAGTAAGTCAGATTCGGCCGGTTCTGGCCAAACACCGTCGACGAGTAAAACAGCGGGTGGACGCCGACGCGATGGAAGATCTTGATCTCCGGCCCCGCGAAGCGCTCGTGCAGCGCCTTGGCCTGCCTCGCCGTCGGCGAATGATAACTCCTCAGTTCGAAGATCCGGGGGGTCTCCCGCGTCTTGTCCGGCATCGCGATCTCAGGAGAGTATGGCGTGGCCTCCAGCAGCGCCGCGCTGGAGGAGACAAAGGGCGCCTCACCGGATTCCCATTGGTCAAACGCGCGGCTAAAGTCCTTGTCGCCAAACAGCGACTTGGAGATCGACCAGAGCTGGCCTACAGACTCCACGCCCAGGATCATTGCGACCTGCGGCATATGCGAGGCGACCACCGCTTCGAGTACGACAACTGGTCCCTTGTGGATACGCCGTAGAGCCGGCAATGCGGCCTTCGACAGAAAGTCGTGGATCCGGCCCGGTTGCGTCCCGTTCTCCAGAAAGAACTGTTCCAGGACATAGTATCGGGTCCGCGCGGGCTCTGCGGGCGAGGCTGCCAGCCCCGCGGGCAACATGGCGGGAAGTCCTTCGAGAAAGCTACGGCGATCGAGAATCATATGGCCGCATTATAGACCGATAATGAGATCAGTGACTCGCAAGAACGTTCTGCGGTTGGCCATCTGGTGTGCGGCAGCGATCGGCGCGGTGACGCCAGCGTCTGCACAGGGGCTCGAAGAGTTCGTTCCATTCCACTTTGATAGTGATTCTCTTTCCCAATCGGAACTCCGCGCGGTTCTCGACGTTCTCTGTCCGGGGAACGCAGTCATCGGTCCTCAAGAAAGCGGCTGCGGAGTCTGTCCGGCCGACACGACTTCTCCCGGCTCAAGGATCGGAGGCAGAGTTGAATACACTCTCCGGGGCCACTTCTTATCTCGCCGGTCCGATGATCTCATCGTCGTTCTGAACGGCTGTACATCACATGCGGGCGGAGACCGGGATCCCATCTTGCTTACACGCCGCGCGGGAGTCTGGCGAGCGGTGGGAAGAGGCGGCGCTGCCGGGCGCTGCCGTAAGATCGCGAATCGTGGCGGCGTCGAGGGACTGCTCTGTCTCACCGATCACACGCAGCACGGCGACACAACTTTCTGGCTTTCGTTCGGATACGTGGGTACAGGCAAGGTTACGGTGTTTACGATCGATGAGGCTCGCCAATTCCGGCAGTTGGCTGACGGTCGCGGTCAGCAACTCCTGGAGGTCAGCGACTACCGCAACGAGGCTTGCTACGGCGCCATCCGTGGAATCTCGCCCATTGTCCCCGTAAGCGAAATTCTGGCGATTGAAGTGAACCAGACCAAGAGCAACACAACACTGTTGGTCCGCGTTTCCTGCAGCCGGGGGATGCTCACGGCGCAATGGCGCAAGAGATGCGCTGCGCATGAATCTGAGCTCGAAGATCTTCGCGTGGATGCAATCGAACGAACGTTCGAACTGCGTTACACGTTCGACGGCGATATGTTCGTACTGAACAAAGCCTCGCAAGCCGCCAAACGTCAGCTCGAAACCTGCGCCGCGCTGCCACGACGGTAGAGGCAACACACCGGAGGATTGCTCGCGCCCGCTAGGAGCCTGTCCGAGAGGAATTCAAAGGGCTGGAAGCGGATTTCGCACCGCCAACCCCGGAAACCGCGAAAAATCGCGATCCGCAGTCCACAGCTCAACTACTCCAGCCGCACGGCAGATTGCCGCGATTCGCGCATCGTGAACCAAGGGACCGGCGGCCCTACCAGCAAACAACATCGGCTTCAGATGCTCCAAGTAAGCCCGGCTCTCTCCGAGCACGTGCAGACTCGGACTTTCCAACCAGTACTCCACCTGCTGGACCGCGTCAGGCAGAGCCGTGGGGGGACGGTAGACTCGGGGATGGGTCACGATCGCAATGAACTCATGTACCGAAGGCCAGGCGATGGCCCAAGGGCGCATGCTTTCGGCAAGGGTGCGGACACAGCGGTGCGCCTCCTTATGCCATGGGGAATCCTCCCGCACAGAGTACACCAGGATACTGGAATCGACCCCAATCACCCGCCATGCCCTTCGTAAACAAGCGAACGTATCGTCTGCCAGTTGTCCTCGCAAACTAATCCTTCACCTTTGGTTGTGATCGTCTTGAGTTGGAAGGGTTTCTCATGCGGATGGCTGCCTGAAATGGCGATCCGCAAACCACGTTCGATGACGACGCGCATCGG
>JAEUQE010000284.1 GCA_016789785.1 Bryobacterales bacterium
CATTTCCGAGCCACCGACTGCCGTGTTGACCCGGCCCGCGCCACGGATTCCAAAACCTGCCGCTGAGACGGATCGAGGCGAAGCGCTGCTGCTGGCGTGAACATGTCTTATTGAATCACGCTCACCCTTCGTTGTCAATCCTTATGACGGACAGGACACTAGATCGAGAGGAGATCCTCGGCGTAGAGCGCACCGGCGGGCGTTTCCTCGTGTTTGAAGAAGACATAAACGTCCTTGCCCTCCGAAACAATTCGCTGCACTCTTGTTTTGATGGCGGCACGGTCTTCGGCGGAGTACTCCGACTTGCGCAAACGGCAATAGACGAAGCCGCCAGTGATCACTTCGGGGACCACGAAATCGTCGGACTCGGCCAGACACAGCGCGACGCCGTGCTTTTCCAGCAGACGGTAGACCTCATCGGCCAGCCAGCTTGGGTTGCGGAACTCAAAGGCACAGCGGAATCCTTCGGGAATGGTGGCGAGGAACTGCTCAAGCAGCGCGTCATTGCGCTTGAAGTTCGGGGGAAGCTGAAACAAAACCGGGCCAAGACGTTTTACCACGCGCATCGGATCGATGACCTTGAAGAAGACTTCGTTGAATTCGGAGGGCTGCAGGCGCTGGATGTGCGTGATGCGCTGATGGGCTTTCAGCACGAAGACGAAGCCTTCGGGCGTGGCGTCGCACCAGTTTTCGAAGGTCGAGGCGGACGGCAGGCGACGGAACGTGTAGTTGATCTCAACGGCGTTGAGGCGGCTGGCATAGACCGCAAGGTATTTCTTCGATGGAGTACCAGCGGGGTAGAAATCGGGCTTCCATGCGTCGTAGGCGAATCCCGAGGTGCCTGCGTAGAGCTTGGCCATCTCTACAGGATAGAGGAGAGCGCTTCGAAGCGCGCTGCTGCTGGGAAGGCAGGTGTTCTATCCTCAGAGGGAACCGTCATGCCAACTCCCGCCGCCAACCGCCGCACTCCCGTTCAGGAACGCAGTAACGAAACAGTGAGCGCGATCCTTGATGCGGCAGCGGCGCTACTGGAGCGAATGCCCATTGAGCAGATCACCACCAGCCGAATTGCCACTGAAGCGGGAGTGTCGGTGGGCGCGCTGTATCGCTTCTATGCGGACAAGCAGCAGATCTTTGACGCGCTGGCGCTGCACGGTCTGGAGACGTTCCGTCACGAACTGGGCGATCTGCTCAATCCGGCGAAGCTGCTCTTCCGGCGGGCGAATCCGATTGATGCGGTGCTGGATGGATATGTCGATTTCCTGGACCGGCATCCGGCGTTTCGGACGCTGGCGCTGGGGCGCCACATCAGCAGCGAGACACGCGAAGGCCAGGTGCACCCGGATCTGGGACCGGCGTCGATTCTCAAGGACCACCTGATCCGGCACTTCCACCTGCAGCCGGGCGCGGCGCTCGATCTGAAGCTGCGGATTTCGGCGGAGGTCGGCGACCGGCTGATCTCGTACGCGTTCGAGCAGCCGTCGCGAGAGGGCCGGAACGCGGTGATTGGCGAATTGAAACACCTGCTCGGGCAGTATCTGCGGTGAGCGGTTGAAGCGATGCGGGGCTACACTGAAGAAGGAACATCTCCATGCCGCTTCTGCTGTTTCTTGTGATGAGTGCCGGCGCCCATTTGACGGCCGCGACCTATGAAGTGGGACCGGAGCGCACTTACCCGGCGATTGGCGATGTTCCGTGGGAGTCGCTGGAGCCGGGCGACACGGTGCTGATCCACTGGCAGCCGTCGCCCTATAAAGAGAAGTGGGTGCTGTGCCGGCAGGGCACGGCGGAGCAGCCGATCACGGTGCGCGGCGTCCCCGGCCCCGATGGCGAACTGCCGGTGGTGGACGGAAACGGCGCAGTCACGCCCACGCGCCTGCGGTATTGGAACGAAGTCCGCGGAGTGCTGAAGATCGGAGGCGCGAGCTTTCCGGCGGACACGATGCCTCGCCATATCGTGATCGAGAACATCGAGTTTCGCAGCGCACGCCCTCCCTACACGTTCACGGCGGCCAACGGTTCCACGCAGCGTTATGCGAACAATGCCGCGGCGCTTTATGTGGAGAAGGGCGAGCACGTCACCATCCGCAACTGCATTCTCCAGGACAGCGGAAACGGACTGTTTATCGGGTCGCCGGCCAATCAGCCGTCGCGGGACTTTCTCATCACCGGGAATTACATCCACAGCAACGGAATCAGCGGGAGCGCCTTCGAGCACAACAACTATTCGGCGGCATTAGGAATTATTTTCGAATATAACCGGTTCGGACCAACGCGAACGGGAACCGTGGGGAACAATCTGAAGGACCGGTCAGCGGGGCTGGTGGTCCGCTATAACTGGATTGAGGGCGGAAACCGGCAGCTCGACTTAGTAGACGGGGAAGACAGCAGCCTGATTGTGAACGATCCTTCTTATCGCGCCACGTATGTGTACGGCAACATCCTCGTGGAGCCGGAAGGGGCCGGCAACCGCCAGATCGTGCACTATGGCGGCGACAGTGGAAACGAGGCGATCTACCGCAAGGGGACGCTGTTCCTGTATCACAACACGATCGTCTCCACGCGCACGGACCGGACGACGATCCTCCGCCTTTCCACAAATAGCGAAACCTGTGATTTCCGGAACAACATCGTTTACCTGACGGCGCCGGGGAACACACTGTCGCTGCTGGATGCGTCGGGGGTGCTGCAGCTCAGCCGGAATTGGTTCAAGCCAGGGCGGGTGGTTTCGTTCACCACGTTCACCGGCACCGTGAACGACGACGGCACGTCGATCATTGGGACCACGCCCGGGTTCGTGGACGAAGCGGGACAGGATTTCCGGCTGGAGGCAGGGTCGGAGGTGGTGGACGCAGGAGTGGCGATGCATTCGGAAGTCCCCGCGGATCAAATAGTTGTGCGGCAGTACGTGAAGCACCAAGGCGGAGAGGAGCGCCCGGCGGTGGGCTCTTCCGATGTGGGTGCTTACGAATTCGCACCCGCTGCAGCGGTTGTGGCAGGAACCGGAGCCCCGGACCCGGTCCTTCGTACGAATCCGTATTTTTTCGGATACCAGACAGTGGGCCACTCATCGCATCCTGGTTTCAGGAGAACACACCGTGAAACAAAACTGGATGAGATTGGTAGTCGCGCTGGCCGCCTCGGCCGTATTCGCCGTGGCCGCTGAGCCAGTGGATCCGAAGCCGATGAATGCGAAGGAGCTGTCCTCGATGGCGAAAGCCGCGCAGACTTCGGAGCAGCATCTCGCGGTGGCCAAGGAGTATGACGTGCAGGCACGCTACTTCGAGAAGAAGGCTGTCTCGCACGAGCAACGCGCCAACGAATTGCGCGAAAAGCAGGGTTACAACGCGATGCAGCATAAGTGGCCGTCGATGGCACGTGGCCAGGAAATGCGTGAGAGCAGCCTCGCGATGCAGGCTCGGCGGGCTTCCAAGGAGTCCCTGGAGCAGGCCGCTTATCACCGGAAAATGGCGGATCGCGCGAATACCCCCGCGGCCGGACAGTAAGTGCGGGCGGTTGTAACGCCCATCAACTAAGAAGATACAAACCAATAGGAGCCGGCGAGCGATCCTCGCCGGCTCTTGTTGTTTTTGAAGGACCTGCGGCAGCCGGTCAGGTAGGACTCGGCTTACCCGCAGCCCGGTGCAGTGGTTGACCGGAAACAGCCGGAACGGAGGATCGCCGGAGAGGTGCTTCTGAAGACACTTTCCGTGGGACCCGGCACAGCCGGGCAAGAAAGCCGAGCGGTGTAGATGGATCTGGGCGCGTTCGGAGGCGTCCTTCGATAAGGGGCGCTGGGCCTCGGCCGATTGCCGCGGCGGGCCGGCGTTGTGTCCGGCCTGCCGGATGGAGCGCCCTCCATCCACGGGGAGCGCGATCCCGCCCGCCGGAGGCGTCCCTTCGATAGCGAATGCAGATACTCCAGGCGTCCCCTCGATAGGAGACGCGGCGGGCGTCACTGTGGAAGTGCCGTTGGCTCCGCCAAACGTCCTTACTAGAGGATGTGGAAGGCACCAGCCAGACTCAGGTGGGTGGTGTATACTCAGGGGTCCGGCGCCCGGCACGATGCCTTGTGGGTGATGGTGGTGCGTGCCTGCGGCCGTCGCGGAATGGCACAACCATCTATGGAAAATACCCGCGGCAAGTATGTTGTTGGATTCCTGTGGCTGGCTCTGGCCCATGGGGCGTGGTGCCAACCAATCCTGCTGGATGCGCCCGCGCGCGTGCGCGTCGGCGATGGCGTAACGGTGCGTGTCACCTCCGCCGAGGGGCCGGTGCACGGAGCCGAGGTTCGCGCGGTGGGACCGGCGAAAACGCTGGGCGTGGTCACCGCAACCACCCTGAACGTGCGCGAAGGGCCGGGCACGGACTTCGAAGCCGCACGCATTCTCTATCAGGGCCAAAGAGTGCTGGTCATGTCGGAAACACGGGATGGCTGGTGCCACGTGATCCTGCCGAACGGGCCTCTTGGCTTTGTTTCGTGTCCGTTTTTGGACCGGCGCCCGTTCGGCCAGCCATTCGGGGTCACGGATGCGGAGGGGCGCCTTGAGCTTCCCGGCGCTGCCATGGTCGCCCGCGAGATCGAGGTGGAAGCACAGATTGCGGACCGGACCGCCTCCGCGATCGTCGCCGTGGAGCCCTTCGAATTCGACCGCGCGGAGCCCGTGGCGAGCGGCCTCCGCTATCGCGAGATGCGTTTCGTGAAGGAGGGAGATCCGTTCACGCTCCAGATGCTGGAAGTGGACCCGCGCGACCCGGCCATCAACATCGTGCCGGTGCGTGCGCGAGACCGCGCCATCGGGCTGGAGACGCCTTCGAGCCTGGCCCGGCGCTATGGCGCGATCGCGGCGGTAAATGGCGGTTACTTTGTTACTTCAGGGACTTACACGGGTGCGTCGTCGAGTGTCTATCAGTTCGACGGCGAAGTATGGGCGGTGGGCACAAATCGCACCTCGCTCGCGTTCTGCGCCGATCAGGACGGCGTGGAACAACTGCGCATCAGCGTGTACAACTATCGCGGGCGCGTGGTGGCGGCAAGCGGCGCGGCGTTCAATCTTGCCGGAATCAACCGGGCTCGGGGGGCGCAGGAGATTGTGCTGTACCGGCCCAGCCTGGGACCGCGCACGCTGACCACGGCCGGCCCCGGTGTGGAGGCGATCCTCGATCGCGATGGGCGCATTCTGCGCGTGGAGGATGGCGCAGGCAACGCGGAGATTCCTCCGGATGGGAACGTGCTTTCGGGTGCGGGCACTGGCGCGGCATGGATGCGGACAAATCTGCGTGCGGGCGAGTTGGTGCGCATTGAGGCGGACCTGGCGCCCCTGGAAGGCGGCTGCACGGCGATCGATGCACTGGGCGCGGGTCCCCGGATCGTGCGCGATGCCGTCGCGGGCGTGACCCTTGAGAACTTCAGCCACCTGTTCCAACGCCATCCTCGCACGGCGGTGGCGATTCAGCAGGACGGCAATCTGCTGTTTGTGACGCTCGACGGACGGCAGGCGATTTCGGCGGGTATGCGTCTGGATGAACTGGGAGCGGTGCTGGTTTCGTTGGGTGCGAAGGAAGCGATCAACCTGGATGGCGGCGGGTCATCGGCGCTCTACGTGAATGGACGTATCCGCAACGCTCCGTCGGATGGGCCGGAACGCGCGGTGGGCGATGCGGTGCTGATCTTCCACATCCCCGACCGGGCAGCGCTGGAGCGTGTGTTTGAGTTGCTGTCCGCCGATGCCGGGCAGATGGAACCCGTGCTGGCGGTAGAATTGCGTCAATTGCTCAAAGGTGATCTGCGGCAGTTTGCCTCCCGGGTGGAAGCGGCGATGGGCAAGGGTTTGAGTAAGTGGGCGGCGCGCATCTTATTGGAACCTGCCATGTCCATTCAGCCGTGATGCTCCGTGTGGCGCGGGCCGCGGCGGCGTCTGTACGAATCCGTATTTTTTCGGATACCAGACAGTGGGCCACTCATCGCATCCTGGTTTCAGGAGAACACACCGTGAAGCAAACCTGGATGAGATTGGTAGTCGCGCTGGCCGCCTCGGCCGTATTCGCCGCAGCCGCTGAGCCCGTGGAGCCGAAGCCGATGGATGCGAAGGAACTGTCCGCGATGGCGAAGTCCGCACAGACGCCGGAGCAGCATCTCGCGGTGGCCAAGGAGTATGACGTGCAGTCCCGTTACTTCGAGAAGAAGGCTGTCACGCACGAGCAACGCGCCAACGAATTGCGCGACAAGCAGGGTTACAACGCAATGCAGCATAAGTGGCCGTCGATGGCACGGGGCCAGGAAATGCGCGAAAGCAGCCTCGCGATGCAGGCTCGGCGGGCTTCCAGGGAGTCCTTCGAGTGGGCCGCATATCACCGGAATATTGCGGATCGCGCGAATGTGCCGGCTGCCGGACAGTAAGTTTGCTGCGGGTTAACCTGAGTTACTTCCCCCTTGAAAACCTCCGAGAGCCGGCGAGTGATCCTCGCCGGCGTTTTTTTTGGGAGGCGACGGCGCGAATGTCCGGGGGTGACGGGAAGGATTCCCGATTGGGGTGATGGGGATTGACGGAAGTGATTGCATGGATTGGGTTTGGAGGAGACGGGGAATGGCCTCAATCTCCCAGGGATTGTGGGAGGGGGGTTGTGTACAAACTTGGAAGTGCTTTGCGGACAGCGGGTTAGTGTTAGTTGGATTTTTGATTTTTGAGGAGGTCGGGGAAAGGCGAAAATGAAAAATGAGGGCTATCACTATGGGCGCTCCATGGTTACGCACACAGGTTCAAGTGATAGCGCTTGCCGTCCCTCGACGAACGGCAAACTACAAAAGCCACTCATTATCCCAACATTCAAACGAATTCGAGATGGATCAAAGTGTCCGCAGTACAAGCACCGCTTGATAAGCGATACTCAAGCTGACAGCAAGCGTCATCCCTAGTGGCGCAAGGACCATCGCCCAATTCCTCTTCAGCAGACCCTGCATCAGCAACACAAGCAACAACGGCGACACAGGGCGAGAGAAACCGTACGCTTCGGCAAGATGAGTGCTGCCGCCCAACGCGATCCCTAACAACGCAAACAGCCCGCAGCAAGTGAAAAGGGTTCCCTTGAGCCGCACTAAGAGCCAGATCCCAAACGCAACACTCGCAATCAAAGACCCTACCGCCAGAACATCAACCGTCTGAAACAGCAACTCGCTCGCTCTCGGGAACGGATAGCTCCGGGGTGACAGAAGCCTCTCGATCTGCCCGATCGCCGGCCGGGAGAATATCTCGGAGGCTCCGGAAGGCGGTGTGTTTGCCTGTACAAACGCGAACCAGCAGAGCGCCGGAATTTGAGTCAGGCCAACGATAAGTGCACGTCTCCAATTCCCCAAGCGTATCTCCGCATGAAATGATGCAATCGCCAGGAATACGCCGGTTTCTCTCACCAACGGCGCACAAGTTACGATTCCCCACGCAGGCCTCTTCTCGGCGATTCGCAATGCGTAACCAGCAAACAATGCGCACAGCGGCCCATCGACGAGCATTCGATCCATCGAAGTCAGGGTCGCCGGCACGAGCAAGAACGTGAGCCCCAGCGCTCCGCTCCTCCCTTGCCGCGTGAACCACCGCCCGGTCCAATAAACCCCAAGGAATATCGAGAACAAGATACACGCCACGTACGCGCCGTCAATCCACGCGTCCTGGCCAAGGGCAAGAACAAATGCCGCCGACGGGACAAGGATCCGGCGATACCGAAGTCTCGGGTCGTCCACATACCGCTGCCAGCCCCGCGCGAAGACGGGATCCCGCGCAATCAACCGGTAGAACTGCCCGTCGTATCCACGGGCGTCGGACGATCGCGCCAACCCTGCCGCGGCATCGGCGGGAACCTCCACCGTACTCCCCGTACAGAACAAGATGGTCGGGTTGCCATTGTGAACGCGGGAAACGAGTAATGACTGCCAGGAAAACACTAATAGGGCTGCGAAGGTCCCCGCGAGCATGGGTGATCTCACGCGGCACAGCCCTGAATCATAGGATCGCCTCGCCATGAATCACTGAAGCAGAGTACCACACATCCGGCGAACTTGGCCGGTGCAGAACGCAGAATGATTCCGCTCGCAGTGCTGGCCAGAACCGAAGCGGTCCTACCTGCCAACTTCAAGCAACGCGGGTGAACCATCTCAGTTCAGCGAGAATGTCTTTGGCGAGCCAACTAGCTCAACCATGTTTCCGCTCTGCCTATCGACACCATAGATCCGCATGGTGTGTAGTGCCCCATTCCGATATGGGAGCGGCACTTGCCAGTCATATCCGTGAGCCCCAGTAATCCCGTAGAACGAGTTGACATCCGGGCGCAGGACGTTGGTGTCAAATCTTGCAACTTCAGATCCGTTAATCAGAATTACGACTTGATTCGGCAGTGATGAAGAGTCCGGATCGAACGACCAGCCGTGCGCCACACCTTCAGATGTGATCCAATCGAAGTAACCAAGTGGATTCTGATTCGCCGACCCCAGAGTGAAGGCCATCGGAGATCCAACCAGTTCAGTTAGTGAAGCCGTCTGGATGTCCTTTCCATAGACGCGAACGGTATGGGGCATTGCATTGCGGTATTCCACCGGAATGGGCCAATCATAGCCATGATTCCCAAGAATACCGTAAAAGGCGTTCACGTCGGCGCGAAAGACGTTTGCCGCGATCGTGGCAACTGCGGTGCCCGAGGAATTCGTGCCGTCAATGTAAATAGCCACCTCGTTCGACTGCGTCGAAGAGTCCGGATCGAAGGACCAGCCATGTACAGTGCCGTCAGGAGTAATCCAATCAAGGTACCCAAGCGGCGCTTGGCTCGAGTACGCCAGCGAAAACGCCTTTGGGGACCCAGTTAGTTCCGTCAGGCTTCCGGTCTGGAGGTCTTTTCCATACACCCTCAGTTGGTGGGAAAGGCCATTCCGGTACCCATCTGGAATAATCCAGTCATACCCGTGCGTACCACTGACTCCATGGTACCCGTTCACGTCGGAGCGAAGAACGTCAGTTGCGAAGGAAGCTACTGGTGCACCCGTGTCCTTTGTCGCATCAACGTAGAACACAACGTGATTGGAGGAGGTCGATGAATTCGGGTCATAAGACCACCCGTGCGCAACGCCATCCGCTGTGATCCAGTCCAGATAGCCGATCGGATCAAGATTCTGCGGCGGGGCAACTGTGATCTGTACATTCGGAGTGTATTCGCCAAACCACATGACACTCTCTTGGACCATGCGCCACCGGAATTGGTAGGACCCGGCATTTGTCGGTGCCGCAACCTGGAACGAGAAAGTTTTGGTTTGTCCCGGCTGAATAGTCTCCCCAGCGTCCAACTCCCGTCTCGTTGCGCCCCAGATGAGGTTATCCTGAGGGTTCTGTGATCCGAGCCTGTGAGGATAGGAGCCGCCGCCGCTCCAGGATTGAGCGCCGGTATTCTTAAACGCAATCGTCACGTTGTAGAACTGACCTGCGATCATCGTTGTTGGTACTGTCTGCGAGACGAACTGAGCATAGTTGGATTGGGGGCCACTGGGTCCGAGATTGAGAACCGCTTCCGCAGACCCGTCGACGAACTCTGCCTGGAAGGTACCCGCCGAGGTGCTGGGCTGTTTCAGGAACGCCAAGGGTGCATTCACGCCCTGACCGCAGCCGGCGCCAAGTGGTGCGCCGGAGTGCACTGCAGTGGAGCTATTATTGGTCACGGCGAAGTTGTCCACACCCGCGACCACCAGGCCGTAGCCCGGCGCGTGTCAACGGGTTTGAGACACCTGGCATGGGAATTTAGTGACTAGCGTCCTCTGTCTTGGGGCCCTCCAA
>JAEUQE010000285.1 GCA_016789785.1 Bryobacterales bacterium
GGCGTCTGTCGCCGGAGCCGGTAGGGATCTGACACCAACTTCGTCGCCGCGTGTTGCCACGTCGCGACGGCGGCTGGAACCAGGATCCACCCCAAATTCCGACGCCCCACGGGCAGTTCGCCCCAAAAAGTCCTTCGTGCTCCATCTTTACTCCGGCTCCGGAACACTCTTTCCCTCTTGTCGGAGTAGCCACCTTTCGATCAGGGCGTTTCTCTGCTGGTCTTTGAGCTGATGCCGATCCGTAACAGATTTGCTAAACAGGTCCTTGACGGCCTGCCCCCAAGTGCCCCCAAGTGCGCTTGTTATCACTCTTCACAGCAGTATTACGAACGACAACATTGCCGTATCTGACGAACCTCAAGGTCCACCCCTTGAAGGTTACTGCGAGTTCGAAGTCCTCAACCGCCGGATCGACATACTTCAGTGGGTTGTTTCGGGCGTAAACGTGCTTGTTGAAGCTCTGCGGGGCGCTGATGAACTCCTGGAACCGCTCCTTGTCTTCGTCATTGCCGTTCTGCCATGACAGCCAATCAAGCGGGTCCGGACTGGTAAACCGCCCCTCTCGTTCGTCTTAATCAGTGGCCGGAAGGCCTTCACGCCAGGATGTCCTTCACCACGTGCCCATGGACGTCCGTGAGGCGGAAGTAGCGGCCCATGTAGCGGTAAGTGAGCCGGGTGTGGTCGACGCCCAGGCAATGGAGAATGGTCGCTTGTAAGTCGTGGACGTGCACAGGATTACTAACGATATTGTAACTGTAGTCGTCCGTTTCGCCATAACTGATACCGGGCTTGATTCCACCACCGGCCATCCAGACCGTGAAACAGCGCGGGTGGTGGTCGCGGCCGTAGTCCTCATCGGTGAGGCGTCCCTGGCAATAGACGGTGCGCCCGAATTCCCCGCCCCAGATGACCAGGGTCTCGTCGAGCATGCCGCGCTGCTTCAGATCCGTCACCAGCGCGGCGGCCGCCTGATCCGTGTCCCGGCACTTCTTCGGCAAGCCTTTCGGAAGGCCACCGTGATGGTCCCAGTCGCGATCAAACAGTTGGATGAACCGCACGCCGCGCTCGGCCAGACGCCGCGCCAGCAGGCAATTCGCCGCGAAAGTACCCGGCTTGCGCGCATCGGCGCCATAAAGATCGAAGGTGGACTGCGGCTCCTTCGATAAGTCAGTAAGTTCAGGCACCGAGGTCTGCATGCGGAACGCCATTTCATACTGCGCGATGCGCGTGGCGATCTCCGGGTCACCAGCCTCGGCAAGCCGCTTCTGATTCAGTTCGCCGAGCGCATCGAGATAAGTGCGCCGGTCCTCGCGGTCGAAACCGGCGGGGTTGGAGAGATACAGCACCGGGTCGCCCACAGAGCGGAACTTCACGCCCTGGTAGCGCGTGGGCAGGAAACCGCTGCCCCAAAGCCGGTCATAGAGAGGTTGGCCGCCACCACCCTGGCCTGGCGAGATCATGACGACGAAAGCCGGCAGATCCTTGGTGTCGGCGCCAAGGCCATAGGCAAGCCACGAACCGATGCTCGGACGGCCGGCGATCTGCGAACCGGTCTGGAAGAAAGTAACTGCCGGGTCGTGATTGATGGCTTCGGTATGCACCGACTTGACGAAGCAGAGGTCATCCGCGATTTTCGAAGTGTGCGGCAGTAAGTCACTTACCCAGGCCCCGCTGGAGCCGCGCTGCGCGATGGGAAAGCGCGAGGGTACCACCGGCAGACTCAGTTGCGTCGCCGACATACCAGTGAGGCGCTGCCCCATGCGCACAGACTCCGGAAGTTCGCTGCGCTCGTGTTTCTTCAGTTCCGGCTTGTTTTCGAAGAGTTCGATTTGCGACGGGCCGCCGGATTGAAACAGATAGATGGCGCGCTTCGCCTTGGGAGCGATGTGCGGCAGGCCGGGGAGTCCGCCCTCGCGAGCCTGAGCCGCCGGGCTGAGCAGGGATGCGAGTGCCGGAATGCCGAGGCCAGTAGCGGCGCGTCCGAAGAAGTAACGCCTGGTGAGGAGGGAAGCAGATGCTCTTGATTCGCCGGGTGTGCGCATGGGAGTTACTCCTTGGTTACAAACTCATCCAGATTGAGCAGCATGCTGCCGACGCTCGCATAAGCAGCCAGTTCCGCCGGTCGAATGGACTTGTCGCGAGACGATGCCCCTTGTGCGAGATACTTGGAGGCGGCGGCCTTGTCCCGGGAGTAGCGCGCACGGAACTTCTCCAGGGCGCGCGTGAGTACCGCGAGTTCGTCGCCGGAGGGTGAGCGCCCGACCGCCAGTTGAAACCCATAGGCCAGCGGATTCGATCCACCCTCCTTCGCCATGCGCTCGCCAAGCTTGCGCGCCGCTTCCAGATAGGTCACGTCATTCATCAGATTCAGCGCCTGAAGCGGGGTGTTGGTGCGCGTTTCGCGAACGGTGCAGCCTTCCCGCGTGGGCGAATCAAAATTGATCATGGACGGAGGGGCGATGGTCCGGCGCCAGTAAGTGTAGAGGCTGCGGCGGTACAGGCCGGGACCGTTGTCCTCCGTGTATTTCCCACCGGAAAGCTCCTGCCAGAGCCCGGGCGGCTGATACGGCTTCACGGACGGCCCGCCCACCTGCTCAACCAGCAGTCCGGAGGCCGCCAGCGCCTGATCGCGCACCATTTCCGCCGGCAGCCGGATCCGCGGACCGCGAGCCAGAAGGCGATTCTCGGGATCACGCTGGAGTAAGTCAGGAGTGACTTTCGAGTCCTGCCGGTACGCCGCGCTCATCACAATGGTCTTCAGAATTCCCTTGACATTCCAGCCCGACTCCATGAACTCGACGGCGAGCCAGTCCAGTAAGTCACCATGCACCGGCCATTCTCCCTGCGAACCGAGATCCTCGCCGGTTTTGACTAACCCAGTGCCGAACAGCATCTGCCAGTAGCGGTTCACGATCACCCTGGCAGTAAGCGGATTTGACCGGTCCACCAGCCACTGGGCAAGGCCAAGGCGGTTCTTCGGCCATTCGGGCTTCCAGCCGGGCAGTGCGGC
Source organism: Bryobacterales bacterium (assembly GCA_016789785.1). The sequence continues at coordinate 3,011 of JAEUQE010000285.1, forward strand.
GGGAATGGCGGCGGAGACGGGGTCGCCGGGGGCGTCGTAGGCGCCACGCTTTAGAATGAACGTCTCGCGAGGCGACGGGTTCTCTTTCATCACCATCACGGTGGGAATCGAATCGTAGTATTTACGCCAGGCCTGACGTTCGCTCCGGAGAGCGGCGAGCGCCGCCCGGACTTTCTTGGGAGCGCCTTTGTCCAGAAACGCGAGATGGATCTTATTGCGTTGCGCTCCGGTGCGGCTGGCCTCCGGAATTCTCACCAACTCTCCGAGTGTTTCGAGTAACGGCAGAGTGGACGCTTCCTCCGAAGTGAGCGGCCGGTTATAGACGCGAACATCGTCAATCAGTCCTCGGAAACGGTACTTTTCCCCCGCCCCGATTCCGATTCGGAAGGGCTGTTTCGGGCCGTAGGGGTAAGTGAGCTCGTCGAAATCGGCTTTCAATTCGCGTGATTCACCGTTGACATACATGCGCACGCCGGCGCCTTTGCGGTACCCGTCGTAAGTGATCGCGACGTGCTGCCATTCACCCATCGGGAGCGGCTCCACGGTTTCAATACGGAGGCTGATATCGGTGAAGCGGCGCGTGGAGTGGAGGCGGAGTTTGCCTTCATGCAGAAACCACGTGTAACCTTCGCCCTCCCAATAGTCCTCCGCGCGGGAAGCGATGGTTCCGTTCAGCGACTCCGGCTTAATCCAGGCGGCGAGCGTAAAGGGATCCTTGAAATCGAACTTTGCAACGTTGAGTCCTGCTTCGATCCCGCGCTTGCCATCGAAGCGCACGGCATTGCCCATTTTGCCGGGCTCCGTGGGGAGGCCGCTTTTGCCGGCATCGTCGAGCGGGAGGTGCAGCACGGCTCCCGCGGGCTTCCAGTCGCCAAGTTTACGGGCTTTCTTCTCCCACCGCGTCTGCTTCGCCGCGAGTAAGTCGCGCAAAGCGTTCCATTCCCTCTCGGCCTGGTTGAGGCGCGTGGTATGCTCCGCCATCTTCCGCTCATGCTCGGGCAGAGGCGCTGGAATGAACGGCTCCTCGTTGCCGAAGTTATAGACGAGACCACGTTCGGGCACGTTATTGAAGAATGCGAACATGGAATAGAAGTCACGTTGAGTAAGCGGATCGTACTTATGGTCGTGACAGCGGGAACAACCCATCGTAAGTCCCAGCCAGACGGTGGAGGTGGTTTCCACGCGGTCGGCGACATATTCGGTGCGGAATTCCTCCTCCACGATTCCGCCTTCGGCATTGGTGCGATGGTTGCGATGAAACGCCGAGGCGATCCGCTGGTCGCGGGTCCGATTCGGAAGCATGTCGCCCGCGATCTGCTCGATCGTGAACTGATCGAAGGGTTTGTTGCGATGAAACGCGTCGATCACCCAATCACGCCATCGCCACATGTCGCGCACACCGTCGCTCTGGTAACCATTGGTGTCGGCATAACGGGCGGCTTCGAGCCAGCGAATGGCCATTCGCTCGGCGTAGCGGGGCGAGGCAAGCAAACGGTCCACGGCGCGCTCATAGGCTGCCGGCGATTGGTCATGGAGAAACGCCTCGGCTTCCTGCGGTGTCGGGGGAAGGCCGGTCAGATCGAGTGTGACGCGCCGCAGTAATGTGGACTTCGCGGCTTCCGGCGCGGGGCGCAGACCTTCTTTCTTCAGCCGCGCGGCGATGAAAGCATCAATGGCGTTGCTACCCCGCCCGGCGTTCGACGGCACCGCCGGACGCACGGGTGGAAGAAACGACCAGTGTTTCTGCCACGGCGCGCCCTCTTCAATCCACTGCCGGATGAGTGCTACTTCTTTCTCCAAAAGGGGCGCGTGGCCCGCGTAGGACGGCGGCATGCGAAGCGCGGGGTTCTTACTCGTGATCCGGAGATACACCTCGCTGCGCGCCGGGTCGCCACCGGCGATCGGGAATTTCTTGCGGAGTTGAGCCTTGGCCTCGGCCTCCTGGTCGAGACGCAGCCCCGCCTTGCGATTGGCGGAGTCCGGGCCGTGGCAGGCGAAGCAACGGTCGGACAGAATGGGCCGGATGTCACGATTGAATTCGACGGCAGCGTGCGCGGGGCCTGCGGCGGCGGTGTAGGCGAATATCCCAAGAATCAGGAGGACGGGGATGGGCATGACGGCTTGCCCATATTCTACAGGAAAGCCGCCGGCCCTGACTGCGGCGCACACGCGATTGGGGCGCAGTCGCGAGGTTTCCGGGTGCAAGTGAGATGGGGAGAAAGCCATCCGGGCCGCACCGGGATCTGGAGTCTCGACATTTTTCGGGCTCCAGAGGCGGTACACCTGTCGGCCTCTTCAGCCTGTTTCGCGAGTTCCTGTTTGGAAATTTCTTCGGCCTCCAGAGGTGGTACATGGTAACGCAGGGCTTCAGCCTGCCGCACCGAGACTCATCTCGGTGCAGGGCGAGGTGAACGAAAATGTGCGATCTCTGCCGCGTCGATCACAAACATGGTGAAGGCGAATCAAGCGGAACTGTAGTGGTGGCCGAGCGCTTATGATCCGGCCAGGGGCGCTTCGCCGGCCCTGAGCACGGGCCTCGACAGGAGTGTCGAGGCGGCAGCCTGAAGGCTGCGTTACCAGTTCCTTCTGCCCAACGGAGTTACTGTAAGCCTGCCGCGCCGAGAGTAGACAGACTCATCTCGGTGCAGGACGCGGTCGATCACAAACATGGTGATCCACTCGCCGGCCCTGAGCCCGGCCCACACATAACCGCGGACTGAAGTTTGCGTTGCCGTGTACGTGCCGCTGGAACCCGAAAAATGCTACTTCACGACAAACAACGTGGACGGCAACACGGTGCGCTTCTCGTGGTTCCAATTGGAGTAAGCCACGGAGTAACCACTCTTTGCGCGCATCCGGTACCGCGGACGGAACGTGAAACTGAACTCCTCCGTCTTGCCACTGGCATTGAGAATGAACTCCACGCGATCGGGGTGCAGTTGGTACGACTGCATGCCCGACCCATCATCGGACATCATCTCTCGAATCGCGGCGTCGTCCAATTGCGCGCCGGGCGGCAGCCCCACCTCCACAATCGTGGTTCCGCTAACCGTCGCCGGCACCTTCACGTTGCACCGCACCGGTTGGTGGAGCACCGTCGACGTCGCACTGTAACTTACGGAGAACCCGTCCGCCGCCGCGGGCGATTGCCAAGGCCTGTACCAGTGCGCAGTCACTTTCGCGGACACGCCAGCCCACCCCGGTGGCGATTTCACAGTAATTTCGTTCGTCTGCCCTGTTCTTAGCAGGTGGGTCAGGTCGATCGGCTTGGAATTTCGTTTCTCTGGCTGGCCGGAAATTGGAATCGCCGCGGCGGGCTGCCCGTTGACAAAGATCTGCACGGTTCCGGCTGCTGAGTCACCACCCGGATGGAGTTCCTCCAAAAGCGCCTCCAGAGTAAGTAAGGTCACGGGATCCTGGGACCAATGATGTCTTTCCGAACGGCCCACCATGAGATACCGGAAGCCCTGGTCGATCAATTCAGAAAGCGAATCGTCACCGCCCGTCCACTTCTTCCACCGCCGCAGCGATTTGACCGCCAGTGCCGTCGCGAGCCCAGGCCCATTGGGTTCATCCCTGCCGGCCGGAATCGCTGCCGGCGTTGGCCAATACGCTTGGCCATACCCCGTCTTGGCGAGCGCGCGGAGCCGATTCACAGCCTGGCTGGCGATCTCACGGTCCTTTGCCTGAATCGCCGCCAGAGCCAGAACAGCCTGGCCGTAGGGATCGTCCACGCCGGTCCGCCCGGCCAGATCCTTCCAATCCGTAACTGTCGTTCCATACGGTTTGCGCGTAGCTTCTTCGAGAGCGAGGAGCGTAAGTCCTCCGCGCTCTCCAGGTTTGGCTTCCTGTCTGGCAAGCCAGCCGATGGCATTGCGCAGAACCCGGTCGTCCACCGTGACAAAGGCACGAGCCTCCCGCAGAAATGTAACAGCCTTGACTGTAAGTGGCACATTCGGTCCCTGCGAAAACGCTCCCCGTCCGCCACGAAACCCACCATGCGAGGATTGAAAAGTAAGGAGACGGGAGTAACCACTGGTCAGGAATTCCCGGGCGCGTAACTCCAGCCCCGCGTGAGAGACGCTGGATTCGCGCAGAGTTCGCAACACGCTCAGATTTGAGTAAGAGGACAGGATCGTTTCCGCCGTATCCCCGGCGGGAAGCTTAAGCATGCCATCGAGTGCATCAAACACCTTCTCCAACGGTGTGGGATCCAGATGCAGTTCGGCGCGAAGTGTGCCGGCCATCGCATTCTTATCCAATTCCACACGCATTGGCGCGGCCGGCGTAAGCTGCCCTGAGATAGACTGCGTGACCGGTTCCCCATCGGGATGAATCGTGAAAGGCCTCACGGCCTGATAGGCGTGTGACGCTGACTTCGCAGCCACCTTCAGTTCGCCGGACGGTTCGGCAGCCGCGGCCCGCAGGCGGACCACCGTCTCCGACCTGCCGGATGCCGGTACCAACAGAGGCGCGGTGGAGGCTTCAAGAGCCGGAGTGGCGCCCACCTCGAGAGTAACCTGCTGACTCCGATCCAGATCATTCCGCACCTGCACCGGTATCTCAATCGTGTCGCCGGCTGTAAGAATCGCCGGCAGATCAAAAGTCGCAAGAAATGGCTGAACAATGGAGATACGGGACCTTGTCTCTGCCAGGCGCCCATCCGCGGTGGCGCCACTGACAGTCACGCGAAAGGCGCCATTTGCAGCAGGAACTTCGAATTTCACAACCGCTCGTCCTTCGGCGCCGGAGACTACTTCCGGGGCCCAGTAGAGAGTGTCTGGAAAGTAGTCCGGTACACGGGGCGTGTAAGTTCCCTCCAGATCTTCGTACGTGTCTTCGTCCGTGTCTTCGTCCGGATCTCCGTCCCCGCCCAAGTACATTTTGGGAGCAGGCTCCTCCACGTCCATGGTCTGGGAGAGCGGCGCCGTTTCGAGCCTCGAATCGACACGAGTCACTTGGTCCTTGTGCACCGGAACGCCAGCCACCACATGCCGTTGAAAGCCTGGAGCCGAGAGAGTCACCGAATGCCGCCCCTCCGCAATGTCCGGGACAGCGAACTGGCCCGATGCGTCCGTGTGCGTGTAGAGCAGGTCACCCACCCACACCTCCGCTCCCTGAATTGCACCGCCGGCAACATCCCGCACTTCGCCGGCAATGCGTCCAGCAGCGATCCCCGGCATGAGCCTTCCGCGCTCGACCGGCCGCACCGAGGTGCGGAGGGCTTTGTCGGTTTGCCGGCGGATCGACGTGAGCACGATATCGTCGCCCGTTCCCGGAACTCGATCGGGTCCGTTGGAGACAAGTTTGACCTTCACGGCAATCCGCTGAACCTGATGGGATCCTTGCCGGCGCTCGGGCGCCCCGCCGTACTGGGCGTAGGTATAGAAAGTGGGGACGGAGATGGCGCCAGTTTGCGTTTCGATCTCTGTCCGGTAAGGCTTTCCCCATGGATCCACTTCCCGGGCAGGAAAGACCTTTGCGGAAGATAGTAAGTTTTGTAACTGCGCGGCTGTTTCCGGGTAATCGGAAGCCCCTTCCAGGGCGCGCGTCATTCCGCGGATCAAGTTTCCGGCATAACTTCCGGAGAAGCCAGTGACTACGAAGTCATCGCCGGTCCGGGGCAACCGGTCGGCTCCGTTACTCCAGATCTGGATATTCCTCCGCGGCCCGCCTTGATCCACAGTGACTCGCAAAGGTTCGCCTGACCGGTCGCGAAGAACCCCGAAATCGAGACCGGCTTGTTTGAGTTTGGAGACAAACTCAGCCGGTGTCGCGGGGTAATCGGGCGTCGCTTCCAGCGCATGCCGCATGACAGCCGCGTGGGCGTGGAACCATTCCCGGCTCACACTCGCCGCCACGAAATCGTCGTCCGTGCCGAACCGCTTGTCGGGACCAGCGCTCAGGAATTCGGTGGAATCGTAAGCGCCCTCAGTGGAGAAGCGAACCATGTACTCGTGCATCCAGGGGTCCAACATGCCGGATGCCAGCCTCCCGGAAGAATGAGGGTCGACAATGCGCGAGAGAGCCTCCTCATCACGCGGGTAGTTTCCGTGGCGAACAAAATGATCGTCCAAACGCTGAATCACACGCGCAAGACCCTGGTGCGCTGCTTTCCCGTAGAGAAGGACAACCTGACTCGAGTAAGTCGGACCCTCTTGCTCGGACGGGTACAAAGCCTCCGCCACCAACGAAAGATCCCCATCGATTCGCGCCGGATCGATCCGTTTCAAGGCGGCGGCGGTGAGTCCCGCCACTTCCAGTTCCTTAGGAGGGTCGACTCGCACGGATGTCGCCATGAATGCGTTGACGAAGCTGCCGGCGGCAACCCGGTTTCTGTCCCGCCCGCCTACCAGAAACATCGCATCATCGGCCACGGCGATCCCGAATGCAGCCTCTACGGGTCCCGAACCATCCCGGGCAAGCAGCGTCAGCGCCGCCGTCTCGCCCGGACGGTAAGTCGCCTTGTCCGGTTGAACAGAAACTTGGAGCGTCGTGTTTGAGGGATATAGGATCTTACGCACCGCGACGCCGGTCGAGGAGAGGAAGCGAACCACGCCTTCTCCCTGAAAGGCGGGGTCATAAGGGACGGTAACAGCCGCCATGCCTTTCTCAAGGCGCACTGCACGCGTAACACGTGTCCGCCCGCCGAACTCGATGGCAAGCGCTCCTCCCAGGTCCTGCTGCCGCGAGCGAATCTCGACCTCCAACGGCTGTCCGGAACGCAACATCGCCGATTGCGTATCAAGCC